>CANNHA010000001.1 GCA_947504275.1 Flavobacteriales bacterium
CATTGCCCAAACCACGCTTACGCTTGGTATCTTTCTTGGTCAAGATGTGACGTTTAAACGCCTGCTTACGCTTAATCTTTCCGCTACCGGTCACCTGGAAACGCTTCTTAGCGCCGGATTTGGTTTTTGATTTTGGCATTGTATTAGGGATTTAATTATTTCTTTTTAGGGTTGATAATTACAAACATTTTCTTTCCTTCTAACTTGGGCAACTGCTCTGGCACACCCACTTCTGAAAGTTCTTGAATGAATTTCAATAACAATATCTCTCCGCGATCTTTGAAAACAATGGATCTTCCTTTGAAAAATACCCATGATCTAACTTTGTTACCTTCTTTCAAAAATTCAAGCGCATGCTTCAATTTGAACTGAAAGTCATGGTCATCTGTATTGGGACCAAAACGAATCTCCTTTACAGTAACATTGACCTGCTTGGCCTTCATTTCCTTTTGCTTCTTCTTTTGATCATACAAAAATTTCTTGTAGTCAATCACGCGGCAAACGGGTGGCGCAGCATTTGGGGAAATTTCAACCAAATCCACCTCTTGCTCTTGCGCCATTTTCAGGGCAACAGCAGTAGGGTATACCCCTTGCTCCACATTGTCACCAACCAAACGTACCTCAGCGGCAGTAATGCGTGTGTTAATGCGGTGCTCATCCTCCTTCTCTCTTCTGAAATCTCTGCGAGGGTAAGGTTTTCCAGGTTTATGCGTTGGTTTTTTTTCCATTCAATGTTTGTTATCCGTGTGAAAGCATTTCCTTGATTTCGTCTTGAACCATTTGCGCAAAGTCAGTTACAGAGAAGGATCCCAAATCTCCAGCACCTTTTTTCCTTGCAGAAACGGTCTGGGCTTGTTGTTCCTGATCCCCGATAATCAACATGTAAGGCACGCGGGCCAATTCTGCTTCTCGGATTTTCTTTCCCACTTTTTCGTTGCTTTCGTCAACGGAGGCGCGAATATCGTAATTTTTTAGATTATTTGCTACACTTTTTGCGTATTCATTGAATTTTTCACTCACTGGAAGCAATCTAACCTGCTCTGGTGTAAGCCACAATGGAAATTGACCTGCGCAGTGCTCAATCAAGATGGCCACAAATCTTTCCATAGAACCAAATGGCGCGCGGTGAATCATTACCGGTCTGTGCTTTTGGTTGTCTGCTCCTGTGTATTCCAATTGAAAACGCTCAGGCAAGTTGTAGTCTATTTGAACGGTTCCCAATTGCCATTTTCGGCCGATGGCATCACGAACCATGAAGTCCAACTTGGGTCCGTAAAATGCAGCCTCTCCCAACTCTACAACAGTTTTCAATCCTTTTTCATCGGCTACTTCTTTGATCGCTGTCTCGGCCTTTTCCCAATTTTCATCACTGCCAATGTACTTGGATGGATTGTTGGGATCTCTCAATGAAACTTGAGCCAAGTAGTCATGAAAATCCAATGTTTTGAAAATGTACAATACCAAGTCAATCACTTTTCCCACTTCTTCTTTCACTTGATCCACTGTGCAGAAGATATGTGCGTCATCTTGTGTAAATCCTCTTACTCTGGTTAGTCCGTGTAACTCACCTGTTTGCTCGTAGCGGTATACGGTGCCAAATTCTGCAAGTCGCAATGGCAAATCACGATAAGATTTTGGTTCTGCCTTGAAAATTTCACAGTGATGAGGGCAGTTCATAGGCTTCAACATGTATACCTCGCCCTCCTGGGGTGTTTCAATTGGCTTGAAACTGTCTGATCCATATTTGGCCCAGTGTCCGCTGGTTTCATACAATTCCTTATGCCCGATATGCGGAGTAATGACTTGAAGATACCCTGCCTTGGTTTGTGCTGCTTGTAAAAATGATTGAAGACGACCCCTCAAGTCGGCGCCTTTGGGCAACCAAAGCGGTAATCCACTTCCTACTTTTTGAGAGAAATGGAACAAACCCAATTCTTTTCCGAGCTTGCGGTGATCACGCTTCTTGGCTTCTTCCAATTGAACCAAGTACTCCTCCAATTCAGCTTGCTTGGTGAAAGTAATGGCGTATACACGTGTCAACATTTTATTTTTCTCGTCCCCTCTCCAATAAGCTCCTGCTACATTGAGCAATTTTGCAGCCTTGATAAATCCTGTGTTGGGAATATGCGGACCTCTGCACAAGTCCGTAAAATTTCCTTGGGTGTAAAATGTGATGTCTCCATCATTCAACCCATCAATCAACTCCAATTTGTATTGGTCACCTTTTTCGGTGAAATACTGAATGGCGTCTGACTTGGAAATTTCCTTTCTCACATAAGCGTTTTTCTGTCTTGCCAATTCCAACATCAATTTTTCCACTTTTGAAAAATCTTCCTGCGAGAAGGAATGATCACCAAAATCAACATCGTAGTAAAAACCATTTTCAATGGGAGGGCCAATGGCCAATTTAATTCCTGGGTACAATGTCTCCAAAGCCTCTGCCATCAAGTGAGCAGAACTATGCCATAAGGTAGATTTGCCATCCCCATCGGTCCATGTTAAAAGCTTCAATGTGGCATCACTGGTGAACGGGCGCGTGGCATCCCAAACTTCACCATTCACTACTGCGGCAAGCACGTTGCGCGCTAATCCTTCTGAAATCGATAAGGCCACATCCATGGCGGACTTACCGGCTTCTATATTTTTAACACTGCCATCAGGCAAAGTAATGTTGTACATCTCTGTTTATTTAAGGTTGCAAAGTTAATTAATTAACCAACTCGTATTTCTTTCGTCTTATTCTAAATTCTACCCTCCGATTAAGGGCTCTACCTTCTTCTGTTTCATTAGACGCCACTGGTTGACTGCTCCCGAGCGCCTTGATTTCAAATCTTTTTTGATCAATTCCCTTCATTACAATGAAATCAATAACAGAATGTGCTCTGTTCTCAGAAAGAACCTGATTATATGCCATTGCCCCTTTGGCGTCGGTATGTCCATGGATCTCCATGTACATGTACTTGTTCTTTCGCATCATGACATAAATATTCTCCAATTGATTCACAGCTGAATCCGTTAAAGTGAACTCATCGAAATTGAAGTGAACAGCATCCAATACTACCTCTTCATATTCTTGAAGCTCTAAAGGAGGATCAACGGCTACTTCTTGTAGTTTTTCATTGACACAACTACAGGCACTTTTGTTGTCTATTGGTACAACAGAAATGTCGTCTATAAACAAGTACGAATATTCTCTGTTTTCAGGGACTTTGGAGTCCTGAGTTCTTCGAATGATTCTCAATTCTTTGTCATCTTTAAAGTTTCCTATCGTGATGTATTGTTCACCTCCCTTTGCCACGAAGTAACCGCTAAGTTCAACCCATTGGTCCGTATCATCCATCATGATAAACTTTGGATTTGATAGACTTACATCTTTTAATAGAAGTGGTTTACTGGCTATTGCTTTTGGCGGTTGAGCGCTAAGGGATACCCCAAATCCATCATGAACGAATTGACAGTTGTCAGCGGCGGAATAGTACAATGTAATGCAAACTTGTTCTCCTGTCTTCAATGGACGTGAAAGATTGCCCAAAAGGTATTCCCGGTAGCGATTGTGATTGTTTAGATAGGTTCCAAGACCTGTGTATCCACTTCCTGTTCTTGCTAGTTGCTGACCAAACATGTTGTTGGGGACACCAACTTTTTTACTGCAAGCATTGAAATGGTCAGGGGTTCCCTCTCCTGCTTGTGTCCATTTTGTAAGCGACTTTAAATTTTGTTGGGTGAAGTCGCTTGGACAATACTCCATGTCCTCAAAGCTCGGGTTGATTACCAAGTTTTGAGCTTCTGTTGTTGTAAAAAACAACAGAAGAAATAGTGTATTGACAATGGTTTTCATATAAAAAAAAGAGGCAAACGGATTCCCGATTGCCTCTTTAACAAACGGATTTCTTAATTAACGCTGAAAATTACTCTTCTATTTTGTGCTTTGCTCATTGGAGTTCCTTTTGTTCCAACCAATTCATTGGCGTCTTTGGAATCTATTGCAATGCGCTCTTCAGCAACACCCCTAGTTACCAAGGCATCTTTGACCATGATTGCACGGTTCTTGGCTATTTCAGTGAGCTCAGGTTTAACTTTGGCCTCTGTCATTTCTTCTGTATCCGCATGACCAGTAAGCAAAACATTGATGCTCGGATTTGCCTTTAACAATTCGGCCAATTCATCCAATTCTGATTCAAATTGCGCGGGAATGGCATCTGATTCTTTTCCGAAGTAAATGCCGGCAGCGTTGATCAACTGCTCTGGTTTTGCACCGGCAGGTTTTGTACCTGATTTACTGTAGATCAAATCAGTTTCAACAACTGTGCTCTTTCCACAGCTACATTCACTTTTAGCCGTCACGGGTAAAACAGTGATATTGTCTACATAGTAATAAGCACCATTGATGGTAACACCCGTTGGTTTGGTGGTTGGTTTCACCTTTTCAAATTTCATATCACCATCATTTCCAAAGCCTCCAATGGTCATGTAATTTTCATTTCCTTTTGCATAATAGGGGACACAAACTGTTGTCCATTTGTCAACATCATTGATTGCTCTGTTGGCAGGCATCAAAACGCTGGCAGGTGTTGTGATACTTTGATCGTCTTCATGTTGGATCTTTTTCTCTGAAAAGAGTATGCCCACATTGTTTACTGCCAATTTGGAGTTTTCAGCCAAACTTAAGTTGTAGGTCACACAATACATTTGATCTTTTTTCAAAGTGTGTTTCAATTTCTGTGAGAAATAAGTACGATTGATTTTTGGGTCTTTGCTGTAACCCACAAAACCAGCATAGTTGCTCCCGCCTTGTGGAGTTTGTGTGCCCAAATCATTGTCTGGAGCGTTGATTTTTTTGTTTTTTGAATTGCCTCCAGCAAATAAATCAGCACCAGTCTTATTGACACTCAACCAAGGTTTTGCAACCAAATGAAGCTGACCTTTTCCTTTGAGCAATTTGGCATCAAACTCTTCAAAGGAACCGTTGAAAACTTCATTGGGATCAGTGTCTTCAACAACTTCTTTTTTACCTTTTTCAGGCTTATCTGACTTTCCAGTATCCTTACTGTCCTTTTTTTGAGCAAACACACTTACTCCCATTAAGAATAAACATGCGAGAAAAAAACTTTTGATTTTCATTATTTCAGGTTTAAGCATTTTGTATCGTTTCAATAAATAATTTCAATTTTTTAGGGCTCATGTCGGGATATACCCCATGTCCTAAGTTGGCAATATACTGCGACTTTCCGAATTTCTCCACCATATGCAAGGTGGATTTGATAATCTGTTCGTCACTTCCATAAAGTACTGCTGGGTCTAAATTTCCTTGAAGTGTTTTGGTGGGTAATAACTTTCGCGCGGAATCAATATCCATGTTCCAATCCAATCCAACGACATGACAAGATAAATCTTTAAAATCAGGTAACGCATAATGTGCGCCTTTTGCAAAAAAAGTAACAGGAATTTGTTTATGTATATGTGAAAGTATGCGTTCAACGTGAGGCAATATCATTGCTTTGTACCATTCTGCGTTGAGCACCCCAGCCCAAGAATCAAACAATTGAAAGAGATGTATGCCTGTGTTGATTTGCATTTGCGCGTAGGCTATTGTGGCCGTTGAAATTTTGGTTAGCAATGCCTGTGCCAATTCTGGTTGTTCAATTAAAACCTTTCTTGCCTTGCTGAACTCTTTGCTTCCTTTACCCTCAATCATGTAACAGAAAATAGTCCAAGGAGCGCCTGCGAATCCTATGAGAGGAACGCGACCTTCTAATTTTTCCAAAGTGATTTCGAGCGCCTCCTTGACATAGCTCAAGTGAGATGCAATGGAGTCCATTTCCAAAGATTCAACGTCAGCCATGGTTTGAATGGTTTTTGGGAAAAATGGACCTTTTCCTTCATCCATTTGATAAGGCAGTCCCATGGCTTCAGGGATAACCAAAATATCACTGAATATAATGGCTGCATCTACCCCTAGGATATCAACGGGTTGTACAGTGACTTCCGCAGCCAATTCTGGGTTGGTAACCAGATTAATAAAACTACCTGCTTGGGCACGGGTAGCTCTGTATTCCGGAAGAATTCTACCGGCTTGTCTCATTACCCATACCGGAATTCGTTCTGTTTTTTCTCCTTTGGCAGCTCTAATCAGCAAATCATTTCCTAACATGTGGCTAAAGTAGAACGAAAATATTAGTGGAGAATTTTAAATATCAATTCCAAAAGAATTTCACCATCACTCATTTGTCCTTTTCCAATCCCTTTGGATTTTTTGTCTGTATCATAAAGGTAACCTATGATTCTATCCAATTTAGCCGCAGAATAATTGCGCAATGCAGCATCAACATCCTTTTTTTGATTTCCACCCAAATACATTTTTTGAAGGGTATATGTCTTGTTTTCCGCGCTTGCAATGATATTTACTTTATTGAAAAATCCAAATAAGCTACCTACCAACATCGGTATGGGCATACTCTTGGGATTCCGAATAAAATATTCGATGATGCGGTTGGATTGAACCACGTTCTTCTCGGCAAGCGCATTTTGTAACTCAAAGATGTTGTATTCTTTTGAAATGCCAACATAGTCCTGAATGATGTCACTATTAATCTCTGTTCCGGGAGGAAAAATGATCGCAATCTTGTTGATTTCATTGACAATTTTGGAAAGATCATTTCCCAAATAGTCTGAAAGTAATTCGGAAATTTTTCTATTGATTTTGTATCCTCTGCTGGTGACGTAATCATAAATCCACGTCTCAAGCTGATTGTCTTTGATTTTCTCTGATACAAAATGGACTGTCTTCTTCTCAATGAGCTTCGTGATGGACAAGCGCTTGTCTAGCGTTTTTCCTTTGTATTCTAGAACAAAAATTGTAGTAGGAGTGGGTTGATTGATGTAGTTTTCTAGTGGTTTGAGTGAATCACTTTTTTTCCATTCTTTCAGATCCTGAGCTTCTTTAATCATGACGATTTGGTAGTTGCCCATCATTGGAAAACCTTTGGCCAAATTGATGACCTGACTTAATTCACTGTCTCTGCCGTAAACAATAGAAAGACCAAAGCTTTTCTCGCTTTCATCTAAAATGTCATGCTCGATAGAATGGGCAATCTCATCAATAAAAAAAGGTTCTTCTCCAGTAAGCACATATACTGGAGCATATTTTTTTAATTGAATATCTCTTATGATTTGATTGTAAGTTACTCCCATTTCAAGTGTTTAATGGATTGGCCTTCATTTTTAATTTCTTTCAATGCGTCAATTCCTATTTGAATGTGCAAATCA
Source organism: Flavobacteriales bacterium (assembly GCA_947504275.1). Taxonomy (GTDB): domain Bacteria; phylum Bacteroidota; class Bacteroidia; order Flavobacteriales_D; family Sanyastnellaceae; genus CAMCTV01. The sequence continues at coordinate 7,267 of CANNHA010000001.1, forward strand.
ACAAAATTAGTGGTTACAACGTTGTCACTTTCTGAAGTTTTTACTCCTTGAGGGGTCATGGGTTGATCCGATACAAGTAGTAAGGCACCTGTGGGTATTTTGTTATAAAAGCCAACAGAGAATAAAGTTGCAGTTTCCATATCAATAGCCATGGCTCTTATTTTTCGTAGGTATTCCTTGAAGGGCTCATCATGTTCCCACACTCTCCTGTTCGTGGTATACACAGTGCCAGACCAGTAGTCTAAGTTTTTATCTCGAATGGTAGATGAAACTGCGCGTTGCAAATTGAAAGCTGGTAGCGCGGGCACTTCAGGCGGGAAATAGTCGTTGCTGGTTCCTTCACCTCTTATTCCAGCCAACGGGAGAATAAAATCGCCTATTTTGTTTTTTCTTTTTAAACCGCCACATTTCCCCAAGAATAGAACAGCTTTGGGTTGTCGTGCGGTCAGCAAATCCATGATGGTGGCAGCGTTGGCGCTGCCCATAGAAAAGTTAATCATGGTAATGCCATTTGCAGTGGCAGTGGGCATGCTTCTATTTTTACCGACGATTGGGACATTGTGCCACTCGGCAAACTTTTCCAAATAGTTGTCAAAGTTGGTCAGGAGAATGTATTCACCAAATTCTTCTATTGGCGTACCTGTATATCTGGGTAGCCAATTTTTCACGATTTCTTCTTTTGTCTCCATAGTGGTTTATTTTTGTTTCAAATGCAGTTGAATTTACCACAATATAATCACAATATCCGTAAGCGGCAGGAACAATTGGAGATTTTTTGTTTAGTAAGAAAAAAATGGTATGTATTAACTCCAGAAGAATGGGTAAGACAAAATGTTGCATCGCACCTTATCAATCATGTTGGATATCCGCAAGCGCGCATTGTGTTTGAGCAAGAATTGGCTGTTGCAGGAAAGAAGATGCGTCCAGATATTGTTGTTTTTGATTCCAAATGGAAAGTTGAGGGCATCGTCGAGTGCAAATCTCCTTTTATTGAATTGGATCAAAAAGTCTTGGATCAGGTAGGTCGTTACGACAGAATTCTTCAGGCACGTTGGGTTGGGATAAGCAATGGAATGTACCATCATTTTTACAGTTCTGAATCAGGTTGGCAAGTTGAGTGGCCTAGGCATTAGCTTAAAGTATTATCTTTGCTATTGTATGGAAGAGAATATTGTTCGCATTACTTTAGTAGATCGTCAAGGTGTTAATCATGAGTTGGAAGCACCTACTGACATGAACATGAACATGATGGAATTGTGCAAAAGCTATGAATTACCCGTTGAGGGAACCTGTGGGGGTATGGCCATGTGTGCAAGCTGTCATATGTATGTAATGTCTGACCATGATGTACTTGCTCGCAATGACGATGAAGAAGCCATGTTAGATCAGGCTTTTTTTGTCAAATCAAATAGCCGTTTGGGTTGCCAGATGCATATTTCTCCTGCGTTTGACGGTTTGGTAGTGCAGCTTGCTGAAGTTGGCGGGTAATCAATACTGCTGATTGAGGAGGTTCCCTGACTCTACCAATTTTTTGAGGAAAGGATTTCTTCTTGCAGTTTCCCACAAATTAACATGGCCTATGTGATGCGTGTCAGTTCCTAGATAGGATATTACCCCTGCATCTACCAATCGTTCCGCCATTTTTTTTACACCGGGTCCGTATTGACCTGTGAAACTGTTAATGTTAACTTGTAAAAAAATATCACGATCAAAGGCGTTTTCATAATTGGACATTTTTTCATGCCAATAAACATATCGCTCTGGATGCGCTAATACAGGTTGGTAACCATTTAGTTGCATTTGAAATACAGCATCTTTATAGTAGTAAGGTTCAGAATCAAAAGACAATTCAAATAGAACATGATTTCCATTGAAGGTAAGCAATTTCTTATTGTTTAATAAGTCAATGAAGTGTTCGTCACAAAAATACTCCGCTGCGGCGTCAAATCGGATGTCAATATTCCGAGCCGCCAATTCTTCCAAGACTCTTTTTTTTCCTTCTAAAATAATCTCAGCTGTATTGGGATAGATTTCTTTGTAGATGTGAGGTGTGGTGACAATGGAATGGAATCCAAATTCCTTTAATTTTAAAATCAACTCAATACTAGTCTCCAAGTTAGGTGCTCCATCATCAATGCCAGGAATCAGATGAGAATGCATGTCCATGCCCACCGCATGCATGCTGATGGGTTCTATGACTGTGTTTTTCTTAGGAAAGAGCTTGGATAAAATGGACATAGAACGAAGTTAATGCAAATCTTGAGAGATTGTCATTTCACCAGCTAAATTCCCCTGGAGTTGGATGGATCTGTTTTCTTGTCCTGAATGATTGCCTAAAACATGCATTAACTTAGTAACTGCGGCTTCTGCAGTAAGATCCCACCCGCTTAAAATCCCTGAATCTTCTAATTCTTTTGCGTTTTTATACAAGCTCTGATTGACGGAGCCTTGGGTGCATTGTGAAATATTCAAAATAATTGTTCCGCTGTCATGTATTTCTTTCAATCCTTGGATGAGCCAGGGTAATTGAGGGATGTTTCCATTTCCATAGGTCTCCAATATAAGTCCATCATATTGGTGATTCAATTTGAAGTTATTCAATGAATTTGGGCTGATACCTGGAAATATTTTGAGCCATCCAATATTGGTGTTCAAATTAAGTTGTGGCTCAAATGTTTTGTCATTTCGGAGCAAAAGGCCATTGTGAAAATGAAGGTGAACACCAATTTCTGCCAGTGGAAAATAATTGGGACTTTCAAAGGCATCAAATCCTTCCGCACTGTGTTTGTATGTTCTATTTCCCCTCAGCAGTTTGGACCCAAAACAAATCGCAATCTCCTGTACTATTGGCTTTTGTTGAAATTCGGATGCTGCAATTTCAATGGCAGTGATTAAATTTTCCTTGCCATCTGTTCTGATTTTTCCAATGGGTAATTGAGATCCAGTGAAGATGATAGGTTTTTTAATGCCAGGCAACATAAAACTCAAGGCAGATGCCGTGTAAGCCATGGTATCCGTGCCATGAAGAATGACAAAGCCAAAATAGGCATCATAAGATTGAACAATAGTATCTGCTAATTTTTGCCATATTTCAGGCTGCATATCACTTGAGTCAATGGGGTTTGGGAATGCAGCGACATCTATCTTTAAATCAAATCTTTGTAACTCGGGTAAGTGCTGAACGATGTTGTAAAAATCAAAAGGTACTAGCGGACCACCTGGATATTCTTCTGTCATGCCAATGGTTCCTCCCGTATAGATGATGAGTATTTTTTTTTCCATGGTTTTAAATTTTAAAGATACTCTTTGCCGTTAGACTTGTGGTTTCAGCAATGCTTGTGAGTGGCACTTTATAAACATCCACTAAATGTTCTGCAATGATGGGTATGTATGAACTTTCATTTCTTTTTCCTCGGTGTGGTGTGGGCGGGAGAAATGGACTGTCGGTTTCTAATACAATTTTTTCTAATGGTACATGCAGCAATGTATTTTTTAAATCACTTTTGGGATAGCTAATAACGCCTCCGATTCCTAGAACAAATTGTCTCAAATTTAAGATTCTTTGCGCGGTGCCAACATCACCGTTGAAGCAGTGAAAGATTCCAAAAAGCTTTTCATCCATTTCGGATTCAATTACATCTAGTAATTCATTGAAACTGTCTCGGGCATGAAGAATGAGTGGTTTCTCAAATTTTTTTGCCCACTGAATATGTCTTTTTAATGATTGTATTTGTATGTCCAAGTGCTTTTTTTCCCAATACAAATCCAAGCCCGTTTCACCGATACCATAGAATGTGTTTGTTGTCATCCATTTTTCCATTTGTTCAAGATAAACTTCAAAATCTTCATTTACATCACATGGGTGCAGACCTATCATGGGGAAAAACAGGTTGGGATACTTTTGATGAAGCCCCATCATAGGTTTGATGGAATCACTATCTATATTAGGCAGAAAAATGTGATTGACTTTGTTGTCTATGCAGCGTTGAATGACATCATTAATGTCTTGTTGAAAGACTTCCAAGTACAAGTGAGAATGGGTGTCTATCCACATCTTTTTTTTGCAAACATAAGTACGCTGAAGCAACTATTATTGATTGAATTGCGATATATTTACGGAAAAATTTTGGATATGAGATACACTTTATTTTTTGCTGCAGCTTTGTTTTTCTTGGCTTCTTGTTCTAAGTTTGAAGATGGTCCTGGGATTAGTTTTCGTTCGAAGGAAAATCGCTTGATTGGCAAGTGGAAACTAACCAAATGGTTTGAGAAGGGTGCTGATGTTACAGCAACCAATACAGGAGGTGGTGACATATTTTATCAGTTTGATGAGAATATGAGTGTGATGATTAATGTAGGAGCCGCTCAAGGTACTGAAGGAACATGGTTGATAGAAGAGACAAATGTTATAATGGATCTTCAGTTGGTTTCTGAAGTTGGAAATTATATCGATAAGGATACCTTAATGTTGAAAAGATTGACCAATAAAGAAATGGTTGTTTTTTATGACGACGATTTAGAAACAGAGTTGTTCTTTGAAGCCCAGTAATATTCTCAACTGGTGCAGGCAAAAATTCTTATCATACGTTTCTCTGCTATTGGCGATATTGTACTTACTTCTCCCGTTTTAAGGATTTTACAGGAAGGTTTGGAAGGTGGTGCAGAATTGCACATGGTAATAAGAAATCGTTATCTTCCTGTCATAGAGAATAATCCCCGAATCAGTAAAATATTTTCATTTGAAAATACGGTTCAGGAGGTAATGGAACCATTGTCCCTGGAGGGTTATGATTACATTATTGACTTGCAAAATAACTTACGATCTAATCTAATAAAGAAGCGTCTAGGAGTTTTGTCTTTTACAGTAGAGAAAAAAAATTTGGCAAAATTTGTTTGGATCAAGTTGGGATTTAAATGGGATATTCCCCATGTTGTGCAGCGTTATATAGATACTTTGAAGATTCTTGGATTGAAAGATGATGGGAAGGGATTGGAGTTTGAAATTCCACATGACGTGCAAGTTGAATTGCCTTTTGAAGATTATACCGCTGTAGTAATAGGAGCCAATCATTTTGGAAAGCGTCCTGATGCATCCAATTGGTTGAGTATTTTACATAGGATACCAGGAAACATTGTTATTGTAGGTGGAAAAGAGGAGGAGATGATGAGCACTGCACTGACCATTGATAATAGGGTTTTCAATGCAGTGAATAGATTGAATTTAATGGAAAGTGCATGGGTGGTCAAACATGCACGTATGGTTGTTGCAGGTGATACGGGTTTGATGCATATAGCAGCGGCCTTTTCAAAGAATATTATTTCAATATGGGGTTGCACAAGGCCTGGTTTGGGAATGTCTCCATGGCGACCTGGCGAGAAAAGTGTTATGCTAGAGCCTCAAGGAAGAGGTGATAGACCCTGTTCTAAGCTGGGCGACTCATGCAACCATGGTCAATTGAACAGATGTATTCACGAAATTGATTTGAACAAGCTAGAACAAGCTGCAAGGAGCATTCTTTCTTTAGTCCCTGTCGAATAGCGCCTTAAGTTCTGTTGCTTCTTCAGGTTTCATTTTCCCAGCTAGGATTAATCGCAATTGTCTTCTTCTGAGAGCACCGTCGTATCTGACTTTTTCAACTTCTGTTTCAGGAAGAAGTTCTGGAACATTAATGGGATTTCCCAATTGATCTACAGCCACAAAGGTGTATATAGCTTCATTGCATTTGGTTTTTTCTCCTGTAGCGCCGTGCTCAACAAAAATGTCCATGAAAACCTCCATGGAAGAATTGAATGATCTTGATACTTTGGCTTCTATGACAACCAAATCTCCAAGTTTAATAGGGTGCTGGAATGAAACATTGTTTACAGCAGCGGTTACAACTACGCGTCTACAATGTCTGTGTGCAGCAATGGCGCTGGCGATGTCCAGCCAATTCAACAATTGACCTCCCATAAGGTTACTTAGTGTATTGGTGTTTTCTGGCAATACCAAGTGGGTGGTGATGGTAAGTGTATCTTTTGCGTAAACAGGTTTCATGTGGCAAAGGTACATGATTATCTTCGTGGTATGGATTACAACATAGTCAAGTCATTACACATCATTTTTGTCGTCACCTGGTTCGCCGGATTGTTTTATATGTTTCGTCTTTTTGTTTACCATGCAGAGGCTGAAGTCAAGGACAATCCTGAACGCGATATCTTACTTCGTCAATATAGGTTGATGGAGTATCGATTGTGGTATATCATCACTTGGCCATCATGTGTGTTTACTTTGTTTTTTGGTACAACCTTGCTTTATCTCAATCCAGGTTACCTAAGTATGCCATGGATGCACTTGAAATTGTTTTTTATTTTATGTCTCCTGATGTATCAATGGAAAGGGCAAAAGCTATATTCCAAAGGGTTGAAGGGGCCAATAGGACTTTCTAGTTTTAAACTAAGAATGTGGAATGAGGTGGGTACTATTTTACTGGTGGCTATTGTATTTGTGGTTGTGAATAAAGATTCCATTTCGTGGTTGTGGGGAGCTTTAGGTTTGGTAGGTTTGGGTGTTGTGCTGACCCTTGCCATTAAGGCTTATAAGCGGGTTAGATCCGATGAAATCAAAAATTGAATGATGAAGAAATTAACTTTATTGATCCTTGCATTGACTTGTCTATCTGCTTGGTCACAAAAGCCAGATTGGTTGAAACCGCACCCGGAAGGGCACAGTGTTTTTGTTCAAGGTATATTGGTGGATAAGGCCGATTCAACAATCGCTTTGTCGGGTAGTATTACCATTATCAATTCTGAGGAAGGCAATCAATCCTTTACCATCAAAGCCAACTCAATGGGTATATTTCAATTTCATTTGGTGGAAAATGGCAAGTACGTGGCTACTTTTGAATATACGGATTATATCGTAAAGAAAATTGCATTTGATACATTCAATGTTCCGGATAAAGTATGGAAAATAGGCGCTATGATTGATCTCAAGTTAAGTTTGGATAAACGCCCTGAGGGCTTTAAAGATGTTGTGGCCATGTTGCCGGTTGCTACTTTTCAGTATGATCCGGCCGAACGCCTTTTCTTATTTGATTTGGAGGTAACTGATAGAGTATTGAAGCGTTATCAGGCGGAGTTAGATAGAGCAAGAGGCGTAACTGTAGAAAGCAGTGAAGATGCCCCAGTTCAAGAAGATTCAACCAAAGATTGAGTTATTTTGTTGCTCAGTACTTTGGATAGTTTGTAATAGGACTCTTTGGTCCAACCAGCGATGTGTGGTGTGAGTAAAATCTTATTTTCTTGTATGAGTCTGCTATAAATCATATTGTCTTTTTGTTCCAATTGTAAATTGGTTCCTTCAAATTCAAGTACGTCCAATGCTGCTCCTAAAACTTTTTTGTTTTTGATTGCGTCTAATAAATCTTCAGTAACGCAGTGTTGCCCCCGAGCAGTATTAATAAAGTAGATGGGCTTTTTAAAGGATTTGAAGAAAATATGATTGGCGTATTCTTTGGTTTCTTTGGTTAGCGGAAGATGCAGGCTGATGATATCAGCTTCGTCAAATATTGTCTCTAGTGAAACCAATTCAACGTGAGACAATGGACATTCTTTCAGCGCGATGTCATGAGCCAGTATGCGACATCCTATGGATTTCATTTTATTGGCAACACTTTTCCCCATGTGCCCTAAACCTATGATGGCAACTGTTTGATTGGACAATTCAATACCCCGGTGTTCCTCCCTTAACCATAGGTTGTTTCGAATGGTTGAATTACCAGATGGAATTTTTCTAATCAATGATAGAATGGAACCCAAGACAAATTCTCCCACTGCCTCTGCATTTCCTTCTGGAGAACTGAAAACTTTAATTTGTTTTTTATTGCAATACTCGACATCTATATTTTCTAGACCTGAACCGGATCTGGCCACCCATTTTAAATTGGGAAAAAGATCTATTGCTTGGTCATTGAGAACAAACCTACTTCTTATAACCAATCCCTGAATATCTGGATAATTTTTAGCGATGAAGGCAAGATCATTCTTTTCATCCCAAATGCATTCAAATCCAATTTTCTCAAGGTCTTCAAACAATACATCATGAACGCTGTCCAAGAATATTACGCTGGGCATCAATGAAAGATATTAAAGGGAACGGAGAGGAATTGCTGCAGTAAAACATGTCCCACACCAAAGTAAATGATTAGGCCAATGATATCATTAGTGGTGGTGATAAATGGTCCTGTGGCCAATGCTGGATCAATTCCAAATTTGTGTAAAGTCAGTGGAATGTAGGTTCCGGAAACGCTGGCAAATACGATAACACTGAATAGTGCAATACTTGCGGTAAGGCTCATTCCAATATCAAAGTGAAACAATTGAGTGGTGAGGAAAATGATTATTGAGCAGATTAAACCATTGAAAGCACCCACTCCAAATTCTTTTAATATTTTCCTCCAAACGGTTTCATCCAATTCACTTTGATTGGCCAATGCTTTTACTACCAATGCCGCTGATTGTACACCAACATTTCCTCCGGTAGCAGCAATAAGCGGCATGAAAATGGCCATTTGAGGATTTTCAGTGATGTCATAAAGCCCGATGATATATGCACTGCTCATTCCCCCACCCATCCCAATCAATAACCAAGGCAAACGGGCACGTGTTAATGTCCAGATACTATCGCTGGATTCAACATCTTCAGATATACCAGATGCCAATTGATAATCTTTGTCTGCCTCTTCTTGGATGACATCTAAAACATCGTCAATGGTAATTCTTCCAACTAATTCTTGGCTATCATTCAATACGGGTATCACAACGAGGTCGTATTTTTTCATCACATTGGCCACCTCCTCAACGGGTGTTGCTGTGTTGACGGTGTATACTTTTTTATTGGTATATAGTTCACTGATAGAAGTTCTGAGGCTAGCTGAGGAAAAGATTAACATTTTCATGCTGAGCGTTCCTATGATTTTATTGAAATCATCCACCACGTAAATGGTGTAGATGCTATCGAGGTCTTCACTTTGCTTGCGCATTTCTCTGATGGCCATGGCAACGCTCCAATGCGCATTGACTTTGATCAATTCTTTGGCCATCAGCGCTCCTGCAGTGCCTTCTTCATAGTTCATCAAGTCAATGATGTCGCTAGCGGCTTCACTGTCTTCAATCAGAGCGATTACTTCCTCTTGTTTCTCTTCAGGTAATTCTGCAATAACGTCGGCGGCATCGTCACTATTGAAGTTCTCAATGAGGTCTTCCGCAATTTCCCTGGATGTTAGTGTACTTAGAAGTTGATTGCGGACATCTTCATCCAATTCTAACATGACATCTGCTGCACGAACCTCATCAAGAGTGCGGTATAAATAAACAGCTTCTTCAGGACGCAACTCATTAATGAGCTCGGCTAAATCAGCAGGGTGAAGATCTATAGTGAGTTTATCTAATGCAGTATCCCTCCCTTCTGCGATGGAGCGGCGAATTTCTGCCAGCAGCTCTTTGGTAATTTTGATATACATCGGGAAGGGTCCATTGGTTAGGTGAAAAACTGGTTATCGAAACAAAGATAGAAAAGGCTTACTTGGAACCACCTATAAATTTCTCTACTTCTTGAATGCTCTTGGCCTTAAGTTGAAGGGTGCCGTTCTGATCCATCACAAAAAACAATGGTGTTTTATTGACCTTGTACAATTTTGAGACAGGTGAGTCCCATTGTTTTCCGCCAAAAATATTGGGGAATACAAATCCTCTCTCATTGAGCGCGTTTTCCCACATTTGTTGATTGTTGTCCAAACTGTATCCCACCAAAATAATTTTTTCTTTGCTGTATTTTTCGTGAAAGGCTTTGATTTCTGGAGCAGCTGCTTTACAATGCTCACACCAAGAGCTCCAGAACATGAGCACAGTGTATTTGTTTTTTGCCACTGAGTTTTTTAACTCAAAGCCAGAACCATCTCTTAGTTTTGCCTGGAAATTGGGAGGGTTGTGCCCAATGGTCAGTTGTTGAATGGAGTTGGCCGTTTTGGTGAGCAGCTTGTGAATATCATCTTCTCCGCAACTTTCTCCATTCAATTTTTGATCAATCAAATAGGCTGTTATGTTGTCCATGCCACTTTCAAAGAAACCAGTAATCATCTGGTATACGGTAAACTCATAAACGGCGTCATTGATAGATGCTTTGGTGAGAATTTCTTCAATGCATTGAATGTAGCCTGAGTTTTCTCCTTTTGAGAACTTCCGCATGTAACGTTGAATGCGGTCATTGAGCACGGTGCAACGTACTATTGCGGTGTCATTAAAGTCAAAATTATTCCAGAATGTTGATTTGCGCAAAGGCAGAATGTCACTTTTCCAACCAATGAGTTTATCCAGGAAAGTACCAATGTGAGCGCTGCGCAATGAATCTCGCATTTCTGCTAGACGACCTTCTTTCAAACGGATAATGGTGCTGTCATTCCCCTCTTTTTTATGCGCTGCACGAATGGCATTGTTGATTTTGATTTCCTTTGGTATGTAGTCGATGTAGGCGATGTTTTGTTTGGATTGGATGTATTTTAAATTGGTTTCCATTTTAGGACCATTGGCGGCGAGTTCTATGATTGGCTCATTGTCCAAAAGAATGGGGACATGGTTACTTTCACTTACACCGATGAGATACATGCCTTGCTTGTAAAACCTGGTTTTGAATTCAAATTGACCATTAATCAATTTGGTGGAGTCTACCACCTCCATGACTTTGCCAATGGTTGACCAAATGATGATTGTCTTAGAACCATTGTGAGTGTAGTTCCCTTTGATGGTCGTTCTTTGCGGTTGAGCCGCAAATAAGGAAATCACAAAAAATAAGGCTGAGAGCGTCAATAAAAGTTTCTTTTCCATAAAAACAAAAATAATCATTCCTTTATCCAACACCATGCCATTAACTTTGTTTTATGAATTTGGATTTGTGTAAATATTGGGGTATTTCAGATTCGCTGAATCAAGAAGATTGGTTGGAACTTTACAATCAAAAGTTATTTGATTTGAAGAAGCTTGTTCTGGAGCAAATTTATTTGCCCAAATTGGTCAAGATACGATTGGATGAATGTCAAAGGATTATTCAAATTCAATTTCCAGAAAAACGGTTTATGATTTTGGATCATTATCAGTATACGGACTTCCATGCATTTGAGCTTGCCATGGCCAAAGTCAAGTTGATGATACATAAAAGCTTGGATTTTGAAGATTTACTCATTGGGATTCATCATGTATTGGCTGTTTTAGATGCTTATCGGGAATTGATTGGTCAATACACCAATCAATGGGGAGAGGAGTGGAAAGCGGTAGAAGTAAATTCAAGAGAAATATTTCCTTCTGGGCTTTTTTTACAATCATTGAAAGAAGGAAAGACAGTATCTGATTGGAAAGAGACTTTGTTAAAAGAAAGAAAGCGTATTACTATTGTGTTTTAAGAAAATAAAATCAGATGAATAGAATCATTGAATGTATACCCAACATCTCAGAGGGAAGGGACCGTCAGAAAATTGACGCTATTGTTGCGGAGGTCGAAAAAGTTAAAGGCGTAATGCTATTGGATGTTGATCCAGGAGCCTCAACCAACCGAACAGTCATCACTTTTGCGGGTGAGCCAAAGGCTGTGCAAGAAGCTGCGTTTTTACTAATCAAGAAGGCATCGGAGTTGATAGATATGACAACCCACAAAGGAGAGCATCCTCGTCAAGGCGCCACAGATGTTTGTCCATTTGTCCCAATTGCTGGGGTGAGCATGGAGGAGTGCGTTGAAATAGCCAGAGGACTAGGGAAACGAGTAGGAGAGGAATTGGGTATTGCAGGCTACTATTATGAGTCGGCTGCTTTATCGCCGGAGAGAAGAAATCTGGCTGTTTGCAGGAAAGGGGAATATGAAGCTTTGGATAAGATTACAACCGCAGAGGGTAAGCCAGATTTTGGACCATCGGAGGTTACAACTACATTAAAAAAGGCTGGATTGACCACCATTGGAGCAAGGAATTTTTTAGTTGCATACAATGTCAATTTGAATACAACCTCAACCCGCAGAGCCAACGCAATAGCTTTTGATATCAGAGAGGCGGGTCGCACGTTGAGAGAAGGGGATACAATTTCTGGAAAACCAGTAGTTGATGAAAAGGGAGAGCCCGTTCGCATACCGGGAACATTGAAGAGTGTGAAGGGTATTGGTTGGTACATCGATGAATATGGTATCGCACAACTTTCGCTGAATCTTACAGATATTTCGATTACGCCAGTTCATGTTGCATTTGAAGAAGCTTGCAACAAGGCATCGGTAAGAGGGATTAGGGTGACAGGTTCAGAGTTGGTAGGGTTGATACCCTTGCAATCTATGCTCGATGCGGCTGATTATTTTTTGGCCAAACAAGAACGCTCTTTGGGGATATCTGATGAAGAGAAAATAAAAATAGCCATCAAATCGCTGGGCTTGGATGATCTAGCTCCATTCAATCCAAGTGAGAAAATCATTGAATATGTTTTGGAGAAAAAGATGGGCTCAAGAAATCGTTTGATTTCCATGAGCGCACTCCAATTGGCCAATGAGACATCCAGTGAGAGTCCTGCGCCAGGTGGCGGTTCTGTTAGTGCCTATGTTGGCGCGTTGGGTGCTTCATTGGGCGTTATGGTGGCCAATTTGAGCAGTCATAAACGCGGTTGGGATAGCAGGTGGAAAGCGTTTTCTGATGTAGCTCAACGTGGTATGGAAATACAAAAAGAATTGCTTAGATTAGTAGATGAAGATACCCATGCTTTTAATCAAATCATGGAAGCTTTTGGATTGCCAAAAGGAACGGATGATGAGAAAAAGTTTCGTTCTGAGGCCATAGAGAAGGCTTCAAAATATGCAATGGAAATTCCACTGAGAACTGCTGAAGTTGCTTTGGATGCAATGGACATCTGCCTTGAGATGGTCAATGAAGGGAATCCAAATTCTATAACGGATGCTGGCGTTGGGGCACTGTGTATCAGGGCAGCAGTGTTGGGCGCGGTCATGAATGTGAAAATCAATGCGGTGGGAATCAAGGACAAGGATTTTACAACCAGGTTGATTGAAAAAGCAAAACATTTGGAAGTATCAGCTATCGAAATGGAGTTGAAAATTAGAACAAAAGTGGACCTATCATGCTGATTTTCATGGTTGACAAGTTAAAATGATACAAAAATTCAGTTTTTTTGTATTGATTTATTTTACGAAAATGAACCAACATTAAAAACGTGGACCTACGTGGACCTATTGATTTTACTGTGATTTTTACAAGTTGTTTCAAGTATTTTTATCGTTTTAAGGAAATAAAAGTGGATTTGTTGAACTTCAATACAATGGACAAGTTGCTTTATTTTTTATAGTTTCGCCGAATGGAAGATTTACACATAGGTACAGAAATTAGAAAGCGTGCCAAGAAGAAAGGTATGCGGACTGAGACGATGGCGAAATTGTTGAACGTGTCAACCCCCAATGTCTATAAAATTTTTGAAAGAAAGAGCATGGATACGGATTTATTAGCCCGTGTTTGTGAAGTATTGGATTTCAATTTTTTCACATTTTACGCCAAAAGATTCAGAACAGAAATGGAATCTGATGCCTTGGATTTGTGCAGAATGGAGAATTCAATGCTGCGCGATGTTTTGAAAGAGAAAGATGAGTTATACCAAATTCTAAAAATGGGTAAAACATCAACTTCAGTTTCAAAAGATACAGCTGTAAAAACAGCTCCCGTGAAAGCTGTTCCAGCTAAGAAAGCTACTCCTGCCAAATCTGGTAAGAAGCGTTAATTTAGTTTCGTTTATTTTGGAAGAAGGATTGCAACATTGTCTTGCATTCTTCTTCCATTATACCACCATCTACTTGGGTCTTGGGGTGGATGATTGATTGGCCATTGCCTTTGTGGTTTTCAAATTGAGTGTAACCTCTTTTTTGGTCGTACGCGCCAAATACAATCCGACCTAATCTAGTTAAATAGGCAGCTCCAGCGCACATCAAGCAGGGTTCTAGTGTTACGTACAATGTGCATTTATCGAGTGATTTTCCTCCAAGAAATTCAGAAGCTGCAGTATAAGCTTGCATCTCTGCATGCGCGGTGAAATCTTTCAGTGTTTCCACCAAATTGTGTCCTCGAGCAATGATTCTGTCCTCACAAACGATGACACATCCAATCGGAACTTCATCTTTTTTCAGCGCTTCATGCGCTTCAGCAATGGCCAGTTTCATGTAGTGCAGATCTTTCTCCATTTCATTTCACTTTACGGTCTTGTTGTATGCTCTTTTGGTACCCCTCATTCAGTTTCAATGGAGCGCTTATTTTGGCAGGGTTGTCTGATATGATTTGTAGTATTTCGTTCATTCCTGAGGTCAAGGGATTTGTCATTTTTGAAAACAACCAAGCAACTTGATCAAAGTCTTCAGGGGTATCTACGGAAAGCTTATAACGGTATTCTTTTCGAAATTGCTGCCAAGCTTTTTTTAATACAGCGTTTTTCTTGATGAATGGAGTGACATGTTCCCTTTGGCTCAACCAATCAGCATTATCAAAGGCATCTTTTAGATCTTTGTTGTAAAATAGTTCAACGCAAAATCCATCTTCTGCAAAATGCGGAGGTTCATTTCCATTGGAGAAGTAGTCTACTTTTCTTTCTTGAAATTGTTGAATTGCAAAGTCGATGATTTCACCGGATATTAAAGGAGAGTCACCGCAAATGCGCATGACCAAAGGGTTAGGTTTTGTTTGTGCCGCTAAATAAAACCTGCTTAAGACGTCCCACTCGCTGCCTCTGAAGCATGCTACCCCTAATGATTGGCATTCAGATTCTATGGGATTATCTTGAGCGTTGTCAGAAGTAGCTACAACAATGCTTTGGGTGGAGTGGTTTTGTTTGACACGCTCAATGAGCCAATAAAGCAGGGATTTCCCTTGATGCAAAGGCATTAGCATCTTTCCCGGTAAACGGGATGAGCCCATCCGCGCTTGTATGACAATGGTGACTCCTGGATTCATTTTACAGCAATCAATTTTTCCTCAATCAATCTTTGCAAGATGGACAGATAATCACCAATACTTTCATTTCTTTTTTCTACGATGGAGATCATATCGTGCTCACCATCAGCCCATGAAATGAGGTGAAACATTCTGTCGATGTCTTGGCGTCTTTTGTCATTGGGTTCAATGGATGAGGGTAGTAGATTTCTCTTTCCCATGCGTGGCTCACCATATGGAACCAGACAAACTGGAGTGATGTTTTGCTCCATGGTCTGGAGGCATTGCAGGTAGGTTTGAATGGTATTTTTCATTGCCTCAAAGGAGACTAAGGATTTATTGTCCAATGATGTGTGGTATTCCTTATACTTGTGATACATGGAACGGGTGATGGACCCAACAGGTAGGTTGAAACCGGGAGAGCAATATTGTCTCTCGTCAGAACCGCCAACCGCAAATGGGATGGTCGAGTGATTTATATGGAATTGCTTGAAAGTATGCGCAGTGCACCTTTCTAGAAAACCATTTTCGTTTTTGGATTGTTTAAATACATATGGAGCCTCATCTCCGCAACAAGTCATGACATAACCCGCAACAGTATTTTTTTTCATCTCTGCGCCGTTGTCTGATAAATAAGCAATCACACCTATGGTTTCAGGAGCCATGACAAAACGATAAGTATAGCGCCGTTTGGGCATTGCAGCCAGTGCGCGGTATAAAAATGCCATGCACAAAGGTCCACTGAGCTCATTGTTGGCCATGCTGGGGTGACACAGGTAGGTGGACAGAAGGATTTCTTCATCTGTTTCTCCATTCAAAACAGTGCTTCCAACGGTTATCGATCCGTTTTCTAATTTGCTTTTAATGACAATTTTATAATTACCTGCTTTTGGAAGATTTTGCAATTCATTCCAACTGATGCAAAATCCCCAGGTTTCCTTGTAATAAGAGGTGATATATGGAATGGCATCAGGTTGGTTTTCAATGGTGAATAAATGGGGCCTCAATTCTTCAAAAGTTATCTCTCCCTCAAATGGAATACTGTAATTGACAATGTGCAAGTTGTTTTCTTTGAAATCACATATTTTTTTTCCATCAGGTGTCATGATGTATGCATCTTCAATGTTCCATTCTTTTGGTATTTCCCAATCAAAGACTTGCATTCCTGTTGGATATTCTTTTAGCGTCAGTGGAATAATCTCCTGAAGAATGTTGAATGAAGCTCTAAGCCCATTGCCACTGATACTGCGGCAGATGGGCCAAAGCCGATCAAAATAGTTTTCTATTTCAGAGGTGTCGAATGGTAAGTTATTCATGCTTTTCAGTTTGAGAAATCATAATGCGATGAATTCCGGGATTGTATTTTTGTACAATGTGTTTTTTAATGACTTGAATCCATTCTGGCTCATTAATGAAATCAATTTCAGAAGTATCCAACATAAGGATCGTGAGTTCTGGATGTTGTTGAAAGTACTGTAAATATTGAGATTGAATATTGTTCAAGTATTCATCGCTGATTTTTTGCTCGTAACTTCTACCTCTCCTTTTTATGTTCTCTTGTAATCTTTCTGTATGGACATAGAGATAAACAATGATTTCTGGTTGAGGAAGGCTGTTGGATACAATATCAAACATTTTATTGAACAATTGCCACTCATCATCTTTGAGATTATTGGAGGCGAAAATTTGACACTTCGAAATGAAATAATCAGCAATTACTTTCGGCTGAAAAATATCGCGATTGACTTCTTTTTTAAGCTGAGCAAATCGTTCAGAAAGAAAACTAAGTTCTAAGGGGAATGCATAGCGCTCAGCGGATTCGTAAAACTTGGCAAGAAATGGATTGTCCGCAAATTCTTCAAGTACAAGAGATGTGTTCCAATCTTGCGAAAGAATTTGAGCCAAAGAAGTTTTGCCGGAACCGATGTTCCCTTCAACGACTAAGTATTGATAGGGGCAATTGTTCATAATGCCTTTACAGT
Source organism: Flavobacteriales bacterium (assembly GCA_947504275.1). GTDB lineage: Bacteria > Bacteroidota > Bacteroidia > Flavobacteriales_D > Sanyastnellaceae > CAMCTV01. Next base: position 24,236 of record CANNHA010000001.1, read on the forward strand.
AGCAACGTCAGTGCATTTTTTGAGCATTTCCGTGCTGGTTAATCCTGTAATTGGATGCTTTAAATCTGGGGCAATTTCCGTCAAAGGTTGCAGAATGAAAGCTCTTTCTGCTATTTTGCTATGAGGGACAACCAAAGGAGTTTCATGGGTCTCATTTTTGTAAAAGAGTACATCAACATCCATTTCGCGATTTTGATAACTTTCTCCATTTCTTTGTCTGCCGTAGTACTCATCAATCTCTTGGATTTCTTTCTCAATTTGAGCCAAGGTCATGGGTGTTTTAACAGCTAAAATTTGATTAAGAAATGGTGGTGTGCCATCAGCCATTCCCCATGCAGCAGTCTCATATATTTTTGATTGAAGCACAACGTCTCCAATATTGAAATCAATAAAATCATAAGTCTCCTCAAGGAGTGCCATGCGATCTCCCAAATTACCTCCAATGCTAAAAAAAACCAAATCCTCCATCATGGTTACGAAAGTAGCACCAAATAGCTGAAAAACGATTTAGATTCGTAGCATTAAAATCGAATTTATGGGATTTGGAAAAACGCTTTTGGCCTCGGCATTGGGAACATTAATTGCTTTTTTTGTTGCAGGAATTATTTTTGTGTTATTCGTTATTGGGTTGATTGCCGTTTCATCCGGAGGAAGCGTTGAGCCCATGGAGAAAGTAAGTGTACTCCAAATTAATTTGAATAAACCAGTCCTTGAAAGGGGTAATGACAACGGATTAAATTTTGATTTCAATTCTTTTCAGAAAAAGGATGAGCTTTATTTGGATTTTTTAAAGCGCGATTTGGAATACGCCGCACAAGATGAAAAGATTGGAGGGGTATTGTTAATGGTAAGCGGTGTGAGCGGTGCTCCTAGTACATTGAAAGATTTGAGAACTTTGATTGATAATTTTAAGAGTTCAGGCAAATGGGTTTTGGCCTATGGTGAGAATTATACTCAGGCTGATTACTACATTGCCTCAGTCGCCAATGAAGTTTATATGTATCCAACAGGAATGTTTACTTGGAGTGGTTTAAACGCTGAGGTGATGTTTTTCAAAAAGTTATTGGACAAATTAGAGGTGGACGCGCAGGTGATTCGCGGTAGAGATAATAAGTACAAGAGTGCCGTTGAGCCTTTTTTATACGATAAAATGTCGGAGCCCAATAAAGAGCAGATGAAGGGCATTATGGATGGCGTTTGGAATGAAATGATAAGCGCGATAGTTAAGACCAGAAACTTAGATGCGCAGAAGCTAAATCTTGCTGCCAATGAATTGCGTTATGTCAATGCAAAGAATGCTGTTGATGATGGAGTTTTGGATGGATTGAAGCACTATGATGAAATGATGGCGATGGTCAATGAAAAATTGGGAGTGCCTTTGACAGAAAAGATGCCAAAAATTGAATATGCGGATTACCACGAATTAAAACGAGATCCTGTCGCTGAAATGCCTGCGGATCATGCCGCTATCGCATTGGTTTATGCGGTAGGTGAAATTCAGTCAGGCAAGGGTTCTGATGATGTTATTGGAAGCGATCGTATAGCCAGTGCATTGCGCAATGCGCGGATGGATGACAAAATTAAAGCAGTTGTGTTAAGAGTCAACTCACCTGGAGGAAGCGCATTGGCCTCAGATGTGATTTGGAGAGAGACAGAATTGATTAAACAATCGGGCAAGAAGTTGATTGTGAGTATGGGAGATTATGCCGCTTCCGGAGGTTATTATATCGCATGTTCTGCCAATAAGATTTTCGCGAATCCCCAAACCATTACGGGAAGTATCGGTGTATTTGGTATCATTCCCAACTTTCAGAATATGTTGGATCATAAGTTGGGAATAACTTTTGATCGTTATGAAACCCATCCTCACGCTGATTTCTTCAGTTTGACCAAGCCGTTTGATGATGTTGAAATGCAGCGCATGAACGAAATGATTGTGCAAATTTACGATGATTTTTTGCTTCGGGTATCTCAGGGAAGAAAAATGTCCATCAATCAAGTGGACAGCATGGCTAGAGGTCGTGTTTGGACAGGATTGGATGCCAAAAGGCTGGGACTAGTGGATGAGTTGGGAAGTTTGACAGAAGCGCTTAATTACGCAGCTAAGGAGATTGGTGTTGAACTAAAGGACAACGTTAAGGTATTGCCAGAAATGCAAGATCCATTTGAATCTTTGTTCAATGATGTAGCTGAAGCCAAGTCGGATCTTATGTTAAAAGAGATGGCTGGCTCACATTATCCCATTTGGAAACAAATGAAGAACATGATGGACCATCCAGGAGTATACGCTCAGTTGCCAATGGTTTGGACTTGGAGATGATGCAAGATTTTGTCAAGAAAGAAATGGCGGAGCTTGAGCGGGTGGACGCTGATGCTTTTAAGGGTCAAGAGAAGTTTCCTTTGGTTTTGGTTTTGGATCAATTGAGAAGTGGTTTGAACGTCGGTAGTTTTTTCAGGACGGCTGATGCTATGGGTATAGAGGCTGTGTATTGTATCGGATATACTCCGACACCACCACATCGCGAGATACTGAAGACGGCTCTGGGATCAACAGAAAGTGTCAATTGGAAACATTATGATTCGATATCAGATTCATTGAGCGATTTAAAGGCCAGGGGTTACCGAATAATAGGATTGGAGCAAGTTCATGGATCCACATTTATGGATGAAGTAATTGAAATAACGGAGCCAACAGCCCTTGTGGTTGGGAATGAAGTTTCTGGAGTAAGTGAAGAAGCCATAGGCTTATGTGATGCATGTTGGGAGATACGACAATTTGGAACCAAGCACAGCATGAATGTTGCCGTGAGCGGAGGTATGGCCATTCATCATTGGGTGCATTTGTGGCGAAAGGGAAATGGCGCATAAAAAATTAAACCTTCCTAATAAAGTATGTTTGGTTTGCCAAAAATCATTTGAATGGCGCAAGAAATGGGAGCGGGATTGGGATCAAGTGAAGTACTGCAGTGAGCGGTGCAGAAGGACTCCAAAAAATGATGCCTTAAAAGGTTAACATCAGCATACAATGAGGCTTTTTTGACTGTACTTTTGTTGTCTTCATGAGTGAGCAAAATATTGTACAGAAGCATACTTTGGGTCGTGATATCGCCACCCTGTTCAAATTAAGATTGTCTTCTTTGGTCATTGTATCAGCCATTGCAGGTTACGGTATGGGTGCGGAATCTTGGGATTGGAGTGCTTTGTCCTTATTGATTATTGGTGGAGTTCTATTGACTGCAGGATCCAACGGAATGAACCAAGTGTGGGAAATAGAACTGGATAAGCTGATGCATCGCACAATGAATCGGCCATTGCCCCAGGATCGAATGACATTGAAATTGGCGACAATTCTCTCTGTTACAGCTGCAGTTGTTGGGGTTGGAATATTGTGGAGCGGATTAAATCTGGCTTCCGGTGTTTTGGGTCTTTCCGCTTTCGTGCTGTATGTTTTTGTTTACACCCCAATGAAAAGAATTTCGAGCATTGCTGTTTTTGTGGGTGCCATTCCCGGAGCATTGCCCCCCATGATTGGTTATGTTGCCGCAACGGGTAATTTTGGGTTGGAGGCTGGGATGTTGTTTGCAGTTCAGTTTATGTGGCAGTTTCCTCATTTTTGGGCCATTGCTTGGGTGCTTCAAGATGATTATGCCCGCGCTGGATATAAGCTATTGCCTTTTGAGGAAGGAAGAAGTAAAAGGAGTGCTTTCCAGATATTGATGTACACACTTTTTTGTATTCCTATTTCTCTGCTGCCTTGGGCCTTGCCTCTTCACCAACCGATGGTAGGTAATGTGGCTGCGGTAATCTCTATACTCATGGGATTGATGATGTCTTATTATGCTTACCGCTTATTCAGGACTTGTGAAATAAAAGATGCAAAATCTTTGATGTTTTCTTCTTTTGTTTATCTCCCTGTGGTGCAACTTGCGGAAGTATTTAATCGAATATAAAAAATTTTGAAAATGGAAGATGCCATGAAAAACAGAGAAATGGATGTTTTTGACTCCGTTACTCCTGAAGTGAAATTGAGAACCAAGAAGATGATGATGTGGTTTATCATCTTTGCTGTAGTTATGCTTTTTGGAGGTGTGACTAGTGCATTGATTGTTTTAAAAGGCAAACTGATGTGGATGCATGTCAACGTTCCAACAGCTTTTTGGTTAAGTATTTTTTCGGTTATTGGATCCAGTGCGTCCATGTATTGGGCTGTTCGTTCCTTGAAGGCAGGAAGCGTTAAGAATGCCATGATTGGTGTTTTTGCTACATTGATTTTAGGTATTGCTTTTACAGGGACTCAAATGTCGGGATGGGCTGGTTTGAAAGAAAAAGGAATGGGATACACCATCACCCAAAATGAGCAAGGGATGAAGTCCTATAAATGGAACCCACTTGGAAAATTTACTGGAGAGTATGGCGTTGATTATTGGATAGAATACCGCAACGCTCCTTTGGTGATGTGGAATGGTCAATTTTACACTGAATCTGATGTTAATCATACCCAATCCAAAACCACAGAAGTAATGTCCACTTTTAACGCCTCAGGAGCATTGATCAGTGTGTTGGTTTATGTGCACTTAATACATTTGTTTTTTGGTTTGATATACTTGGTTGTTAATCTTAATCGTTTGAGAATCGGTGCTTTAAGTCAAGAGAATTATATGTCTCTTTACGCCAATGGAATGTACTGGCATTTTATGGGCATCTTGTGGATTTATTTGTTTGCCTTTCTTTTTTTCATCTACTGAAAATTTGTTGAGCACATCAACGTGGAAAAACCCTTGATTAATTTAGTCAAGGGTTTTCTTTTTTTGTGGATTTATGCTTAACATTGCAACCGAAAACCATAAACCATGGCTGGACATACACAAAATTTAACAAAAGACGAATTGTGGGGTGGTAATGCCTCACCATTTGGCGTTTCTTACGGTAAAATGATGATGTGGTACTTTTTAGTATCAGACGCATTGACATTTGGAGGACTTTTAACGGCTTACGGCGTGATTCGTCACGGTAGTTCAGATCCCTGGCCTGTTGGAGAGCAAGTATTTGAGGCTTTGCCCATGTTGCATGGTTCATACCCTTTGATGTACGTCGCTTTGATGACCTTCATATTGATTATTTCTTCTGTAACCATGGTGTTGGCAGTAGAAGCAGGTCACAGAAGAGACAAAGCTGGAGTGATCAAATGGTTAGGTTACACCATCATTGGTGGATTCTTTTTCTTGGGTTCTCAAGCTTGGGAGTGGTCTCACTTTATCCATGGTTCAGGTGGTGGATTTCAGGTGAACAAGTCATTAACTGTTACCGGTGAAATGGAAAACGGTGAGAAGGTACAAATGACTTTGAATGGTGGCGATTGGGTTCACATGGAGTCTGAGTTTGGTCATGCTTATGAGCATGCATTGGAAGGCGGTCATGCAGCACCTGCAGCGGATGCCCATGGTCACGATGCGCACGCTTCACACGGAACTGAGGCAGTTGCTGCTGAGACTCATGTCGATGCTGCTAGTATGCATCCTGAAGCGCTTATTTTGAACAAGTATGTTTTGGAGCGCAAGGATGATAAAGATATCCGTAAGGTGAAAGTGATTGGTGAAGATTGCAAAAAGTTATGGGAAGCCAAAGCCAACGAAACTGTTGTGTTTGGTGCCAACATGCACAAAAATGAGTATGCAGTTCAACAGCAGTATGCCAACTTCTTTTTCTTTGTTACTGGTTTCCATGGCTTTCACGTATTCTCAGGAGTGGTTATCAATATCATCGTTTGGTTTATGGCTTTGGGTGGTGAGTTTGACAGAAGAGGTCATTATGAAACCATTGAGAAAATTGGTTTGTATTGGCACTTTGTAGATTTGGTTTGGGTATTTGTATTTACATTCTTCTATTTAGTATAATCTTAAGATCATGGAAAGAGACGATTTAATTGTAAACGATAGTTACGCTATTAACAATTCTCATACAAATGAGGAAGGCAAAGCTATCCGTAAAAAATTGTACAATGTCACTGTTTTATTGACGGTGATTACAATCATTGAAGTATTCATGGGCGTTTTCTTCAAGCGCAATGGTACCATCACATGGGAAACTATCAAATTGGGCTTTATCGTTTTGACTTTGGTTAAAGCGGCCTACATCGTTTTAATTTTTATGCACTTGGGTGATGAAAAGAAAAACTTGAAGTATGTGATTTTGCTTCCATATGCGTTGTTCATTCTTTATTTGATCTTTATTGGTCTTTATGAAGGAGTTTCTGTTCAAGAATTGAACTCAACTTGGAGATAGTGGTTTAATAAGCATGAAATCATCTAATTGGAAAAAGTACACCTTACTCATCGGTGTACTTTTTTTATTCCCACTCATTTGGGTAGTATTTTTTGGGGTAATGGGAAAGCATCATTTCAATACATTGCCCTATTTTGACGCTTCACATTTGGAGGGTGATACAATGCGATTGGATCATAAGGTTTCCAATGCGAACATGTTAGATGAAAACTTTCAGCCTTTTCAGCTGAGAGAACTTAATGGGAAGGTTTGGTTGGCTTGCTTTTATGATTTGACGGATGATCACATTGGGAAAATTACTGAGCGATTGCTGAACGTTAATTTCAAGTACCGCAATGAGCCAGACATTGGTTTGGTTGTGATCTCCAGAAAACCCGACTCTTTGAATCAAGATCAAGTACAAGCTTATCTGAAAGGATTAACCAAGTACAATAAATTTGATGGGAAATGGAAATTCTTGATGGCTGATGACACTGTCATTTCTGCCATTGAGAAGGAGAGCTTTTTTATTCAAGATTTGTCAAAGGAGGCTAGGTTTAGATTGGTGGATACAGAAGGTCATATCCGAGGTTTATACGGGAATACCGAGTATCACATGCAAAGCATCATTGAAGACATAGCTTTGTTAAAGAAGGAAGTGGATATTGCGCGATATAAAAAGACACATGCTGCGGAGTAGATTTTTTTTGATTCTTCTTGTGTTCACTTTCTGGGGTTGTAAAAACCAAGATCCATTACCATTTTTGGGAACACATGAAGTTATCGATGGCGATACGGTCTACTATACCATTCCTAAATTTTATGGTTTGACAGATCAAGATGGCTATGGTTTTTCATTTGATCAAGTAAAAGGGAAAGCTTTTGTAGCGGAGTTTTTTTTCAGCCGATGTAAAAGTATTTGTCCATTAATGACTTCTCAAATGGCTCGAATACAAGATGAGATTAAAAAGAATGGCTGGCAAGGCAGTGTGGAATTGCTTTCTCATACTGTGGATCCTATATATGATCAGCCTAAAATTTTGAAATCCTATGCAAAAACGCATGGCGCTGATTTTTCCATTTGGACTTTTGTTAATGCTGATAGCGCGGTCTATGCGCTTGCTCAACAAGGTTATTTGCTCAGTGCGTTTCCTTCTGCTGATGCTGATGGAGGATTTTTTCATACGGATCAGCTCACACTGATAGATAAGAATTTTCACATACGGGGATATTATGATGGTACCTCCACAAAAGCCGTTGATGAATTAATCAAAGATTTAGGTGTGTTAATGGCTGAAGAAGATTAAATTTGTTTTATGCTAGAACCTACTTTTAAAAAGAACGATGCCAAGGCCAAATTCTTGATTTACCTTGTCTCAGCAGTTGTATTTGTTGCCGTTGTTGCATTAAAATACATCAAATTGGATGTGGACCTTCCATTCAGCAAGCATTTGTTTGCCGACATTAATGCAGTAATCAATGCTACTGTAGCTATCCTTCTGGTGCTAGCTTTATGGATGGTTAAAGAAGAAAAGTACAAGACGCATAAGCTTCTAATGATGTCGGCAATGGTATTGTCCATTGTTTTTTTGGTTTCCTATATCGGGCATCATATGTTTTCAGGTGAGACATCCTACGCTGGTGATTTCAAAGTTTTTTATTATATAGTATTGATTAGTCACATCATCTTGGCGGCTATTATTTTGCCATTTATTTTATTCAGTGCTTATCGCGCGTTGATTGGTGAGTATGCAGAGCATAAGCGTTTGGCCAAGTGGACTTGGCCCATTTGGTTTTATGTTGCAGTGACGGGAGTTGTGGTTTATTTGATGATTTCACCCTATTACGAATGATGAAAAGAGCTTTGTTGATTTTGTCAATATTGTTTTGGTCATTTATTGGTCAAGCTCAGTGTGCAATGTGCCGGGCTACTGCTGAGCAGGCCTCAACTGAGAATGGTGGAATTGCAGAAGGTTTAAATACAGGTATTGTGTATCTTATGTTTTTGCCTTACCTTTTGTTTCTCATTGGCGGATTGGTTTTTTTTAGAAAAAGAATCATTTCGTTTTTTAAAGATTGAAAAATGAAAAAAGTATTCATCGCGATCATAGTATTATTGTCTTTTGTGACAACATATGCTCAGCCCAGATTTGTTAAAGAGCGAGCTGATTACGATGGAGAAGAGGTGATGAAGCCTTTTTATTTTTCAATTCAATCGGATGATCATCAACTCGTATTGAATCCAGTTGGACGTATTTCTGGTCGATTGGATACAGGAGAATTGGAAGTGATTTCTTTGGATGGTAAGGCGGTGGATGCATATCCCTATCGTGAGTTGAAAGGAGCTATTTTAGCCAAGAACTATTTGCCGTATTTTTTTCATTTATTTCCTATGGATATTCCTCAGTCTCAAAAACAGGTGATGATGATGCCTATTTCAGAGGGTGCATCATTCGTTGCTGAGGGTATCGTTTTCTTGGGTGATAATACCAACATTTATTTTTCATCCGTGGATGCGCTTCAATCATTGCTGGAATTTATGAATATGCACCCAAGTGTACGTGTTAGAATTATTGGTCACGTTAATGCCAATGCAGAAACCAAATTGAGTGATACTCAATTGATGACATTGGCTAAAAAACGAGCTGAAAACATTCAGGATTATTTAATCAATCACGGTGTTTCCAAGCATCGCTTGAGCGCCATGGGAAGAGGTCGTGAAGCCGTTAAGTATCCCAACCCTCAGACAGAGGAGGAATTGGAGTTCAACCGACGTGTGGAAATTGAGGTGATTGGATTTTAATCCTAAAATTGTATAATCCAACGCTATGAAACAGGTGCCATCGTACTTTAGCACCATGCGAATTCTTAATATCGTTTTCATTTCTATATTTTTCCATTTTTCTGCCAAGGCTCAATGGACTTTGGAGAAATGTGTCGAACAGGCCATTGGCAATAACATTCAATTGCAGCAAGCCATAATCAATGAGCAGATTACGGCTTATGGTCAATGGACTGCTGTGGGATCCATGTTGCCCGGTATCAATGGTCAGGCAAGTCATGGATACAATTGGGGTCAGCGTATTGACCCATTCACCAATAGCTTTGCCAGCGAGCGAATTCAAAGCAATAGCTTTGGGGTGTCCAGTTCATTGGACTTATTTACTGGTGGTCAGAATTGGTTCAATTACCAAAAGGCCAAATCAGACGCAGCGGCGAGTCAATGGAATGTTGAGAATGTGAAGAATCAGATTGCCTTGCAAACTACAAATGCTTTTTTGAATGTTATTCTCACTACAGAGTTGCTCAAGATTGCGCAAAGCACTTCTGACAATTCATTAGAACAATTGAATCGTTTGAAAAAGCTTTATGAGATTGGAACGATCAATCCCGGGACTTTATCTGAAATGGAGGCGCAACATAAGTCGGACTTAGCCAATCAAGTTGTATCAGAGAACAATCTGAAAGTTGCCAAATTGTCGTTGATTCAGATTATGCGATTGGAAGAAAAGGAGTCGCAAGTTTTTGAAGCCTCATTTCCGGATATTGCATTGTTTGGTGTAAGTGATCAGTTGCCTCCTAAGTCTTTGGTTATTGAAACAGCTCTAGGCAACCAACCTAGTATTCAATCCAGTTTGGCTGCTATATCTGCGGCTCAGTACAACTTTAAAATGGCCAAGTCTGGAGTATCCCCCAGATTGTCTGCTTCCTTATCGTTAGGGACAGGATATTCAGGTGCGGCAAGGGTGATTACCGGTAATCCCGATTTGCTGAGTTATCCCATTGGAACAGTGATGGGCACCAATGATATTGTATTGTCTATTCCTCAGCAAGTTTATTTTTCAGATGATTATGCTGTGAAATCCTTTGACGCTCAGATGAGAGATAATGTTAACCGATCTTTTTTCTTTTCTTTAACTGTTCCTATATTCAATGGATTTCAGAATCATGCCAACATTCAAAGATCAAGGTTGGGCGTGGAGAATGCCAAGTTGAATTGGGAATTGGCAAAACAGCAATTGAAGATGGATATCGAGACCGCTTATACCAACGCTGAGGCGGCCATATCTAGTTATCGAGCCAATGAGTTGAGCTTTCAGTCCAATGAGCAATCCTATCAATGGTCAAAAACCAGATATGACAACGGTTTAATTAACGCCACAGAATTGAGCATTGCTAGAAATCGCATGGATATCGCCAAAGCCCAATTGGTTAGATCCAAAGTCGATTTTGTTTTTAAACGCAACATTTTAAATTTTTATTTGAATCAACCCATACAACTACAACCATGAAGAATAAAAGAAAAAGGAATTGGATCATTGCAGGAATTGTTCTGCTTTTGATTGTATTGGTGATATGGTTAACCAAGGATAAGAAAGAGCGACATGTTCAGGCAGAGATGCCAGCCGTGAGAACCATCATAGAAAAGGTAAGTGCCAGTGGTAAAGTTCAACCATCCTCAGAGGTGAAAATACAATCAGATGTCAGTGGTCAAATTGTAGCATTGCCTGTCAAAGAGGGAGACCACGTTGTAAAAGGTCAGTTGTTGGTAAGAATAAATCCTGATTTGTATACCTCTGCTTTGCAAAGAGCTGAGGCAACACTTAATTCTTCCAAAAGCAATTTGAGCAGTGCCAAAGCAAGATTGTTGCAGGCCCAAGCTCAATCTAAGCTACAAGAGTTGACATTCAAAAGAAATGAAAAGCTGTATGCTGAGAAGGCCATTTCAACGGCCGAGATGGACAATTCAAGATCAGTGTTTGAAACGGCCAATGCAGAAGTTTCAGCGGCCATGGAGAGTGTGAAAAGCGCTGAGTTTGCAATTGCCAGTGCTGAAGCCAGTAGAAATGAGGCTTCTGATAATTTGAAAAGAACAACCATCCTTTCTCCCATTGATGGAACGGTGACCGCATTGACCAAAGAAGTAGGTGAGGCCGTATTGGGGAACAACATGACCAGCGGCGATGTGATCATGAAGATATCGGGATTAAGCAACATGGAGGTGAATGTAGAAGTGAATGAAAGTGATATTGTTCGTGTGCAATTAGGAGATACCGCTATTGTAGCTGTTGATGCTTTCAGAAATGAAAAGTTTAAAGGTATCGTTACAGAAATAGGCAATACTGCGTTGAATTTAATGACAACAGGTTCAATGGCCGGCGCTACCAATAATCAAGTTACCAATTTCTCCGTGAAGATTAGCATTCTTCCTGAGTCGTATCAACATTTGTTACAAGCTGGAGGTACGGATTCTCCTTTTAGACCAGGCATGACAGCAACGGTTGATATCCTTTCAGAGAAAGTAGAGCAAGTGATGAGTATTCCCATCAAAGCGGTTACCACTAGACCCGATAGTTTGAAGTCGGATGAAATGCGAACATGTGTTTTTGTTTTGGATAATACAGGAAAAGCAAAGGTTAAGTACGTCAATACTGGCGTTCAGGATGATCAGTTTATCCATGTTATCGAGGGTGTATCCAAGGACGAACAGGTAATTACTGGTCCGTATGATGAAGTCGCCAAGTCGTTGAGCAATGGGGATGAAGTGACCATTGGTGAAATCGAGTTGAAGGAGGAAAAGTGATTTTAGGTATTGAAACTTCGTCAAAGAATTGCAGTCTAGCCTTGTGGCAAGGGTCGCAGCTTTTGGGAAGTTTGGATCAAGTCAGTGAAGACTTTCTTCACGCGGAAATTTTACACCAAGAGATAGAGAAGTTGTTGAAGTCTTCTGGAGTAGAATTTTCAGATTTGAGTTCGGTGGTTGTTGGCAGTGGCCCAGGTTCATATACGGGATTAAGAATAGGAGTTTCAGCAGCCAAGGGATTTGCAATGGCATTGAATATTCCATTGTTTGCTGTTTCTGGTTTGCAAATGATGTTGTCCCAAAATACAAGCGAATTTCAAGGGCGTGTTTTGGTAGTTATGGATGCCAGGCGCAATGAAGTTTATGGAGCCTGGAGAAATTCAGATGGATCATCGACCGCAGCTGAGGCAATTATAGTGGATGATGCGTTTGTGAGCACATTCTTGAGTAATCCATTGATGGTAATTGGTGAGAATGCTACGAAATTAAAATCTTTGTTGCCAGAAGGTACCCAGTTTGTTGATACATTGCCCAGTGTTCGTGTGGTATGTCAGGAGGGTTTGAGTTTAGGTGAGCCTGTTGACTTGGCTTACTTTGAGCCTGTTTATGTAAAACCATTTATTCCAACTGTGGCTAAGAAATGAAACGGATTTTATTCATATTGTTATTGATGTTTACCATTGGCGGTTGTGACCGTTGCAATAGAAGTCAATTGTTGCCTGAGGTGAGTTTTGCTTTTACCATCAACATCAATGAACCATCGTATTTTGATTTATCCGTAGCGACAGGTTTTTTGTATTTTGATGGAGGTACAGTTAAACTGATTATTTACCGCATTAATCAAGAAGAGTTCAACGTTTATGATGCAAGAAGTACGCATAATCCAGACGATCCTTGTATTTGCGTGGTAGATGATGATCATATTTTTATCAAAGATCCATGTGGTGATTCCAAGTGGCTATTGACTGATGGTACAATAGTAGAAGGGTCGGCTTCTCAAAACTTGTTGCAATACAATTACACTTTTGATTCAGCCACAGGGGTGTTGTACTTTTACAATTGATGAAGGCATTTTATTCCATTCTGCTTCTAATTGGTAGCAATGTGTTTATGACCTTAGCTTGGTACGGACATTTGAAGTTTAAGGAGTTTGAATGGACTAAGTCTTGGGGATTGATAACAATTATTTTGATCAGTTGGGGGATAGCACTTTTTGAATATTTTTTGCAAGTTCCAGCCAATAGAATGGGTTCCAAATTGTATGGAGGACCTTTTGATTTATTTCAATTGAAAATCTTGCAAGAAGTTATTTCGCTTGGTGTGTTTATGGTAATGGCCATCATCCTTTTCAAAGGCGAGAGTGTCAAATGGAATCACATAGCTGCCATGTTTTGTATGATTGCAGCTGTTTATTTTGTTTTTAAGAAATAGAACATGATTAAGAAAATTGAACATTTGGGCATAGCGGTGCAGGACATAGAAGCGTCTAATGCCCTTTTTGAAAAACTATTGAACACCTCACCCTATAAAAATGAGGTGGTAGAGCGAGAGGGTGTCCTGACCAGTTTCTTTCAAGTAGGTGAGAGCAAGATAGAGTTGCTGCAGGCCATTCATGAAGATAGTCCTATTGCAAAGTATTTGGAAAAGAACAAACAAGGCATTCACCACATTGCATTTGATGTGGATGATATTTATGCAGAGATGAGCCGGTTGGAAAAAGAGGGTTTTGTTCTATTAAGCCCGGAACCAAAACCAGGTGCAGATGGAAAGATGATTGTTTTTTTGCATCCAAAATCAACAAATGGTGTGTTGATCGAGTTGTGTCAGGATGCACAGCGTTAATTGCGTTTTCTGATTTTTACGCGTTTTATTTTTTCATCAAAAAGCCCATTTTTACGGCTGTGTTTCCCTGGATCATCCTTGTCAATTTCAATGTTGACATTGGGCCGGTTTTCACAGGATTTGGAGGGTCTTTTCTTGAGTAGGATGATGCGAGCAGTGAGTAAGATGGGTTGCCAATCCGTGTTCAGTACTCTCATTTGCGGCCACTTCTCATCCCAAGGATAAAAGGTAAACAATGGTGTTTCTAATGTATACAATACAAAGAGTCCAGGAAATTTTTTTCGTCCCAAACCTATTTGATAATTAATTCCTCCACTGAGTTTTGACGGCATAATCTCGGGTAATGGAATCGCCTCATTATTTTTCTTTTTTACGCGCTGAAAGGCCTGGTAGTCGACTGTCAAAACTGGGCCATGATGGAACCATGAACGATCCGTGAATTGCCTCATATCAATGGCACGGGCTTCAAATCCAAACGTATGTAGGTTGAATTTTGTTTTTCGGTCTGCGGCAATCCCTCCACTGTTATCCTTGCCTTGAAAATCACCATTGAATCTTTCTAATCCCCGCAAACAATAATACCGTGCCCCTACTTCCCAATAATCAAAGTAATTCCATTTGGTTTTGAACCACATTTTATTGGCCTCAATAGCCCATCCCGCTTTGGGAGTGGCGAAAATAGTTCCGTCATATCTAAGCGCATTGCGATTGGTGATGTCGTAGCTGCTGATGGGAGTCTTTAACTTGTATGGAAGCATTACGGTTGCACCTGCGCCAAATGACCAACCATGATCCAAGTAGTCTGGCTCCGCATGCAATGGCCTTAATTGTCTTTGACTTAAAAGACAAAAGGGGGAAATGGTAAAAAGGACAATGAACAAAATTCGCATCTCTGGATATTTAGACAAAAATGTAAGAAAAATGCTTTATTGAATAAGGCTTAGCAATTTGTTTTCAACCTCATCACTGTTCCAAACTTCTTCAATTTTAGGCATGTCAAGAATTTGAGCCATGATTTCATCTTGCCTTTTTCCATTGGCCAAAGCGATGTGATAAGGAATATGGCTGAAAGTGACTTGTGAATACAAGGGCATCCATTTGTCGGGATGCTTTGTGCTAAACCAACCTTCTATTTTCTTTTGCAATAGGAATCGTGGATCGGCAGTGAGATCGCGCATTTCAATGTAATTTCTTAATGCCAATTCTAGAATGGCGTCACCATTGGGTTTGCGCTCTTGTGCAAATTGGGGAATGGCTTTTTCCCAATCCTCTTCAGTAGATGTTAGAATTTCCTCAAGTGAAGAACAGTCTTCAAATCCACAGTTCATTCCTTGACCGTAGAATGGAACAATAGCATGAGCAGCATCTCCCAACAAACATACATCTGAACCTACATTCCAAGGATTGCACTGGGTCATGACCAAGCTTCCAGTAGGGTGGTTAAAATAATCTTGGATTAACTCTGGCATCAAAGCTTTGGCATCAGGAAAATACTGATCAAAAAACGCATGAACATCTTGTTCTGTTTTAATCTTTTCAAAACTGACTTCTCCCTCAAAAGCCATGAATAATGTACAGGTGAATGAACCATCAGGATTAGGTAAACCTATCATCATAAATTCACCACGAGGCCAGATGTGCAGACAGTCTTTTCTCAGTTGATGGCTGCCGTCAGCAAGTGCAGGTATCTCCAATTCTTTATAACCATGCGCCAAATATTTTTGAGAATATTCATGTCGATCCAATCTGGTCATACGAGCTCTTACCGCGCTAAATGCTCCATCCGTTCCAAAAAGTCTATCATAGGGTGTGGCAATTTCTTTTAGCTCGTGTTCAAAATATATTGTCTTTTTTGACAAATCAACGTCATTGCATTTGTGTTCAAAATGCAGTTTAACATTGGGGTACTCACTGGCGCAGTTCAATAGTGTTTGATTGAGTAATCCTCTAGAAACACTGTAGATGGCTTGCCCTTCTTTTCCGTATGGTTGGTAGGTTAACTCCCCACTAACAGCGTGCATTAATCGCCCATACATGGGAAGAGCAACTTTTTCAATTTCACTTCTAATTCCCACGCCGTCTAGGCCTTTCCAACCGCGATCACTCAAGGCAAGATTGATACTTTTGCCTTGCACGATTTTCATCTTTCTGATGTCTGATCTGCGTTCAAATACATTGACTTGGTGCCCTCTTTTGGCCATATAAAGGGCCAATAAACTTCCAACTAGTCCGCCACCAACAATGGCAATGTTTTGTTCTTTACTCATGCAATGTTCACTTTGTCCAAGGCTTGCTTCAAATCTTCTATCAAGTCTTCTTCGTCTTCAATGCCTACACTCAGTCTCAGGAGAGAATCGGTAATGCCTGTTTTTAATCTCTCTTCTCTGGGAATTGATGCATGGGTCATGCTAGCAGGATGTCCAATCAATGATTCTACTCCACCTAATGATTCAGCCAAAGAAAAGACCTCTGTGGCACATGCCAATACAGAAGCCTGCTCAAATGAATCATTTTTTAAACTGAAAGAAATCATTCCTCCAAAGTCTTTCATTTGCGTTTTGGCCACTTCATGGTAAGGATGATTTTCAAAACCGGGCCAATATACTTTTTCAACTTTTGGATGATTTTGAAGGAAGTGAGCAATGGCTTTACCGTTGGCACAATGTCTTTCCATGCGAATGTGCAATGTTTTTAATCCGCGCAATACCAAGAAACTATCCTGAGGTCCTGGTGTGGCGCCGCAAGAATTGGCGATGAATGCCAACTGTTCATGCAAACTGTCATCGTTGGTGCAAAGTGCGCCCATGACAACATCGCTGTGACCGCCCAAATATTTGGTGGCTGAATGCATCACGATATCAGCACCTAGGTCCAAAGGGTTTTGTAAATAAGGCGATGCAAAAGTGTTGTCGATGACACAGATGCACTCATGTATCTTGGCCAACTCCACCATCCTTTTGATGTCTATGATTTTCATCATTGGGTTGGTAGGTGTTTCCACCCAAATCATTTTCGTTTGGGTATTGATTTTGTTTTTAATGGCAACCTCATCATGCATGTCAACAAAGTGAAAGGTTATGCCATATTTGGCAAAAACTTTGGTGAACATGCGGTAGCTTCCGCCATACAAATCATCAGATGCAATTACTTCATCACCGGGTTGTAGCAGTTTGATGATGGCATCGGCAGCTCCCATTCCACTAGAGAAGCATAAGCCATGTTTGGCGTTTTCTAAAGCGGCCAAACAGTTTTCCAATGCTACGCGAGTAGGATTTTTTCCTCTTGCATATGCGTAGCCTTTGTGCTGACCTGGTGCGGACTGAACATAGGTTGATGTTTGATAAATGGGTGTCATGATAGCCCCTGTAGTGGGGTCAGGTTCTTGGCCAGCATGTATGGCCTTGGTTCCAAATTTCATAATAGCGGGTCTTGCTGATTTTTTTTTCTTCTATTTTGTCTGATGTAAGTATTGGCCAACACTCCGGTTGTAACCACCACAAACCCGAGAATGATTAGATCAATGTGGTTCTTAATGAATTCAAATTGTCCCAGATAATAACCTGCAGTGGTTATGGTTCCAATCCACATGGCACCTCCAACGAGGTTGTAAAACATGAAGGTTTTAAATTCTACTCTTATCACCCCTGCAAGTATGGGTGCAAATGTTCTGATGATGGGAAGATACCTTCCAAGGATGAGCGTCTTGCCTCCATGTCTTTGGTAAAAATCTGTTGTCATTTCAACGTACTTTTTCTTGAATAACCAAGTCTCTTTGCGGTCCAATGCCTTTTTACCAAAATGATAACCGAACCAATAACCGAAAGTGCTCCCCAGACTGGCAAAGATGAATAAGTAAAGCATGAGCTCTTGAACCGGGACATCCAATAATTTAGGCTGAGTGGCGCATATCAACCCTGATAAAAAGAGGAGTGAATCTCCGGGTAGAAAAAAACCAATGATTAAACCGTTTTCAGCAAAAATGATCACGAGCAATAGAGCCAGTCCTCCAAAATGGAGGATACTTTCAGGATTGAAAAGACTTCCAATAAAATCAAAAATTTCCACGTGGGCAAGATACAAAAGGAATCCACAAACCAATTGATAAATGGCAGTATTAAAACAAGAAATTGGTTGTGATTTTTAAAACGACGTTTTTTTGTGCTTGGGGATCACGGTATTGGCCAAGTCTGGTGAAACAACCAATTCCCAGTCCGCCTGTTTTTGAAATGATTAAATCATTTATACCAAGTCCAGTCTCAAAAAAGCCTTTGGGGTAATCTGTCACTCCATCAGGTGCTTGATCCTTCAACCCCAGTTTACCCCATCCTCCATTCAAAAGCATGGTGATTTTGGGTGCCGATTGAGGGTGCTGATAAATGGGTGTTTTCCATTTGTAGCGCACAAAGAAGTGCGCATATTCTCGCGCATACCATTGGTTGTTTAACGCCGTTTCGAATGACTCAGGAACAGATATGGTTACTTTGGCGTGATTATTCCAAGATCCGCGAAGTGCGTTCAACTCATTGATGGGAGCAGTGTACATGGTTTTCCCGCATTCTAAATTTACTTTGACGTCTCCCCAATAAACGGAATGAAAAGTTTTTTCCAATTCAAATTGATGCCTGATAAAAGTTTTGTGTTGGCTGATGGTGCCATGGCTCATTCCCCATTGAAAGATAGGCCAATAACCATTTAAAACAATTTCCTTGCCCAACAAGCGTTGTCTTTTTTCGCCTGGAGTCCACCTAAAAATTAGTCGATTCAGCACAAGTGAATATGGTTGCGGATTATTCTTGGTAAAAGAAATGTGGGGTGTTTTCTTGAGATTGGATTGCTGATAGAAAAGTTGAACACTTTTGTAAAGCGGGATTTGAACATCCAATGTAACCCCTTGGATGTAATCCATTTTGGTGACAAAGAATTCATAGACTTGTTGATTGATGTTGCGGCGGTAGCTGTTCAAACCATTTCTGCCACTCTCTTGAACATCATCTATGTAACCCAATCGGAAATGAACACGGGTGTTGGATGATGTCCAACCCAAACCTGCGCCATACTTGGTGCGCTGGTCTTTGAATCCAAAAGCAGTATTTGCATCCAGCTTCCATCGTTCATGAAATTTTGAGTTGGTTGAAAGACCAATACCCAAACGGTTTCCTTCAAAACGATTGAATTTGTATAGTTGCAAAAGATCCATGTTGATGAATCCCAGCATCCATTGGCCTTCAAGTAAACTAGCCAGGCGATTAACTTTTTTGTCAAATTGATTGACTTTTCCTATACTATCCATAAAAGAGTAGGTGTTCCTTTCTTCAGCACTCAAAGGGGTGTATCTTAATTCCTCCCATTTTTTATCTGTAATGGTATTGGCGGATTGCGGGAAATCGAAAACCACGGCATCAAAGTCTTTGGATTCGAATTTACGTAGCTCAATGTTTTTTAATTGGGTCTGAATTTCACCAAAAATCTCAGGGGATGAGTTGGTTAATTTATAAAATGAATTCATTTCTGTAGGGAAGAAACAATTCCATTTCTTATTTAGTTTCTGTTGTATTTTAATATAATAAGATGATTCTTTTTCAAAGGGTTCTGCAGTCAGTTGTATCAAAGCAAATTCTGGTGATTGAATGTGCACAATGCCAATCAGTCCATTGCTCTGGAATCTTTTTTTTGGATTGTATTGAATAACAAAAATTGAATCACTGTTGCTGAATAAGGTGTCAATCATTTTGTACTCATATCTGTCCAAAGATCTTGGTCCTAATGGTGAAATCAATACGCGGTCTAGAATTTGAAAGTCGGGTTCATATGCGGAGAAGCTTTGCATTTGGGAGCCGATGATGGTGCTTTGTGGAAATTCAAACCCACTCATTTGATTGGCTAGAATAGTTTCTTTGTTTTCATTGGGTGCACGGTGTTGATGCAATGCAATTGTTTCCGAAAGAAGAAGTTTTTTATCGTCAAAGGTTTTTAAAAACTTGCTGTCACCGTTGCGCTCGAAATCCACTATCATTTTAGAGTATTGTTCAAATTGATAGTCTAGTTTTTCAACGGGATTGTTGACGGATGATTGCTTTACGCATTTTGCAATGACTTTGTAGGCAGGGTCTTCCTTGATGGTTACAACCAATTCTCCAAGAACCAAGTCATTGCTCTCTATATGGATAATCCAAGGATTTTCTCCTTTCCATGTTTGTTTCTTGTTTTTATATCCATAGAGTTGTACAAAAACACAATCTCCTTTTTTGAGCTGAAGCGAAATTGATCCATTGATATCAGTTTGACCGCCTTTGGTTTTCAATGAGTCAGTGAGAAAAACAAAGGCCAATGGATTGTCAAATTTTGCGTCCTTAATTTGAATGGATACCGTCGTTTGGCTCAATATCTCTGCGCTGAATATGAGCATGAAGATTAAGCAAATGATTGATTTTTGCATGGGCCAATATACTCAACAAAAAGGTGTTTAATAGTCCGTCAATGAACCTGCCACTAGAAAATTTAATCCACTAATTTTATATCATGCAAAGGAAGGTTTTGTTTCGATTGATATTTATTACGCTGATTATAGGTACTTGTGTTTACTATCTCTGGGTTTTTCAAAAGCACCTTCGTTCATCTTCAGATCCGATGGAGTTTTTAACGACATACGTTGATGGAGTCGTCAAGGTCAATGAAGGAACTGTTTTTTTGAATTATTTGCGTCAAGACAGTTTGCCATTGCATGATGAACTTTATGCTGATTGGAATTTGTGGATGAATTGGAAAAAAGAGAATTCAATCGTATCAGAGCTGATGAGCGGGCAGAGTGCTTATTGGGTGCACGTGAAAGAAGGTTCCTGGTATTTGTTTTTGCCCATTCCTGATCGTTGGAGTGAAGTCCAATTGAATAGTCTGCTTTCAGGCATCCCTAATATAGCCCAGTGGGAAGGGTGCTTGGTATGGAGCAGCCATACTCTGAATACCGCAACTTGGACATTGCTTGATGAGGAGAACAATGCTGCGTGGAAAGGTCTCATTGCCAAATGTGATCGCAATGCTCCTTTCTGTTTTGTTGGTGTTTCGGCTGAATCGAAAATTGCACTGGATTACAACAAAGGTGAATGGGTGGGTTTTGTTGATGATTCCAAATGGTTGTCCAATAATCAGGCTGTGCAGTTGAGAGATTCTTTAATGGGAAATGCTATGAGTACGGTTTGGTTGAGCACCAATCCTGAAGCTGTATCGAATCAGGATGAAATGAAGAGGCGCGTTTTTTCATTAGATACTTTATGCCAATGCAATGTTTTGGAATCATGGTTTAGTTGGCAAAGTGGCCAATGGAAGTATCAGTCCTATGATGGTGCACATTGGGTGGCTACTCAGTTGTATGACAAGAATCCGTGGAAAGCGATGTTTTCATTTTTGAAGGATACAATGTCCAAGGTGATTTCTGTTGATCATCCTGAATGGATGCCAACCATATCCGAGTCAGCTTTTTCTATGGTGCCAAAGTACATGTCCAAGCGTAAAAACAGAATTTTCGTATCAGACGATAGCTTGTCAATTCACAAAGCTGTCAGCGATACAGGGCGCCTATTATGGCAATCGGATTTTAGTGGGTTTTCAGAAAATAGATACTCGATTTTTGAAGGAAGTTTGAATCAATTTCCTGGACTAGCTCAATTTGATTTGAATCAATTGATTTATCCCAAGCGGGTAAGTATTGTAGTAGTAAAGAACAACGGGAACTGGTTATTGAGAATAGCCCCTGCTAAAGAATAACAGATCCAAAGTATTGAGCCAATTGGGCTTTTGCGATTTCTAATTTGATTTTATCGGAAAGCAACTGATCTGTGATATCTGTATGTTCGATTTGTTCATGTATTTGTTGAACAATCTCATCCTGTAGCTTTTTTATTTTGGCCAACTTGAGTCGGTTTACTGCGTCTAATGCTGCTTTTCTAAGATTTTTTTCTTCAGTCTCAATGTAGATATGATGCGCTGCCCAATTTTTACTGATTTCATATTTGGAAGCAATCAAATCTGTCACAGATTGACTGATTTCGTTGTTGTCGTGGTAGGTGAAATGTTTTAGTTCAGGGTAGGTGAGTTCTTGTATGAATTGGGTGTACTGGCGATATATTTCACGATAACGGGGTTCTTCAAATTGCAATTGATCTTGCTCAATACTGGTCATCACAAACTCTGCAAGTGAAACACCTGTTTGAACCTCTTCGTTGTCTTCATTGACAATATTGATTTGTATTTCGTAATCGCCGTAGGTGAGCAATAATCGCACAATATCTCTTTCTTGAAAGTAGGTGTAGAATTCAGGAATGGCAATGGTGCTGCCTTGATCATGATTGATGACGGGATCTGCTTGTTGAACTTGTGCAAGATCAGCTGCCGGAACTTTTTGCTTTCTTAAAGTTTGATTGAGTTGAAGGATCAAACTTTCTTGTGATACATTGAGCAATTGACTGCACTCTTGGATATAAACTTCTCGTTGAATAACATCTGGGATGATGGAGATGGAAAGAATTATGTCCTTGATGAGCTCAGCACGCTTCAATGGATCTTTTCCAGCTTCCTCAAGGAGGAGATTGGTTTTGAATCGAACAAAATCAGTGGCGTTTTTGGTGAGAAAATCTTGGATGTAATCACTATCGTGTTTTCTGGCAAAGCTGTCTGGATCGTCACCGTCAGGGAAAAGCACAACGCGCACGTTCATACCTTGTTTGAGAATCATCTCAATGCTTCTCAAGCTGGCTTTGATACCTGCTGCATCACCATCAAACAATACTGTAATGTTCTTGGTGTATCGGATGATTTTTTTAATATGTCCTTCTGTTAAGCTTGTACCGCATGACGCTACAACATTGGATACGCCAGATTGGTGCATCGAAATCACATCGGTATAGCCCTCTACCAAGTAGCAAACATTTTCTTTGACGATGGTGTTTTTGGCCAAATGCATACCGTAGAGAATGTCGCTCTTGTGGAACAATTCACTCTCGGGGCTATTGATGTATTTGGCGCCTTTTAAATCAGCTTGTAACGTTCTACCCGCAAAGGCAATGACTTTACCAGACTCGGAGTGAATGGGAAACATGACCCTGTCTCTGAATGCGTCATAGGTTCTGTTGGGTTCATTGTTTTCAACTTCTTGATCCGCATTCTCATTTTCTTTTTCTTTTTCTTTTAGAAGTCCTGCTTTGACAAGATATTGGGCGTTGTAGCCAGCAGCCAAAGCTGCTTTCTTGAGATTTTCCCATCCTGCAGGGGCAAAGCCCAGTTGAAACTTGGTCAGGGTATCATTTCTAAAACCTCTCTGTTCAAAGTAGGACAAACCAATATTTTGTCCCGCTTCGGTTTCATGCAATTGGCTTTGAAACCAGGTGTTGGCATATTCTACAACACGTGAGAGTTGCTCACGTTCAGACTTTTCTTCTTTTTGTTGTTCACTGTCTTCCGTTTCCTCAATGGGAATGTTGTATTTCTGTGCTAACCAACGCAACGCTTCTGGATAGGTGAGCTTTTGATGTTGCATTAAAAAATCCACGACATTGCCACCTTTTCCGGATGAGAAATCCTTGTAGATTCCTTTGGTTGGTACCACATAAAAGGACGGGGTTCTTTCACTGCTGAAGGGTGAAAGCCCCTTGTATGATTTCCCAGATTTCTTTAAAGCCACAAACTCGCCGACAACATCCTCAATCAATGCGGCTTGATAAATTAGGTCAATGGTGCTTCTTGAAATCATACCTCTCAAAGATATATTGAAGTCCGTGAAATTACTGAGGCAGATTTCAACATGTTGATAGATTTTTAACCCATGAGAAACACCTTGTTGATTTTATTTTTAACGCTGTATGCATTGAAGAGTGCGCATGCTCAAGATAAAACAGATGAATCAGTTCTGTTCACCGCCGGAATCAATCTCGGAATACAGAGTCATCTGCTGTTTCCCAATCCATCTCTTCCAGGCCAGGACGTTTTTATCGAGTTGGGAACTTATTTGGGAAATGATTGGTGGATAGTAGTATCTGATGCCAATGGAAGAGAGATTAAGGGGATTTCAGCAGTGCAGGAGGGTGGGCGTATCAGAATTCATGGGCAGGTACCCAAGCCAGGAATTTATTTGGTGAGTTATGGGAACAGCGTTTTTCGATCTAATTTTCGCTGGATCGTTAGAGATTAATTACTCAAAGTGATTGTGGATATAACCTTCTTTGATTCCCCAAAGAACAGCGCCAATCATATTTTTTGCTGGTGTTTTTTCGATGATGTTTCTTCTATGGGTTTCTACTGTTCTGGTATCAATGCTCAATTTGTCTGCAATTTCAGTGCTTTTTAGACCATGGCTGACCCATTCTAAAATTTCCAATTCGCGGGTAGTGAATAACTGCTCAGTTGGTTGCGCAGCTTGAATAGTAGTGTTGCTCGTGGATTTTTTCTTGTCCCATTTTTTGGCCTCTTGAATGATGTGCCGCATACCATGATTGAAAAAGAAAGAGGCGTAATCTGAAGAGACAATCGCATCTGCCAACTCATCCAATTCAGATTCTTTGGAAAAATAACCATGCGCTCCAAGTTTAATCATCTGGTAAATGACATCCACATCTTTGATGAAGGATACAACAAGAATCCGGACACCTGGATAATGTTGAACCAACCATTTGCACGTTTCTACACCATCCATTTCTGGCATTTGGATGTCTAACAAAACAACGTCCACCTCATGGCGAGGCATGAACAAGGTTAACTCTTTTCCATTCTCGCACTCCAAAACAACATTGAAGCGATCGTCTTGATTAAGCCATGCGGCCAAGGAAGAACGGAATAGAGTGTGGTCATCTACTATGGCAATATTTTTCATCTGATTGGGATAATAAGGTTCAACTGATTTCCATCTGTAATTTGATTCTGCTCTAAATGTCCATTGAGTGCAAGTATGCGCGCATGCATATTTTTCCATCCCAAGCCTTTTCCTTCATGCAATAAGTGGCTCCATTGAAATGGATTGCCGTTGTCTTCTAATGTAATTTTCCAGGAATGGTTGTTGTCATTTGAAAATGTAATGTCAAACAAATTGGCTTGATTGTGTTTGAGATGGTTGGTAATCCATTCTTGGATTAATCTAAAAACATGCAATTCATCTAGCGTGTTCAATTGAGGGATATAGTGAAGGTGCAACCTTATTTTCTTGTTGGTTTTGTTGGATTTGTCCTCAAGTATTGCTTGCAGCGCGGGTATTAGCCCAACGGTGTCCAACATGGGCGGAACAAGATCATGGCAGATGGTGCGAACTTCTTGAATTATTTTTTTTAGTTGTTCATCTGTTGATTTCCAGAATGCATCTTCTCCCTGTTGCGATATTTTTTTTTGCAGATCTATTGATATTTTGAGTGCAGCGATATCGCCTAAGATACCATCGTGCAATTCTCTAGCAATTCGGATTTGCTCTTCTTCTTTGGATTTTAAAATTTCTTGTAAGAGTTGATCTTGAAACTGTTGTTGTTTATCAAACAACAATTTGTAGTAAAAATAACTAATGGAGAAGATGATGCTAACCATGATGAATAGGGCTGAGAATCCTATCCAGTAGTACAAGTTGAGTATGTCCCTTGTTTGTTCCATCCTACTTTTTATTCATGATTCTATAGGATCCAATCATCAGTGAAACGCCGTATATCGTGATGCTTAAGGGCAGGATGATCCAATAAAAAAGCGCATTGTCATTGGGGAATTGAATCATCATGGGATAGAGTATATAGTACAATGTGCATGCACTGAGATAGAATACTAGTCCAATGATGACAAAGTAATCAGGGTCTTGGAACAAAGACGGATAGGTGATGTTTTGAAAGCGCTCCCTGCCCCAAGCAAACACTCCAAAAAGTGTAAGGATCAATTCCAAAAGACATACCCAACCAAAGTGGTAGTAGTTGGCTTCAACGCTGGTTGTCGTAAACAACAAAATGGTGATGATGCTGAATACCAGGTATACCAGCCATCTCCAAAATTGACTCGTGTAGGGAGCAAAAAATAAAGTGATTCCCAAGGTTTCGAGCAATGTGAATATGTAGTACCAATACAGTGAAATGTACTCTGGTAAATAACTGCTGGCGAACTCGTACACTCCACCTAAGAATGCAGTGATGGCAAGAAACACCCAACGCATGGGTGGCTGTTTCTTAGAAAGAAAATAAAAACTAATCAGAATGAGCATTGGCAAAACTTCACTCCAGCACATTAATTGATCAAGGATATCATACAAGTCAGCCATGATCAAATTTAATTTTTTTTAGGAATAGGTGCTGTGTATTTTTGCGCAGAGCCAATGGCTATTCAAACGTTACCGATGCTTTCAACTTCTTGCCATCTCTAATGAAAACTACTTCCGTTTTATCTCCAGGATTGAAATTGCCTAGTGCATTCATGTAGGCGTAAATATCTTTGATTTCGAATTTTCCAAGTTGTACAATAATATCACCAGATTTTAATCCTGCCTTGGCTCCGGGTCGGCCTTCTTTGGTGCCGTCCAATTTTAGACCATCACCTGAGTACAAGTAATCCGGCATAACTCCCAGAGTAACTTTAAAATTGCTGGCAGTACTTTCCTTGGATTCATCTTTTGTTGCGGTAAAAGTCAATTTACTTTGTTGACTGCACTGAATAACCAAAAGCGAAATGAATTGGGAAACATCCTTTAAACCATTGGTGTTGATGAGATCTACTATATCAGTTGGTTTATGGTATTCACCGTGTTGTCCGGTAAAGAAGTGAATGGCAGGTATGCCAATGTTGTAGAAAGATGTTTGATCGCTGGGGCCAATTCCACTGGTTGAAAGCACCAACTCAAATTTGTTATTTTTCAGTTTTTTGTTTTGACTCTTAATGGCCTTGGTCCAGAAAGGTGATGTACCTACACCATTTATGGCCAATGAGCGCTCAGGCTTTAAACGCCCCACCATATCCATGTTGAACATGGCAATCATTTGCTCCTTAGCAATGGTTGGGTTTTTACAGAAGTAGTTGCTACCATAAAGGCCTTTTTCTTCTCCGCTAAATGCAATGAAAAGAAAGTTGGCTTCTCCTAACGCATCTTTCGGTTGTTGCTTGATGAATGAGGCAATCCAGAGCATTGATGCCACACCGCTGGCGTTGTCATCTGCACCTCGGTGGATCCCTTTTTCGCCGCTCCAAAGAGAATTTTCATCTCCCCATCCCAAGTGATCATAATGAGCACCTATGACAATCGTTTTATCATATCCGCGATTCCAGAATCCAATCACATTTCGTCCAGTTTGTTCTTTGACATATCCTGTTCCCAAAGTGGTTTCTCCTTCCTTTGTCATCTTATGTGGTGATGCTTTGGGAGTGAATTGAAAATACTGCATATAACCCACGGATCCTTTTGGTGATAGGCCAATGGCTTGCATTCTTTTCTCAATGAACTTGGATGCCTTGATTTCCCCTTCTGTTCCTACCAATCGACCTTCCAGAGAATCTGAAGTTAATACAGTGATGTCTGATAGTAACTGTTTGTCTAATGACTCTTGCGAAGTTTGCGCCCATCCGCTTATGGAGAGGGTTAAGCTGAGGATCAGGAAGAAATTTTTCATGGAGCAAAAGTAATGGTTTAAAACAAAAAAGGGCAGTGAAAAAACTGCCCTTTATCTGTTTTATTGTTT
Organism: Flavobacteriales bacterium; assembly: GCA_947504275.1. GTDB lineage: Bacteria > Bacteroidota > Bacteroidia > Flavobacteriales_D > Sanyastnellaceae > CAMCTV01. The sequence goes on from CANNHA010000001.1 coordinate 51,599, forward strand.
AATCATTTTTCTTATGTCATGATTGTTAATCAGTGTATAAATGCCCACGGGCCATTCAGCAGTAGAGATTCGATCGCCATTGAACTGCTCGTTTTGATAAATACATTTTCCAATGCTATCATAGATTTTGATGGAGCCTTTGATGGAACCGCTCAATTGAATAAAATCTGTGAATGGGTTGGGATAGAGGTTCAAAGTGTGGATTGTTTCACTCACTCCCACATTGCAAGGACTGCACTCACTGAAGCAAATAGCTGTAAATGTCTGGCTGCTGGTGCCTACAGTGATTTCTCTATTAAATCCGCCTAACCCATTGTCAATACCGCATTCAGCAGGAACAATTTCAGATCCACTCCAATCATTGCCGTTGATGAATTTATACTGAAAAGTTTGGTTGGGATTGGTAGTAAATGAATAAGACCATATTCCATTGCCCAAATCAGTCATTGCAGTTGTGCTAGCATCCCAGCCCTGGAATGACCCTGCAATGTGAATTCCATTGGTATTTACTGTTATGTTGGAAGCATCCATTTGGAAGGTGATGGTCACGTCATCACTTGTTCCGATGCAATTTCCGCAACTGGAAAAACAAATAGCCTCCATGATCATATTGGCAGTTCCAACAGCAACAAATCGCTGCAGTTCACCATTGTCTAGTGAGCCGCAAGTGTTGGGCACTGTTTCAAATCCAGCCAGAGTATTTCCATTGATGAAACGATAAAACAGATCGCTGTTGGCGGGGACGTTTATGGAACCTTCCCAAATTCCACCGCCTAAATCGTTCATAGCATGTGCTGTTGGATTGTAGTTGTCTAGTTGAGTAGTGAAATAAACGCCATTGGCATCAACAACTGCATCACTCATATCCACTCGAACAACAATTACCGCTGTTGGCTGACAAGCCTCACATTGTCCAAAACAAACTGGTCCAATATTGTTGTTTCCTGATACAACATTGTGAGAACGGTTGTAATTGCCAGTTCCATCATTGAATGCGCAGGTAAATGCTACCTCTTCAGCGCCGGTCCAATCATTTCCATTGATGAACTTGTATTGGATGGTTGTGCCTGTTGGTATTTCCGTTGTGTAAGTGAATTGTCCATTGCCCATTGCCGTCATTGGGGTTGCAGCTGCATCCCAGTTTTGAAAACTCCCAGCGATATGAACACCATTGGGACTGATGGTTTGATTGGAAAGATCAACGGTAAAGGTTACGTTGGAGGATTCAATGGCAACGCATGCGGCACACTCTGAAAAACAAATCATGGGTGTGGTAATGGCAGTAGCACCTATGCTAATCGTCCTATTGATATTGCCAAATCCATCATCTATCCCGCAATCTGTTGGTACTATTTCAACGCCTGCCCAATCATTGCCATTAAGGAATTTGTATTGTACCTCTTCGCCAGGAAAAACAAACGCAACGGCTTGGTATTGTCCGGGTTGAAACTCGGACATTTGGGTAGCTGTTGCATCCCAGCCATTGAAGCTGCCCGCAACGAAAACGCCAGACGGATCAACCGATTGGTTATTCATGTCAACCTGAAAAATGACCATGGTAGGTATGGCAGGTGTGCCCATACAGGCGCAGTCGTTTTGTACCAAATCGTTGGCAGTGCTGTTGTCTCCGTCGTCACATGAACCACCAATGACTAAACAGCTTCCGTCGTCGGATGTGGCTTCTGCATTGAAGTTGCATGCATTGGCATCTGTGCATCCTGGTGTTGAACAATTTTCACATGCTGAAAAACAAACTGTAGCAGGATTGTTATTTGAGACAACATGGCTGCGGTTGTATCCTCCAAATCCATCACCAACTCCACAAGCTGCTGGCAAGCTCTCAGAACCGCTCCATGCGTTTCCGTTAATGAATTTGTAATTTACGGTTTCACCTTCTGCAATATTCACAGTAATTTCAAAAATGCCGTCTGCGTTACTATCTGTAAGGGCTGTTGATGCAGGGTTCCATCCTTGAAAACTTCCTGCAACATGAACGCCGTTGGGATCAACGGTGACGTTATTCATATTCACCTGAAAAGTGGTGGCAATCATGATTACAACAACACAATTGGAGCAACTGTTAAGGCATACAGTGTTGAGAACGGTATCTGTATTCCCTACTGTTAGGTTTCGGTTTGAAAAACCGCCAATTCCGCATGCTGCAGGAACTTGTTCCCAGGTATTTCCGTTGATGAATTTGTATTCAATGTTTGTACCTGCAGCAATATCTGTGGTGAAGGTATATACAAGATCACCATCCAAATCTTGCATCGGACTTGCTGTTGCATTCCATCCTTGGAATGAACCAGCTACAAAAACTCCATTGGGTGAAATGGTTTGTTGGGCCATATTGACTTGGAAAGTGACATTCACCGCCATTGTTATTTGCGCAATAACAACAAATAAGAGAAGCAATATTTTTTTCATAAATTCATTTTTGAATAAAACAAATATAACCAAAGTGTACTTTATACACGTCACAAAGATGTGATTGAAAAAAAACACAAAAATCACGTGACATCTCATTAATGGTGCATTTTTGTTCCATGAGATTCATTTTTATTGTTTTCATATGTTTCCTTTCAGAATGGAGTATGGCCCAAGAGTCTGTTATTAGAGTCAAAGGGAAAGTGTTGGAGGAACGGGGTCAACCAGTACCCAATTCGATTGTTCTTAATACCCGGACCAAGAAGGGAGCTTTTGGCGCTCCTGATGGAAGCTTTGTAATTGAATGCCGAAAAACAGATACATTGACCATTACCTGTTTAGGATATTATTCAAGGCAATTGTGTTATAAGGATTCCACATCAAAATTGGTTTATTATCCAAGGATATTCCTGAATGAACGCACCTACAGTTATTCTACATTGAACATTTTTGCTCCGAGGGATCTCGAGGATATCCAAAAGGATATTCAATCTTTGGGATACAATGAGGATGATTATATGCTCTCCGGAATCAATGCGGTGTCGAGTCCAATAACCTTTTTGTATCAACAGTTGAGTCGTAAAGAAGAGAGCAAACGCATTGTTGCCAAATTGGAGAATGATGATCGCCGGAGGGATTTGCTCAAGGAGCTCTTCACTATTTATGTGGATTACAAAATCATCGAATTGAGCACAGAAGATTTTGATGATTTTATCTCTTATTTGAACGTCTCAGATGAGTTCCTGAAATCAAGTTCCCAATATGAGTTCTTGGTTTTTGTCAAAGATCGATTCCAAGATTATCAGATAGCACGAAGAAATACACGTCCCTTGAAAGAAGGTGATTTTGATTATGATAAGGATTAAAAAAAGGCTATCCGCAGGATAGCCTTTTTCAAATGAGAGGAATATTATTTACTTGATTTTGTTGATCTGGTTATCACCTGACTCGCTGGCTTTTTGAATCAACTGATCTCCCTTTGCGTTGGCATCCTTCACCAATTGATCTGCTTTTTTATCCGCCTCAGCTATTGATTTGGTGTGTGCTTTGTCAGCGCTTTTTCTCATTTCTTCTGCAAGCTTTTTATTGGCTGCTTTCTCAACAAAGTTGCCCCCTTTGTTGGCCAATTTATCAGCTTCAGCATAAGCCTGTGCCTTTGCTTTTTCAGCAGCTGTTCGGGCTTCGGATTTTATCTTTTCCGCTTGCTTTGTAGCCTCGTGAACCAATTTTTCTTTTTCGGCCTTGGCTTTTTCTAAGGCATCATTCTTTAACTCAGTTACTTGTTTTACAGCCTCTTCTTTGACCAATTGCACTGCTTGCTCTTTTAGATCTTGAACAGCTTCTTCACCCAAAGCTTTGCTGGTTACTTTTACATCTGGATTGGTTACATCCCCTGTGATTCGAGCAATCAAATTGATTTTATTTCCAGGTTTCAATTGAGTGCCTAACTTTTGATTGATTTGACCAATAAAGCTATTGGCCTGATTGGCTATACCTGAAGGGAATTTGTCAAAAGGAACATCCGTCTCTAATGTGTAATCAACTTTTTGATCCAAGGTTGCTTGACCTTCCATTTTTACCGGAATGTCATCCACCTTCACCGTGAATGGTTGTACTTTAATGATACCCTGTTGAATGGTGAAGTTAACGTTCACATCTTTGATGTGGATGGGTTGTTTCCATTTGTCCAGACCGGTTTTTTCAGCCAATTTAATCATGGGTATATATCCTGTAAGCACAACATCATTGGTCTTTAGATTCCCCTTGGCATCAACACTGGCATTGATGGGCATCATTTGTTGATCCAAAAGTGTTTTTAAATCCAAGTTCATGGAAACTTTACCTGCACAGTTTTTGGCCGCTTGTGACCACTTCTCAAGTGTCACAAAAGTGGTAGTTGTGGTTTTGATGTCAACCTCTTTCATGTCGATGTTCATGTTCATCGATGGTTGAACACCCTCGTTTCCATCATATTCTCCGTTCAAGGTTAAAGATCCTCCAAGTCCATTCAATCCCAAATTGTTCATGAGGGCCTTTCCATCATACAATCTAACTTGTCCACCAACATTGGTGAAGTCCGTTTTGTCGTAAATTAATTTTTGGATTTTGGCATTCAGCGTGAAATCCACGTTGTTAGGAAGTACAACTACTGAAGATGCCGTATCGACTGGTGTTTCTTTTGTTTCCGCTGTTGCTTCCGTTGTTGTTTCAACTGTTTCAGTGCTTCCCATGAAATCATTCAGGTTGATTTCAGGACTTTCAAAATTCAATGTTCCAACGAGCTTTTCATTTTTGATAGCATATTCTAAGTAATGGGTTAAACTTCCGTTCATCTTCATTTTACTCTTGCCAACATTGATTGCAAGATTGCTAAGATTGGCTTGCTCAGGCGTAAAGTTCAAGGCCATGTCTTCAACAAAAATGTCATAAGGCAATGAATCGCTGACATAGTCAAAGTTTTTAATATTGAGTTTTCCTTCAGCTTGAAGTCCCTTAAAGTCGCCTGTAGATGCACCATTCACATTTCCTTTGAACAGCATATCTGCATCAATAATCCCCATAATCTTCTCTTCTTTTCCAATGGGAATAACATCTTTCAGTGTCGAAAGATCGATGTTTAATTTCCCTTTGAAATCAATGAATGGATTGCTTTCAGGTGTTTTCAGGTGCAATACCATATCGATGGGGTTGGAGGCTATTTTTAATTGACATTTGTTCAAGTCAATGGTGGTGTTGTCTTCATTGTTCATGTCTGCAAAGACATTGAGGTCCACTTGTACATCATCTACACTTTTAGGTAAATCAGGATACTTGAATCTTCCATTTTCAATGTTGACTTTTAGACCAATATTCGGCATGCTCTTGTCATTGTAGGTTCCTTTGACAAATCCGTTCAATCCTATTTTACCGGTGGCATCTACTCCTTCTAAATCCTTTGCAAATTCCATCGGAACCATGGACAATAGATTTTTGAAATCAGTTTTTGTAGCGCCAAATTGGATGTCCATGTCAATGTCTTCCTCTGGCATCGAAACCCAACCATTGGCTTGTAAGTACAATTGATTTAACCTTACCTCGTTGTCTTTGAATTCAAATCGCATTTTACCCAAATCCATTGCCAAATCCGCCTTGATTTCAGTATTGGCTTCATTGGCATATGTTACTCCATCAAACCAGAAAGTTCCTTTGTCAGCGGTGGTCAATGTGCTCATGGTAAATACATCATCAGCAAAGTCGCCATTTCCCTCGAAATTCAGATTTTTAAAATCCATGACCATGGCTAAGCTCTTATCATCATAACGAATGTTACCTTCTTCAATCGCATATTTTTTTAAGGATAACTTCAGTGGTTTGGACGGTTCCTCTGGTTCTGGCTTAGCAGAATCTGGAATGGCAATGTCATAGTTGGCTTTTCCATCGGCCAAGACACGAACATCCAAATTGGGCTTTTCCAATAAAATTTGACGAATTTCAATTTCATCAGTGAACAAACTTTTGATGTTAATGACAACAGAAAGTGATTTTATGTCTGCCATATTTACACCATCGAAGGGCGCTTTGTTCACTACCTTCAAGTCTTCTATGCTTACGCGTAGGTTGGGGAAATTGCGCAGCAAGCTTAAGTCCACATCACTGAAGCTTAGCGTGGCATTTAGATTTTCATTGGCCTTTTTCTGAATGGTTTCATAGATCTTGCCTTCAAAGGCAAAAGGAATGATGGCCAATAGAAGGATTAGGCTTCCAATTGTAATTCCAGTAATTTTTAGTACTTTTTTCATAATAATTCTATTTTGGATTCTAAGTAACTATTGAGCAATGTAAAGTGGGCGATGGCCTCGATGATAGGGACAGCTCGAATGACTACACAGGGATCGTGTCTTCCCTCCAATGCCATCGATACGGTTTCGTTGTTTTTATTGATTGTTTCTTGTCTCTGACCAATTGAGCTTGTGGGTTTAAATGCCACCTTGAACCAAATGTCTTTCCCATTGGATATCCCGGCAGTTATACCACCCTCATGATTGGTTCCGCCAAGCACGGCATCATTGTTTTGGCTGCCCCACTTTAGTGTGCTGGAAAATCCGTCGCCCATTTCAAATCCCTTTACGGCATTGAGTGAAAAAATCCCATGTGCCAATTGCGCATTTAATTTTTCATAAATCGGAGAGCCCCATCCAACAGGAACATTTTCAATGACACAAGTAATGATTCCACCCAAACTGTCCTGATTTTCTTTTGCCTGTTGTATCAATTGAATCATCCTTTCAGATGTTGTCTCATCAGGACAACGAACGGGACTTTGGTCTATTTTGGTTAGGTCTAAGAATCCATAATTTTTGGGCACACAACAATCTTTGATACTACTGACGTAAGCTCTTGCCTGGATAGATTTTGAAGCCATAAGCTGCCTTGCCATTTCACCGGCTAAGACTCTGCAAGCGGTCTCTCTTGCTGAAGATCTTCCCCCTCCGCGGTGGTCCCGATGACCGTATTTTACATCGTAAACATAATCTGCATGACCAGGACGATAGGTGTCTTTGATTTGATCGTAGTCTCTTGATTTTTGATCGTTGTTTTTTATAACAAATCCTATTGGGGCGCCAGTGGTTTTTCCTTCAAAAATACCGGATAGAAATTCAACTTCATCCGCCTCATTTCTGGGTGTTACCCAATCGTTCTGGTTGGGTCGTCTTCTATTGAGTTGGAACTGTATGGCAGCAGTATCTATGCTGAAATTGCTTGGGCAACCATCAATGACTCCACCAATGGCTGATCCATGCGATTCACCAAAAGTGGTTAATCTAAAATGCTTTCCCCAAGTATTGCTTGCCATGGACTAAAATTCTTGTTCTATGGAGTATTCATTTCTATGTGGCGCATTGCGGGCAATAAGCTCTCCAATAAATCCGGCTAAAAACAATTGCGTTCCTATGATCATGCTTGTTAGGGCCAAGTAAAAAACGGATTGATCAGCTATGTTTTTTTCTGTAATGTCATAGATCAAACAATACATCTTGTTGCCACCTAGCCATAAGAAAGAGAAAAAGCCAATCATAAAAACCAAACTGCCTAAAGTTCCAAAGAAGTGCATCGGTTTTTTTCCAAATTTTGAAATGAAAACAATTGATTGTAAATCCAAAAACCCGTTGATAAATCGCTCCCAACCAAATTTTGAAACACCGTGTTTTCTGGGATAATGTTGAACCACCTTTTCACCAATTTTCTTAAATCCAGCGCGGTGTGCTAGAATGGGAATGTAACGGTGCATTTCTCCATAAACTTCAATTCGCTTGACCACCTTGTTTTTGTAGGCTTTGAGCCCGCAGTTGAAATCATTCAATTCAATGCCACTCATTTTGCGGGTCGCCCAATTGTATAACTTGGTGGGAATGGTTTTGCTGAGGGGGTCGTGTCTTTTTTTCTTGTAGCCGCTGACCAAATCAAAACCTTGTTCGGTGATCATTTGGTACAACTCGGGAATCTCGTCTGGTGAATCTTGAAGATCCGCATCCATGGTGATGACCACCTGCCCTTTGGCCCGCTGGAAGCCCACATGCAAGGCAGCGCTTTTTCCGTAATTCACTGCAAAGCGAATGGCGCGAATGGGGAATTGGGATTTCAATTCCTCAATCTTGTTCCAGGACTGATCGGTGCTGCCGTCGTCAATCATGATGATTTCGTAGGACAATTGCTGCGCATTGGCCACGCGGTTGATCCACGCGCACAATTCAGGCAATGATTCCTCCTCATTGAAGAGGGGGACAACGATTGAAAGATTGAGTTGCTCCATTGCAACAAAGGTAAACGTTCAAATTGAAATTTATACTTGTTTGGAAGATAAGATTGTGATTACATTTGCCCCCGAAGGCAAGTCTCATACGACCAGCTCCCGTCAAACCCTCCAGGGTCGGAAGGCAGCAAAGGTAGATGGTTGTAGCGGTGCGATATGAGGGGCTTGCCTTTACTTTTTTTTCCATGAGCACCACCATCAACATCCAATCTTACCGTCAAAAGGCCTATCGCGACAAGAAGAAGCTTGCGGCGTTTGTACAAAAGATCGTCAAAAAAGCGGACAAGTCCATTTATCCTTTGGTAAGAAAAGCGGAGAAGCATGCCTGGCAAAAAATCGATTGCACCCAATGCGGCAATTGTTGCAAGACCATGACGCCAACGTGGAAGAAGGCTGAGGTCAAGAAGTTGGCCGCTCATTTGGGCATGACCTATCAGGAGTTTTTTGATAAATGGTTATACATCGAGGAATCGACAGGGGACATCTGCAACAACAGCACACCCTGTCAATTTTTGGATGGAAAGAGTGGGTTGTGCACGGTCTATGAATACCGTCCCCATGATTGCGCCAAGTTTCCGCATTTGCACAGAAAAGATTTCTTTGATCAAGCAGAATTGTACGTTTCCAATCTCCACCGTTGCCCCGCCACTTACGAAGCCATGAAGCATTTGTATGACTTGGCGAATCAGAAAGGGTGATGAAGGGATGAGGAGATGAAGGGATGAGGAGACAAGTGAGTATTCATTCTCATTCACATTCTCATTTTCATTCTGAAAATGTTACCAGTTCCAGCGGAGCGAAACTTTTTATTTTGAAATTGAAATTTAGTCTTAGTTTCAAGGCAGTCTCTTTAATACATCTTCTATCAAATCATCCATCTTAGAAAACGCAAACCAACGTTTGCCTAAATCTTTCAGTGATGCGCCCAGATGATAGAGGGATTGATTGTCTAAAATAAGAAATCGGTCGTGAACGTGTTTTAAAATTCGGATTTCAAGGGGTGGAAATTGCGTATTGTGCTTTTGAAGGTCTAGTTTTAGTTGAGGTGTAATTTTTTCAGTATAAATGGTGCATTCTACTTTTGGATTTCTTTTGGAAAGCTGAATTAATGTGGTTTCGTCAATGTAGTTGTCTATTAATACAATGGATTTTTTAGCGGAGGAAATGATTTCACTGCTGAAGACATAGGCATCGAAAACTTGGTCGTTAAAGAATATTCCTTGTTGATTTGTAAGTGGGTTTTCAAATTGTTTCATGAGCCAATTTATTTTTTCCTCATGTAAGTTAGATTGTCGAAACAAGTGGTTGATGTTGTTGATGATCAATTCGCCATTTCTTTCCTTAGATTTCATCCGTATAAAGGCATCAATGATGCCGATACTTATTTGCGCAGCAATTTCGCTGTTGACCAGTGTGGCAATCATTGCCACTCCATATTCTGTGAATGCGACTGGATTTACAGATGAATGTTTTAGGCTTTCGAACCGGTCGCAATTTGCGACCAGTAGTTTTTTCTCTTCATTGGACAACCTGAAAAAATAATAGTCGGGAAAACGTATGGTGTTGCGTTTGACTATTTCATTGATTCTTTTGGTCGGGACTTGAAATAATTCGGCGATGTCTCGATCGATCATGATGGATTTGCCTTGAATATTAAAAATTCTACTTTCAATGTTGGTGTTTTCATGGGTAGTCATTTTGCAAAGCTCTATCTCTTTTGAAAAATAGGCAACCTATAAATTATGCGCATAAAAAGGGGATGAAGTGATGGGGACATGAAGTGATAAGTAAAAATTCATTTTCATTATCGTTCTCTTTCCCGCTCTCTTTCTCGCTCTCTTTCTCGCTCTGTTTTCCGCTCTGTTTCTGTTTCTCGCTCTCCTTTCCTATATTAGCCTAAAATTAGAAAAACATGAAAACGTTTTTTACCCTATCTCTTCATCTCCTCATCACTTCTTTCCTTTGTGCTCAAGCTCCACAGGGAATACCTTATCAGGCGGTGATGCGCAATGCGGATGGAACAGTGATGGCGAGTAGTGCGGTTGATTTGACTTTTATGATCCACGATGGATCTGCAACAGGCACTTTGGTTTACCAAGAAAGTCATTCCTTAACCAGCAACGCCCAAGGATTGGTATCTTGTGTGGTGGGAAATGGGGTTGTCTCGCAAGGCAACTTTGCCAATATCAATTGGGGCAATGGCGCTAAGTTTTTGCATGTGATGATGGGAACAACTGATTTGGGAACGCAGCAGATGTTGAGTGTGCCGTATGCCTTGCACAGCGCAAGTGCGGCCAACGGCTTCTCCAGTGTATCACAGACAGGAGATACCTTGCACATGGCCAATGGGAATTTTATCATTGTCCCTGGCATCAGTGCGGCTAATTTTCCTCCTGCTATTTTGGGCTGCACCAATGCACAAGCCTGCAATTACAATGCGGCGGCCACCCAAGATGATGGCTCATGTTTGATCCAAGGCGCCTCTTGCAATGATGGCAATGCCAACACCACCAATGATGTGATCAATGCCAATTGCCAATGCGCGGGGACAGCCATAGGCAATGGGGTATTTATTCCAGGCAATGGGGTAACAGACATTGATGGCACGGTGTACACGAGTATCATCATCAATGGACAAGAGTGGATGCAGCAAAATTTGGCGGTGACGAAATACCGCAATGGAGATCCCATCCCAACGGGGTTGAGTGATGCGACATGGTCAAGCACAACGAGTGGAGCCTATGCCATTTACAACAACGATGCAGCCAACAATGCTACTTATGGCAAATTGTACAATTGGTATGCTGTTAGCGATAGCCGTGGCCTTTGTCCGACCGGTTGGCATTTACCCAGTGGTGCAGAGTGTGCTACTTTGGAAACGAACCTTGGCGGGAGTTATGTTGCAGGTGGAAAGATGAAATCCACCACTGGGTGGAATTTACCCAACACTGGCGCCACAAACAGCTCAGGTTTCACAGCCCTACCTGGCGGTTATCGCTACTCTTATGGACCATATAACAACATTGGCTCCCACGGTTATTGGTGGAGTAGTAATGAGGACTCTTCTTCCGTCGCTTCGGGTCCCACACTGTTCTCTAGTGATTCCTGGTTTTACTACACCTCTACCTATAAGCAAGTCGGCTTTAGCGTGCGTTGCGTTAGGGATTAGATGCATACAAACCTTTAGGTTTGTTCATCACCGCTGGCATTTAAAAGCCAGCGGTGGGGGAGGTTTCGGCGAAAGCCGAAACGCGGGAGGGCCTTTTTTTTTGGAGTGTTAGAAAAATGTTGGGGCGCATGGCTATGCGCCCCTTTTTTGTATTTTTTAATTGGTCTGATAATTCGTATTTTTATACAAAACAATATTGACATGAAATCATCTAGCCTTCAATTGAGAAAAATAAGTTTGATTGAATATCTATTGGGAATTCAAGATGAAAAGACATTTGATAAAATTGAATCGTCCATTCAAAAAAGTTTAAAGTCAATCAAACCGGTTGATATTGTTTTTAGCAAGAATGAGTTAGTGGAGCGGGCTGAGTTTTCAAACATTCAAATTAAAAAGCGTCATGTCTTATCTCAAAAAGAATTAGAGACGCAATCTAAAAATTGGTAAGCCCATGCGCCAAATTATTTGGACCAATTTTGCCATTTCGTAATTAAAGAATATTTTTTTGTATTACCGCATGGTAGCAGGAGAGAGAACAGCTGTCAAAATCAAGAAGTCCATTTTTGCTGCTACTAAACCCATCATCAAGCATCCTTTGATAGGAGCTGAGGAAGAAAATCTAAAAGACCTCAATCAAGGTCATCGTTATATTGTAGAAGGTAATTATAAAATTATTTACCTGATCATCGGAAACGAGATATACATAACGGACATTTTTGATTGGAGACAAAACCCAACGAAAATGAAGAGAATGGTATCCAAAGATTGATTTGGGTAGGGGCGTACGACCATAAGCCCCTGCGGTCAGAATTGTTTTTGTCTTTCCAACTAAATGTTTACCTTTGATTTTGTAAGGAACATCATGGGTATGAACGACAAAGAAAGGGTGATACTCACCCCCAATCAGAAGGCGCTGAAGATTAATCTCAATCCCGCTATCTACGGCACTTTTGCCGAGATCGGTGCAGGGCAAGAAGTGGTTCGTCATTTCTTCCGCGCCGGCGGTGCAAGCGGTACCATCGCAAAGGCCATGAGCGCGTATGACAAAGACTTCTCCGATGCCATTTATGGAAAAGAAGCCAAGGGTCGTTATGTGTGTAAGCCCCGTTTGATTAACATGATCAATCATGAATACCGCTTGATTGAAGAACGTCTGAAGCGTACTGATCATCCCACCAAAACGTTTTTCTCCTTCGCCAATACCATTGCCACCATCAACTTTTCCAAGACCGTGCAAGGTCATGGATGGATGGGGGTGAAGTTTCAAACGGATCCTTCTAAAGAACCCAATGAAATCATCCTTCACGCCCGCTTTCACGAGCAAGACGCATTGTTGCAACAAGCCACAACGGGTATCCTTGGTGTGAACTTGATTTATGGTTGCTTCAACCTGTACCAGAATCCAAAAGAACTTTTGTTGTCCTTGTACGATAACCTTCACCGCGACCAAGTGGAGATTGACATGATCGAAATGATCGGTCCTGACTTTGCTGAGGTGGACAACCGCCTGCTCTCCCTTCAATTGGTGAAGAACGGCATGACTGAGGCGGTTATCTTCTCTCCGGACGGAGCCAATTTGCAGGCTGCGGATGTGTTGTACAAGAAGAACATCTTGGCCATCAGGGGTTCATTCCGTCCGGTGACCAAAGTGAATATCGATATGATTCTCAAAGGAATGAAACACTTCCAAGAGGATCCCAAAGTAGATCCAGAACAGATTCAAGTTCTGTTTGAAATTACGCTCAATAACCTTTCTGCCGCAGGTGAGGTGGATGAACAAGACTTCTTGGATCGCGCAGACATTCTTTGTTCTTTAGGACAAACTGTTTTGGTATCCAATTTCTCTCAGTATTACAAGTTGGTGGAGTATTTCTCTACCCATACTTCCAAGCGCATGGGCATTATCTTGGGTGCCAACATGTTGTATCAGTTGTTTGATGAGAAGTATTACCGTGATGTCAATGGAGGCATCTTGGAAGTGTTTGGTGTGATGTTCTCTCGCGATCTGAAGATGTATGTTTACCCTTGGAGAGAGCAGGATACTGGTCAATTGGAGACAGTTGAAAATGCCGACATCCATCCGCGCATCAAACCGTTGTATGATTACTTGGTTTTCAACAAGCGTCTGAAAGACATTGAGGATTACAACCCAGACATCTTAGATATTTTCTCACGTGATGTGTTGGCCATGATCAAAGCGGGCTATTCTGGATGGGAGCGCATGGTGCCTACCTACGTAGATACCATCATCAAAGATTATCAATTGTTTGGCTATTTGCCCAATATCGAGAAAGACCCGAGTTATCAGCCACCAGACAGGGTGCAGAAGTATCTGCAAGGTCAATTGGAATCAAAGTCTTAAACGTACTAGAGTTCACCAAAAGAAAAAACGCGTTCGGCACGAATGCCTCTTTCGGTTTGCTTTAAAGTACAACACTCGTTTTGTGCGTCGTGCTCAAAGAACAATACCCATTGTTCATCCAATGCTTTTTGCAAGAAGATCTCTTTTTCTGCCAAAGTGATCAAAGGTCGGGTGTCGTATCCCATCACATAAGGCAAGGGCAAGTGACCAACGCTCGGCAATAAGTCCGCCATAAACGCTACTTTTTTTCCTTTGTATTGCATCACCGGAATCATCATGCTCTCGGTATGTCCGTCGACAAAGAATACTTCAAAACCTAAGTCGGTGGATTGAAATTGTCCTGTGCGCTCAATGAATTTCAATTGACCACTTTCTTGAATGGGTAGAATGTTCTCCTTTAAAAAACTGGCTTTTTCTCTGGGGTTGGGTTCTGTGGCCCATTGCCAATGTTGGGCATTGCTCCAATAATGCGCGTTTTTGAAAGCAGGAACCAAACGCTCGGATTGCGCATCCCGCTGAATGGCTCCTCCGCAATGGTCAAAGTGAAGATGTGTCAAAAAAACATCGGTGATTTGATTGGAATGAAAACCCGCCGCTTGAATGCTCTTGTGCAATTCACCTTCACCGTGCAAGTGGTAGTGACCAAAAAACAAATCGCTTTGCTTTTGACCGATTCCCGTGTCAATCAGAATGAGACGGTTTCCCTCTTCAATGAGCATGCATCGCATGGCCCAGGTGCACAAATTGTTGTCGTCAGCAGGATTGGTTTTGCTCCAAATGATTTTTGGGACAACACCAAACATGGCGCCACCATCGAGCTTGAAAAAACCGGTATCTATCGGGTGAATCTTCATCGTTTTCGTTTCGGCAAAGGTAGTTAACCCAAGCATTTTATGGCTTACCTTAGCGCTTTGAAATTAGATCATGAGCAACAATCCTTTGATGGCCATTTCACCTGTTGATGGCCGGTACCATTCTTCGACAAACGTATTGAATCAGTATTTTTCTGAATTTGCCTTAATCAAGTACCGTGTTTGGGTGGAGGTAGAATACATCATCGCCTTGTCAGAAATTCCTTTGCCCCAGCTGCGCGCTTTCAAGCCCGCACATGGCGAGCAATTGCGCAATTGGGTCGAGAATTTTTCGGAGGTTGATGCCTTGAAGATCAAGGAGTATGAAAAGACCACCAACCACGATGTGAAAGCAGTGGAGTATGCCGTGAAGGATCAGTTGGAAGCGATGGGCATGGGTGCTATTAAAGAATTTGTGCATTTTGGATTGACCTCACAAGACATCAACAATACAGCCATTCCAGCCAGTTTGCGTGATGCTTTGGACGATGTATATCTTCCAGAGATGGAGGTTTTGATTGATCAAATTTTGTCCAGTGCAAAAGAGTGGAAGGATGTGGCCATGTTGGCCAAGACCCATGGTCAGCCTGCATCACCAACGCGTTTGGGCAAAGAGATTTGTGTTTTTGTTGAGCGTTTGGAGGCCCAGTTGGATCAGTTGGAAGAGATTCCAGCTTCTGCCAAATTTGGTGGTGCAACAGGGAATTTCAATGCACATGCGGTGGCTTACCCTGATATCGATTGGGTGGAGTTTGCCAATGATTTTTTAGAAGAAAAATTAGAGTTGCACCGTTCTCAATACACGACGCAAATTGAACATTATGACAACCTGGCGGCAACATTTGATGTCATCAAAAGAATGAATGTAATCCTGCTGGACTTGTGCCGCGACATGTGGTCCTATGTCAGCATGGAGTACTTTAAGCAAAAGACCAAAGAGGGAGAGATTGGTTCATCGGCCATGCCGCACAAGGTTAATCCGATTGACTTTGAAAATGCAGAGGGAAATTTGGGAATTGCCAATGCGCTGTTGGAGCACTTGTCTGCCAAGCTCCCTGTATCTCGTTTGCAGCGCGATTTGACCGACAGCACAGTATTGAGAAATATTGGCGTTCCATTGGCGCATACATTGTTGGCCTTGAAGAGCATTCAGAAAGGTTGGTCCAAATTGTTGCTCAACGAGGCGGCATTGCAGCATGATTTAGATAAGAATTGGGCGGTAGTGGCAGAGGCCATTCAAACCATTTTGCGCAGAGAAAATTATCCTGCTCCTTATGAGGCGTTGAAGAAATTGACCAGAGGGAATGAAATCAATCAAGCATCCATAGCTCAATTTATAGACGAGTTGGATGTTGCTGATGCTATCAAAAATGAGATGCGAAAAATTTCACCGCACAATTATACTGGTGTTCATTTGATGGATTTGGTTGATTAATGAAATCAAAGGCTTTTAAAGATATCATTGCGCTTTGCGCACCTTACAAGAAGGAATTGTTGACCAATTTCTTGATGAATGTTGTGAATTCAATATTCTCATTATTCACATTCCTCAGTGTTGTCCCATTTTTATACATCCTCTTTAAAGTTCAGAATCAATCTGCCGTTGGAGGAGGGAATAACAAATGGTGGGAGATTGCCGAGCAAGCGTTAAATGGTTATGTTGAACGCCATGGAGAGATCAATGCCTTGATGTTAATGTGTGGGGTAATAGTGATTTTGGCTTTACTCAAGAATTTGACCAATTATCTTTCCTTGTTGAGCATTGCCAAGGTTAGAACTGCCATTTCTCGGGATCTTAGATCAAAATTGTACGCCAAAATATTGCGACTGTCTGTTGCATTTTATACCCACGAGAAAAAAGGTGATTTGATTTCGCGAATGACCAATGATCTCATGGAAATTGAATTCTCAGTGATTGGAGCCTTGGAAGCCTTGCTCAAAGCGCCTATCATGTTGGTGATTTCCATTGTTACCTTGTTTGTTATTTCTTGGCAATTGACTTTGTTTGCACTTATATTCTTGCCCGTGAGTGGTATTTTGATTTCAAGAATTGCTAAGAGTTTGAAGAATGCAGCCAAACGTGGAAAAGGCAGTTTGGGAGAATTGATTTCAGTGATAGAGGAGACCTTGACGGGAATGAGGGTGGTCAAGGTTTTCAATGCGGAAAAATATTTTGCTCAGAAATTCAATGATGAAAACGAGTCCTATTTTAAACTTATGCATAGGCTTTACAGAAGAGAGTACCTGAGCTCACCAATGTCTGAATTTATTTCCATGTCCGTTATCGCAATTCTCTTGTTTGTTGGTGGTAAGATTGTATTGGATCACGAAATGTCTGGGGCTTTATTGATTGGATATTTGGTTGTTTTTTCTCAAGTCATTCAGCCTGCAAGGGCATTGTCTGAAGCTGTTTTTAAAGTCAGCAAGGGTGCAGCTTCTTTGGAGCGTGTGAATGAAATCATGCATGCAGATGAGTCAGTTCAGGACGGTATCGACGCTTCTGAAATGAATCATTTCGAAGGCGAAATAAGTTTTCAAGGTGTTTCATTTGGCTATGGTGATAAAGGTGTTTTAAAGAGTATTTCATTCACTGTAAAGAAAGGCCAGACTGTGGCTTTGGTGGGTCCTTCAGGAAGTGGGAAGTCTACCATTGCTTCCTTGATGGTTCGTTTGATGGATCCTCAGTCAGGGGATATTTTGGTTGACGGTGTGTCATTGCGCAATAGATCAATTGCTTCATGGAGAAACCACATTGGCGTTGTAACGCAGGATTCAATCTTGTTCAACGATACAATTGCCAAGAACATAGCATTGGGTTCAGATCAAGTGAACCATGAACGTGTTGTTTCTGTTGCTAAAATGGCCAATGCCTTGGAATTTATAGAGCATTGTCCTGGTCAATGGGAATTCAATGTTGGAGATGGTGGTAGCAAGCTGTCTGGGGGGCAAAAGCAAAGACTGTGTATTGCCCGTGCATTGTATAAAAATCCACCGATTCTAATTTTGGATGAAGCTACATCGGCGTTGGACACGCAGAGTGAACAGCTGGTTCAAGAGGCCATTCAAAACATGATGAAGGACAGAACGAGCGTTGTTATTGCCCATCGTTTGAGCACAGTTCAAAATGCAGATTGTATTTTGGTAATTGATCACGGAGAAATTGTACAAAAAGGCAAGCATACAGAATTGATGCAGCAGGAAGGTTTGTACAAAACTTTAGTTGAATTACAGGAATTGGGTTAACTCTTTTGATCTCCCTTGTACTCAATGAAAAAATGAGCCCAAATGCTGCGGGAAAGTCTGAACATATAAGGAAATAACACCAGGCTGGTGCCAATTCCTGAGAATAAAAATGTCAAGGGATGAGTTAGGAATCCAAATTCCATCCATCCCCACCAGTCAAAACATTTTAAGGCTACAAGAACGGAAACCCATGTGGCTACCGTTAGTGCCCAAGAAACATAAGCCGCACCAAAATAGAATCCAGGTTCTGGTTGTAAATCCTCTCCGCAATGACTACAGTGCTTTTTGCTTTTGCTTAAATCTTTAAAGGTATACAATGAAGGATTTTCATACATGCTGTCTGTGTGACAGGCTGGACATTTAAAAGTAATGGTAGAAACAAATGCACTCATACTAAGGATTTTGATGAGGACAAAGTTAAAGGGAATGATTTCTCTTTCTGTGATGAATATCACTTCACACAAACCACGGTGTCTAGTAAGGTACCGTAAGCGATAAAGGATCCCAATCCACCAATTACATTGGATCTCAAGTTGTAAGGCAGTGCAAAAGGACCTCCACCTTGATTTTCGAAATCAAAAATAAATTGAAAGCCAGGATAGTCTATCGTTTGGCCCTTGACAACAACGGTATCGCCAATTTTGTAATAACCGGCTTCATCGCCTTTATCGTCAAATTTTTCAGAATTTAGAGATTGTCCGCGGTAGTATGAAAAGTCAAAACTTAATCCATTGAAAAAAGCATCATCCGTCACAGAATTGAAGGGATAAATAAAATCCGGATCCTTGATTTGACCGATAAGGTCGAGTTGATCAGCAGGTGCATTGGTGTAGCGATTGATGCGCTTTGCAGACCAACGGTAACAATTCCCCAAGGTATCAGGATCTGTTAACCGAGCATACAAGAAACCCAATGAGTCGCCAGGATTTCCTGAAGGGCTGTCAAACCACAAACTGTCCAATGGAATGGCCGTATTGAGTTTGGTTCTTGCAGTCACCGTTCTGCCATTGTGGACAACCTTTAAATCATACACTTTGTTGAACTGACCCCAGAAGGCAGGATTTAAAGATGTATAAGCACAAAAATTATTGGCCGCAATTTGTTCTGCAGGTATGCCAATCAAATCAGCTACTTGCTCTAGTTGCTCGGGAGTCAGACTTGCCGCGTTAATGTTAATCAGCGTATCCGTTAAACCATCTACTGTTAATGTGACTTTGGCGTCGCAGATATAAAAGTTTTGAAGTGTTTCTGCATTGATGGGGTCAAAATAACCTTGCGATTGACTTAAGAAAATGATTGGAGGCAATCCATTCTCAATGGTCCCCTCTACAACAATGAGAGATTCGGCTTGAGGAAGATCCACAGTAATTTCTTTTTCGCACGAGGAAAAAACCGATGCTAGGAAAACGAGGATGAAGAAATAAATGTTTTTCACATTTCAAATGTACGCTTGGAAATGCCCAAACGATTTTCTTCGTTAACATTTCTTCAAATTTTAACGGCAACAAGTTTATGCTTTTTCAGTTGTAATTTTGAAGCAGAAAATTGTATTGCAGATGAAACAGAATTGGTGGTTATTATCAAGCGCAGCCCTTCTGGGAGGAGGTGTAGCTTTAATCGGTAGTGCATTATTGCAGTGGGGCAGTCCTCAAATGAGTATAGGAAATGGTTTACCAACTCACCAGGTTTCCTATACAGGGGGCTTGCCAGTTGATATGAATACCGATTTTGTTGGAGCGGCTGACCGCTCCGTTAATTGTGTCGTTCACGTGAAGACAGAAAGTACGGTAAGTCCGGCTTACAATCCATGGTTTGATTTTTTTGGTTATCAGCAACAACCTCAAGTGCAGCAAGGCACTGGAAGTGGTGTCATCATCTCTAACGATGGATACATCATCACCAACAATCACGTGGTGGAAGGCGCACAAAAATTAATTGTTACCTTAAACAACAACAAGAATTATACAGCAGAATTGGTGGGTCGTGATCCAAGCACTGATATCGCGGTTCTCAAAATTGATGAAGACAATCTACCGGCTATAACTTGGGGAAACAGTGAAGATGTTAAGGTGGGAGAGTGGATTTTGGCTGTGGGTAATCCATTCGAGTTGACCTCAACCGTGACAGCCGGTATCGTGAGTGCCAAGGCCCGAAATATTAATTTGATCGGGAACAGAAACAATGGCTCTGAGGAAATTTTTCCTGTGGAATCTTTTATTCAAACTGATGCGGCAGTGAACCCAGGAAATAGTGGTGGCGCATTGGTCAATGCCAAGGGAGAGTTGGTTGGAATCAATACGGCAATAGCTTCCCGAACAGGTGTTTTTTCGGGATACTCATTTGCGGTGCCCACAACCATTGCCAGGAAAGTGGCTCAGGATATCATCGAGTTTGGTCGCGTGCAAAGGGCATTTATTGGAGTTAAAATTTCTGAGGTTTCTGAAGATATTGCCAAAGACAAAGGTTTGAATGAAGTAGCTGGGATTTTGGTAAATGGAGTTACGGCTTCAGATACAGAAATTAAAGAGGGTGATGTTATTTTAAAAGTAGGCGATAGAGCAGTGAAGAATGTGCCTCAGTTGCAAGAACAGGTAGCGAAGTATCGCCCTGGTGACAAGGTAAAATTGGGGATCTGGAGAAACAACAAATGGCAGGAAATAACAGTGGCACTGAAGAACAGAAGTGGCAAGGCTGAGTTGAGTAATTTTGAGGCAGAAGCTGCAGCCAATGTTAGTTCTTTGGGAGCCGATTTTGGAGCTGTATCCAACGATGAAAAAATGAAGTTGCGGATAAAGGGTGGTGCAAAAATCAAATCGATTAGCCCAGGGAAATTGAAAGCAGCGGGTATTCAGCCTGGATTTATTATTACAAAAGTGGATGAAGATATGGTTGAAACTCCTGAGGATTTAAAACGTGTTTTGGGTTCTAAGAGCAAAGGGGAGGGTATCATGATTGAGGGAGTATACCCCAATGGTACCCGAGCTTATTACGGTTTTGGATTGTAATTGAAATTTCTTTCCTGAAAATACAACGGGTTTGCAATACCTGTTGTATTTTCGACACCCGTGAGGAAGAAGATAAATATTGCCATTGACGGATACTCATCCTGCGGGAAAAGTACCATTGCCAAAGCAGTTGCTAAGGCTCTTTATTATTTTTATGTTGATACTGGAGCGATGTACAGGGCGATTACCTTGTTTGCCCTTCAAAACAATTGTATCAAAAAAGACCAAACTATTGATGAGCCTCTGCTCATTCGTTTATTGGATCATGTTGTTGTTTCATTTAAATACAACACTGATTCTGGAGAGCAAGAAATTTATTTGAACGGGGTCAATGTGGAAAGAGAGATTAGATCGATTCAAGTTTCTAATCATGTTTCTTTGATTAGCGCTGTGAGAGAGGTTAGGGTAAAATTGGTTCGTTTGCAAAAGCGTCTTGCTGAATCCAAAGGTGTCGTGATGGATGGAAGAGATATTGGTACTGTTGTTATGCCTGATGCGGATTTGAAAATCTTTATGATGGCTGATGCTGATGTTCGCTCTAAGCGCAGATACGATGAGTTGATAGCTGCTGGACTGGATGTTTCTTTGGAAGAGATTAAAAGCAATATTACAAATCGTGATTTGATTGATACAACAAGGGAAATGGACCCATTGCGTCAGGCTGA
Source organism: Flavobacteriales bacterium (assembly GCA_947504275.1). Lineage (GTDB taxonomy): Bacteria > Bacteroidota > Bacteroidia > Flavobacteriales_D > Sanyastnellaceae > CAMCTV01. The sequence goes on from CANNHA010000001.1 coordinate 73,112, forward strand.
AGATGCAGTTGTGGTGGATAATTCCAATCTGACCATCGATGAGCAGTTTGAATTTGTGATGGCTCAAGCTGTCAAGAGGATCGAACAGTAATTCAACAAATCCTTGTTTGCCATTTTTACATTACTCTTTTAATGTCTCTCTTCAACTGCGTTACCTTGGCGTTTGATGAGAAGGATTATTCTAGGATTATATTTTTTAGCAGCGATTTGTTTTGATTTACAGGCTCAGCCTGTGTTTACGCGTGTCCCAACACCATGGGCGGATTCCGTTTTTAAATCACTTTCGTTGGATCAGAAAATTGGGCAGCTTTTTATGGTACCCGCTTGGAGTGATCCTAAGCATATTTATTTCAATGATAAGCAGGTGTCGGAGTGGATCACTAAGTATGGTGTGGGTGGAATTATATTTTTTCAAGGAGGTCCTCAAAATCAATTGAAGTTTACTCAGCGATACCAAGACATGTCATCTATTCCTCTCTTGATTGGAATGGACGCGGAGTGGGGTTTGAGCATGCGTCTAGATTCAACTATTCTTTATCCTAGGCAAATGACATTGGGTGCTTTGTCTGATATGGAAATCGTAAAGAACTATGCGGCCGAAACAGCAAGACAATTAAAAAGATTGGGCGTGCATTTTAGTTTTTCGCCTGTTGTTGACATCAATAACAATCCAAAGAATCCGGTTATTAGCAATCGCTCATTTGGGGAAGATAGAGATGCTGTATTGAGGGCAAGTCAGGCCTTTATGGAAGGGTTGCAAGAGAATCATATTTTGGCCTGTGCCAAACATTTCCCTGGACATGGTGATACCGATACCGATAGCCATGAAGACATGCCTGTTATTCCTTTTTCAAAAGAGCGGTTAGACAGCTTGGAGTTGTACCCTTATCGTCCGTTGTTTGATCAAGGTCTTTCCAGTGTGATGACAGGGCACTTATATGTTCCTGCCTATGAGAATCGACCAGGAATCCCAGCCTCTTTGTCCACTTCTTTGATTCAAGATTTATTGAAAGGGCAAATGGGCTTTAAAGGGTTAATAGTGACGGATGCCTTGAACATGCAGGGTGTGGCCAAACACTTTAAGCCAGGCGAGATGGAAGTGATGGCCATTCAAGCAGGTAATGATATTTTACTTTTCCCATCGAATATTCCTAAAGCCATTGAAGCCATTAAAGCCAAATTAGTTAGTGGTGAATTGTCCATGGATCGCATAAATGAAAGTTGTTATAAAATTCTACAGAGCAAGGAATGGTGTGGATTGAATGCAGGTGTTCATTTGAATAAAGTCGATATCATGCAGGATTTGGGGCAGCCCCAAGCTCTTCAGATTTATCAAGAGGTTAATGCGGGTGCTTTGACTTTGATAAAGACGGATTCAACTGCAATGAAGTCTTGGAGAGATCCCTTGAGCAAGAAGGTTTTGGTAGTCATTGGAGGAGATTCAACCAGCCAAATTGTGTCATCCGCAAAGGCATTATATCATGTTGATTTTCACTTTTGGCCACGTGATATAGACTCTACTTGGAAGGATACAGCTCAGGTTTTATTGTCGCTGCTCAATGCTTATGATTTGGTTGGTTTTGCATTCATCAATACATCTAGTAAAGCTTCTAAGAATTTTAGTGTTTCACCATACTGGTTGAAATGGATTTCAAATTGGGAAAATGAAAAGAATAAAATGCTTTTGCTCTTTTCCAATCCATACGCTGTTGGAAACGAATTGGATGTTTTGAATTTTGATATTATCGCAACTGGGTATCAAGATGATGAATTGACCCAACATGTCATGATCGAGGCCATTTCTGGTGCAAGATCATTCACCGGGAAATTACCAGTGAGTGTAGGTTCCATGTGGAGATGTGGGGATGGCGTCCAACTTCCAAGATGGAATGTTTTGTCAAAATCTGTTTATAGTTCACCGGAGCAATTGCGGTTGATTAAATCTCGAAATATTGTTGTGCCAAAGAACAAAGAGTATTTGGAGAACATGTTTCAAGTGGAGCAAGAGAGCAACAGTTTTCAGTATCGTTACCAATGGAAACGTGTTGATTCTTTGGTTAACGCTGGCTTGATGGAAGGTGCCTTTCCGGGTTGCCGATTGTTGGTTGCTCAGGGAGGTGAAATAGTATATGACCATGCCTATGGTTACTTGGATCATAAACAGAAAAGTTCTGTGCGCTTGAATACCGTTTATGATTTGGCGTCTATTACAAAATTATCAGCTTCAGCTTTAGCAATGATGTGGATGTATGATCGGGGTTATTGGACTTTGGAATCAAACCTTGGAGAGAGTTTGTCCTTTCCACGTAAATCGCCTTATGCCAAGATAAAATGGAGGGATTTACTCTCTCATCAAGCCGGACTAAAAAACTTTATTCCCTTTGCTAGCGTTTTCAATTCAGCAGCTTGGCATAGAGAGAGAAAGGAAAGTTCAGACAGAATTGTTGCTGATAGTCTTTACGCCGATAGTTGTATCGTTGATGCAATCAGAAGGAGGATTCTGGAAACTCCATTGAAACTGCCAGCACAATATGAATACAGTGACCTTGGGTATTTTTTCGTAAAGGAGTTTGTTGAATTGAAGACGGGTAAGACTTGGACTGAGTTTTTAAACGAGAACTTTTACCATCCCATGGGATTGAGTACACTTGGTTATCTTCCTCTGGAAAGATTGGACAGTAACCTAATTGCCCCAACTGAGAATGACACCGTTTTTCGGCATCAAATGATACGTGGTTATGTTCATGATGAGACTGCGGCGTTGATGGGTGGTGTAGCTGGACATGCCGGATTGTTTTCTGATGCCTATGATCTGGCAGCAATTCTTCAAATGTTGAATGGAAAAGGAAACTACAGGGGGAGGCAACTTATTCAACCAGAAACGGTGGACTTGTTTAATCAAAGACACTTGGCAGGGAATAGACGTGGATTGGTTTTGGATAAACCACCGTTGAATGGAACCAATGGAGGCAGCGCTTCAGTATTGGTTTCGGACGTCAGTTTTGGACATACGGGATTTACAGGAACCATGGGATGGGTGGATCCTGAACATGATTTGGTTTTTGTCTTTCTAAGCAACAGAATTCACCCTAATGTGGACAATAAAAAGTTGATTCAAGGGAATTATAGAACCAAGATTCAAACGGAAGTCTATAATCAGTTGTTCCGCTAATGGCGGTCGTGTTGTAACTTTGCTTTCATGAATATCGAAGAGCCTTTGCGAATAGGAATGGTGGGTTATCCTACCTACGGTGGAAGTGGAGTAGTAGCTACAGAATTGGGCATCGCATTGGCCAATCGGGGTCATCAAGTTCATTTTATCACGTATTCTCAACCTGTTCGATTGAATGGGGTAAACAAGAATATTCGATTTCATGAGGTTAACGTAAGCGAGTATCCGTTGTTTGTTTATCCACCCTATGAATTGGTTTTGGCGAGTAAGATGGTGGATGTGGTGAAGTATGAGAAGTTGGATGTGCTTCATGTGCATTATGCTATACCGCACGCCTCTGCCGCATACATGGCAAAGAAAATATTGATGGATGAAGGCATTCACATTCCTGTAGTGACTACATTGCATGGTACTGATATTACGTTGTTGGGAAAAGATGATTCTTTTAAACCCGTCATTACGTTTGCCATTAATCATTCAGATGCGATAACAGCTGTGAGTGAAAGTTTGAGAAAGGATACCTTTCGGTTTTTTGATATTAAAAAAGAAATTACGGTTATTCCCAACTTTATTCAGGTTGTTCCGGAGTGCGATAAGTGGCGAGAGGTTGTTCGCAGAGAATTTGTATCTGGTTCCGAAAAACTCTGTGTGCATACCTCCAACTTTAGATCGGTGAAACGGGTGATTGATGTCCTTGAGATTTTTAAAAGAATACAGGAGAAGACAGCTGCCCGTTTGGTGATGGTAGGTGACGGTCCAGATCGACACAAGGCAGAACAGTGGAGCCGAGAAAATGGACTGGATGAGCGAATCTATTTTGTGGGCAGTGTAAAGGAACCTCAGGAAATTTTAGCAGGTGCGGACTTGTTTATTTTGCCCTCTGAGTCAGAAAGTTTTGGATTGAGTGCATTGGAAGCCATGG
>CANNHA010000002.1 GCA_947504275.1 Flavobacteriales bacterium
CAGTGAGAGAAAGGAGGGGTGTCCCGAAGGGACGGGGTGGTCAGTGTAATACCTGATTTAGCTTGACCGTTTTTTGTAAATCTTTTATTAGTTCGAGTCAGACCACCCCGTCTCGGCAAGCCGAGCCACCCCTCCTTTCCGCTACGCAGTAGGAGGGGAGATGTTACCCACTATGGCTACTTCATCACTTCATATCTTACTCACCACATCCCCCTAAGGTTAAAAAGACCGAACAGCCCTAACATAGCCGTTACCGTTCTTAAACCTGACGTCGGTGTAGCCAAGACCGAAGCTGAATACGCATGCGACAGCGGAATTGAACTCCGACGAGGACCAATAATTTGGATAGGCATTCAAATCAAATGGAGCGCCTCCTGCAATTTGGGATAAGCTTTGATTCAAATTGTACTTGGCATTGAACATCAAATTCAATTCATCAATGGCGGGCAAATACCAGTCCGCAAATCCACCTGCCTCATAGGCATCACTCAATTGAGCTGCACTGCCCACTTCCACTCCGGCTGCCATGATGGCTGCGGTATTGGCTGCCCCATTCCAGGAACTTTCGCAATTGGGAACATCTATACCGTTCAATCCCCACTGAGCTGCAGTGCTCAAATCAGTTAAGGATGCAATCAAACCATGCTCCACACCCAAGGCGTCCTTGTACACATGAAAAACCACACCACCGCCAAAGCTCTCCCCTACCCAATGGGTAAATCCACCGCCACTGCCTGCAGGGCCTTGAGGACCGGGGGCTCCATCTACTCCATTCTGTCCGGCTGGACCCTGCGGACCTGCAGGGCCATTTGCCGCATACAAAGCAAATGGAACGCTCATGAGCTGCTGAGTTCCTAAATCTACAAATCCATTTCCTAGGTCTACTTCTACCTGCAAAAACTTGGTAGTATTGCTCCAAATGATTCCCGCAAAAGTGCCTTGCACGGGAGTTCCTTGCCCTATCACTGCCGATACCAATCCTTGCGCATTGGTGGTCAAGGAATGCATCTCTTGGTATTCTACAGCTCCATCCGTTGTATTTTGATGCAATGTGAATTTTGTCGTTGCGGCAGTATTTGACGCCACCTGACCGTTGGCATTGCGCACAACGGCTTGGTATGGGATGCCGGGGGGAACGGGGTTGGAGGAAGTGCTTCCACCACTGCCGTTAACTGGCGTGCTGGTGTATAAAGCAGTTACTTCTTCCTGAGTGAGGGCACGGTTGTATATAGCGATGTCGTCCAAATATCCAAACCAAGGTGTATTGTTTATATCATTGAGTAAAGCCCCTATACCGTTTTCATATGTGTAACAACCAATTGTAAAATTCTTTGAACTAGTAATGGTGTTATTCACAAATATGGGAGATGACATTACTAAAATTCCATCCAGAAAAAAATTAGTTCCAAATGAGCTCGTCGTTGCAATCCAATTATGCCATTCATTAATCGGGGGATTATTGCCATAATTATGAGTTATTGAGAAAACATTACAATGACATTGCACCTCAAAAGAATTCTGTCCATTTTGCGATCCTGCATTATCCAATGTCATATTCCAAGATTGACCACATGTTTGACCACCATAACCAAACAAAGCTCTTCCTGAATAACCAGCACCTATATTATCAGAATAAAACCAAATTGATACAGATCTCTCCTGAACAGGGAAATTATTTGCACTTCCAATAATGTAATTGCTCCCATTAAAGCTAAATGCACTATTACTATTCCCGTTGCGATCACTCGTCAAAGTTGCCCCATTCACCACCCCATCATTACCATTCCCACTCTCATCATTGGCATTCCCGTTAAAAGGATACCATGCCTCCAATCCATTGGCAGGCAGATAAGCCGGGAGGTTTTGGGCGTTGCAGACTTCGGTGTTCAATACCATCGCTGCGCACAACCCAAAAGAGAAGCAAAATACTTTCATCATTTTTATTTTTACCAAATATAATACTCGTAGAGAAAATTTTTCATATGTCAATTGTCTTTTCAAAACCCTCTTGCTTTTGGTGAGTGCTGAATTGACCACCCTATCGATAGCTATCGGGACGGCCGGTAAATATCTCACTTCCTATCAAGGACATTCATAACAAATACCTCAGTTCTAGTTTCTATGCCTGATTTAGCTTGACCGTTTTTTCAAAGCCCCGTAGGGGCGGAATAATAATAGAAATGGACATCATGTTTGGATTCCAGCTCCGTAGGAGCGACATATTAATAGCAAAATATCAATTGCCTCAAGAAGGTTAGAATACGAAGAGATACCGGCCCGCGCCAGGGATGGGAGCGGCATCCTTTTGGGGAATGGAGGAGGGTCGAAGCATGCTTCGAACCGACCGAATGAACCAAAAGATACAGTGGACAGCCCGATGACCGGTGGCGGAGCAAAGCGGAGCCACTGGGCAGGCGCCAAAATAAAGATAAATACAAACACAATGAACCTGAAATAAGCGCAAAAAAAAAAATCAGAGTTCAAAACTTCGCTCTCTAGCGACGCATCGCTACTGTTTCTCACTCTGATTTTAGTACCCCGGGCGGGACTTGAACCCGCACGACCGCAATGGTCACAGGATTTTAAGTCCTGCGTGTCTACCGATTCCACCACCAGGGCATTTGTTTTCGGTTATGTGATAAAAAAAATCCCGACAGCGAAGCATCGCCACGGGATTCATATGAGCGGGAGACGAGACTCGAACTCGCGACCCTAACCTTGGCAAGGTTATGCTCTACCAACTGAGCTACTCCCGCTTAAAAAGAACGTTTGGAGTGCAAAAATACACTCAATTTCTATTTGCGCAAGTGTTTTTTTATCTTTTTTCACTTTCCCAAAATTCACCTATGGTTTTCAATACTTTGACTTCTGCACCAATTTGACTCAAGACCATTTCCTTGGCTGATTGTCTAACCTGATTCAGTTTTTCGGTATTGCCTATCCATTCTCGCAATTGCTTAACCAATTCACCTTGGCTGCTGACCTGAACCCCACCTCCCCTCTCCATCAAAAGCTTGGCTTCCAAAAATTTATCTGCCTCTGGTCCCCATAACACCGCGCATCCATGCGCCGCTGGCTCTAGCACATTGTGTATTCCTTTTCCCCATCCACCTCCAACAATTGCAACCTCTCCCAATTTATATAAACCACCCAAATCTCCCATTGTATTTAAAATCAACACAGGTAAATCCCTCAACTCACCTGAATCAGTTGCGCGTTGCGTTTTTCCTGCAAACTTCTTTTCAATCCGAACAACATTATCTTCGTCTATGTGGTGCGGAGCAATGACCCACTTTACGCCATTTGCCATTTCCACCATTTCTGCTATTGCCTCTTCTTCTGTGATGTAGGATGATCCCAAAACAACCACCAATGACTGCCCCTTCCAACTGGTGTAACGATCAAGAATTTTTGCGGTTTGCGCTACGTCCCAAACCCGGTCATAACGCGTATCTCCACTGATGCTTACTTTTTCAATTCCTATTGACTTCAATAACTGAGCTGAAACTTCATCTTGAACATGAAAATAATCTACTCGCTTCAAAACGCCAGCCCAATACCTGCTAAAAGCCCCTGAAAAAAAACGATGTTTGGCTCTGAAAACAGCTGAAAAAATAACAACTGGCATATTTTGCGTTTTCAGCACTTTCAACATATTGGGCCAAACCTCATATTTGACCAATGCCAAAAGTTTGGGTTGCAAACAACGAATCCAACGTTGCATTTCCAATTTTGTATCCAATGGCAAATAAAGAATGAGATCTGCTCCAGCATAATTCTTGCGCACTTCATAACCACTGGGAGAATAAAACGTAACCACTACCCTAGCGTTTGTATATTGTCTTTTAAAACCCTCAATAACCGGACGCCCCTGTTCAAATTCTCCCAATGATGCCGCATGCATCCAAAGCACTTCATCATTGGGGTGTTGAATTCTCCAGGCTTCTAATTTTCCAAAGCTTTCATCTTGACCTTTGACCAAAAGCTTAGCGCGAGGTACAAAAGGAGATAAGAACCGCAATAAAAACTGGTAGCACTTTAATACAAAACCCAATACACTGTCCATGGGCTCCTTTAATTGAGATAAAATTTATCCGGAGCACGCTGATACAAATGCAGTACCCAACCCAACTTCAATCCAACATATCCATCAGAACGGCGATCATTATCCATCATCTGCGTATCGTAATTGTAACCTCTAACACTTTTTGTTTGGCCTTGAATCCACTCCAAACCTGCGACAATGTTCACCAACTTATTGTTGCTCATGTAAAAATAGCCTAAGAAGGCTCTTCCCATTATACCAGCAGTGAGTCGATCATACCCCTTTAAATAATCTCCTTGCAAAGCATTGATTTCATGGCTTTGATGCTCAATGCGAATTTTATGCGTCATCATTCCCAATCCCAGCGTGGCCAGTAGCCCACTGTTCAAATTGGGGCCCAAAGCATTGAAAAGATGCCCACCTTCTAAGCAGACTGACCAACCGCGTTGTTGAATATAGACTATAGCAGGTTGTCCTTGGTTATCTAAAATTTCGCCATTGTCTGTGTACAAATTCTGCATCAATCCTGGCTCTGAAACCTTATTTCCAAAATGGTATTGCATCTGTGCCCCCCAATAATGACTTTTCTTGTCTTTTATATCAAAAGCCAAACCCAAGGAGCCCGATCTTGAAAAACGCTTAGCCATATCAGCCACTGGAATGTGGTGACCGTACAAAATAGAAATGTGTGGATTATACAACACACTGTCTCTAACTTGATATTGTGCCAAGCCAAAGCCTGAACACATCAAACAAAACATCAAAATAATATACTGCCTCACTGCACCACCAATTTAAATCCAACTCCATGAATATTGACTATCGAGATATTTCCATCTTGAGACAAATATTTCCTCAATCTTGTGATGAAAACATCCATGCTTCGTCCAACAAAATAATTGTCATCACCCCAAACCATATTGGATAAAAGCTCCCTTTCTAAAACTTGACCTTGATGATCCACCAACAACTTGAGCAAATCTGCCTCCTTCTTGGTCAACTTGCGCTGAGATTCTGGCCCAATTAACTCAAAATTTTTAAAATCAAACTGATACAATCCAACGCGTTGAATATTTTGTGTCTTAACGGCAAATTTTTCATTGCGTTTTAAAATAGCCTTGATACGTAGAATCAACTCCTCACTGGAGAAGGGTTTGGTGATGTAATCATCAGCACCCAATTGAAATCCCTTGATTTTATCTTCAGCCAAACCCTTGGCTGTTAAAAAAACAATGGGAATGGTCTCATTTAGCTTGCGAATATCCTCAGCCAAAGAAAACCCATCTTTCTTGGGCATCATTACATCCAACAAGCAAAGGTCATAAGTCAATTTATTGAATTGTACCAACCCTTCCTTGCCATCAGTAGCCAAGTGGACAATGAATCCCTCTTGCTTCAAGGTGTCTTGAATGACAAACCCTAAATTGCGATCATCCTCGACCAACAAGATATGTGGATGTTGATTTTCCATGAACGAAAGATAATCAATTTTTACCCAGTGGAAGTTCAAGTGTAAATACAGAACCCTTTCCCAACTCACTCTTAACAAAAATCTTCCCTTTCTGCGCTTTCAGCATGGTCTTCACATAAAACAATCCTAAACCAAATCCTTTGACATCGTGAATGTTTCCGGTTGGAACGCGATAAAAACGATCAAAGATCAATCGCTGCTGACGCCTGTTTATTCCAATTCCATTGTCTTTAAAGTCAATTCGAATACAACGTTTATAATTGTAAGTGCTCACTTCAATCTCCGGAATCTTATCTGTGTACTTAATGGCATTGTCCATCAAATTGTAAATAATGTTGGAGATGTGAACACGATCTGCATGAATGATGCATTGTGTAGCCTTTAAATCCAATTTCAGCACCCCTCCGCTATCTGAAACCCTTTCCAAATTGGCATTGTATGCGTCCTGAATGATGCCATGTACATTAAAATCCTCCCATCGTATATTTCTCTTGCGCGGCGTAAGTGACGACAATTGAAGCACCTTTTCCAATTGATCTTTCAACCGTTGGGTTTCCGTCTCGATGATTCCGATATAGGTATTCATTCGGTCTTGATCTAGTCTTGTGTTGTCTTGCTTCAAGACTTCAGCGCTCAATTGAATGGTGGCCAACGGTGTCTTAAGCTCATGTGTCATGTTATTGACAAAATCATTTCTGATGGAACCCAATCTTTTCTCTCTAAACAACACGCCAATGGTATAGGCAAAGAAGACAAAAATCAAAAATATTATTCCCGTGCTATACATCCAGAAATCAATTCTTTTTAATAGGTAGACATTCTTCTGCGGAAAATAAAGACTTAAGTAATGACCTTCCTCTGGATAAACCTGAAGTCCACTTTTCAAGATTTCTTTATTCAAGCTATCAGCAAACAACCAACCTTGGGACTCAAATTTTCCGGTGAAGCAATCATACAAACCAAACTCAACGGGTTCTTGCAAACCTTCTAGAAGCAATTCTTTTTCCAATAATGTTCGCAGCAAAAAGGAATCCGGTGTGTGATTGATGACCACTAAAAAATGTGCATCATTGATTCGCTTTGCAGGAGTCAATAAAGATTTATCATTTTCAATGAGATGAATCTTGGTTGCTACATCCGTAAGGGCCGTAGTAACCTTGGATTCAAAAACTCTTTCTTGAAGTTGATAAGCTTGCCTTATCCAATAAACCTGACCTGCAGTAATCAATCCAAGAGAGATTACAGCAATCAGGATAATAACGACAATGCTCCTTTTGATCATTCAGTCCACTGTGCAGAACTTACAGGAAGATCACGATTCACCTTCTTGAAAAGCCCTTGTAATACCTTACCGGGACCTACTTCAATAACTTCAGTGCAACCATCTGCAAGCATACCTTCCATTATTTGAGTCCACCTCACAGGGGATGTCAATTGTTCAATGAGCAATTGCTTGATTACTGTTGGATCTGTTTGTGGCTTGGCATTCACATTTTGGTATATAGGACAAATAGGAATATTGACTATTGTATTCGCAATGGCGGTCATCAATTCCTCTTGTGCAGGCATCATCAGCGGACTATGAAAAGCGCCTCCCACAGCCAATTTCAAGGCTCTCTTTGCTCCTGCCGCTGTCAATTGCGCACAGGCAACATCTATTGCCTCATTGCTACCTGAAATAACCAATTGCCCGGGACAATTGTAGTTAGCAGCTACTACTACTCCATCTATAGCAGCACAGATCTCTTCCACTTTGGAGTCTTCTAAACCCAATATAGCCGCCATTGTCGAAGGATTGATTTCACAAGCTCTTTGCATAGCCATTGCCCGAGCAGCAACCAATTTCAATCCATCCTCAAAACCCAAAGCCTTAGCTGCAACCAGAGCCGAAAACTCTCCCAAGCTATGACCAGCAACCATATCAGGTTGAAATGACTCTCCCAAACATTCCGCCATGACAACAGAATGAAGGAAAATAGCAGGCTGTGTAACCTTAGTTTCTTTCAACTCATCCCCCGTTCCTGAGAACATGATGTCTGTAATTCTGAAACCCAATATTTCATTGGCACGTTCCAACATTTCTTTGGCCTTAGCATTGCCATCATGTAAATCTTTGGCCATACCTGGAAATTGGGCTCCTTGACCAGGAAAAACATAAGCTTTCTTCATACTATCGTTTGTTTAATTCTTAAACCACTTCTTGGTTACACCATTAATTTCAATAAAATAAGTTCCCGATGCCCATCCATTTGCATCCAATTGAGACAGTGCATTCACGTTATCTTTAAATACAACTGAACCCTTCTCATCTAAAATGGTAATGATAACTGATTCTTGAACTTTTACATTGATTTGATTTCCTGGATTTGGGTAAATCGTCCAATCTGCATTTGAAGGTTCTTCGATACCATTGGGGGCAGTGGCATAAATCAATGCGCCAGTTGTTGCTCCTAGGGTTGAGTTAATCTGAAGCAAAGGCACCTTGATACCAGGAGTCAACCATTTGTATTCAACAGCCTCTGGTCGAGGAAAGGAAAAACCAAATGAGAATTGAGAAATGTACAAGGAGTCGTTACCAGTAACAGTGGATTTGACTTTGATCACGGGATAATCTGTACCGAAAAAATTCATTGTTCCTTCTGCTAGCACCTCAGTTCTTCTTGTTTGAGCCGTGGTATAAGAACCCAATGTAGGGATGTCATACTGAAAATAGGAGTCGTTGGTTTGATCCAGAGGATAGGTTAATGGCAACGGATAAATAATATCAATCGGATTCCCTTGTGCACCGGTTGGAAATCCACTTATGCTTGCTCCAAAACCTGTCAATGCATAACGAGCTGCGGTCACTTGATAAAACGCATAGGTATTTTCTATAGTGATAGGAATCGGCAATGGTAATTGATCCGTTGGTAAACTTGGTGGCGTAGTGATGGTGGTATAATCACTGTTGTGATCAGCATCAAAAGGTGAGTTGAAAAAGAATTGATACGCAAAAGGTGCATTGGTTAATGGTTCACAATTTACCGTCGTATAATTCCCCAAAGGCGTAAGCACCGAAGAATTGACAGTCCAAGAAAGACCATTTCCTGCTTGATCCAAATTCCAATTGCCATTCCAATTCGCATTCTCTTGCGTAAGCACATCGCCTGAATTGGGCATGTCTGCAGAAGTGATCGATACCTGGGCTGAAAAAACAATTTGAATTAAAAAACAACTTAAGAAAAATACTATTTTCATATCTTTTTTTTTTCGAAGGTAATAAATCGTTGAAAACTTGTGGGGAATTTTTTCAGAAATTCTTCAGGGCATCCCGCTCCATGTTTAGCTTCGTACCTTGTCAAAACCGCACTGATTTGAGTATGATAGACCACTACGATTTTGTTATTTTGGACATCATCCAAAACTTTAAAAAGAACAACAAAAATCAATTGATTAAGCTATCACAACTGGAGGCCAATTTTTGGGTAAAGGTTGAAAGGGAATTGGCGCATCAAAATCAATCCGCTCAGTTGGGTGAAAGAATCTCCAAATTGTATCTAGAAGGATTCATTGTCAACAAACCCAATTTGGGTTATACCATCACAAGAAAAGGTAAGGAATTGCTTCTAACAGCTCGTCCTATTCAGCATTAATTATAAGGCATTAAGCTTAGCTCTCAAAGCGGCCATCTTTATTACAGTTGCGGCTGCTTCTGCTCCTTTGTTTCCTTTTTTGCCACCACTGCGGTCTTTGGATTGCTGAATGTTGTCATCGGTCAATACCCCAAAAATAACCGGCATTGCATATTGAAGACCTACATTCATGACACCAGTTGCTGTGGCTTGAGAAACAAAATCAAAATGAGCTGTCTCACCTCTAATAACACATCCCAAACAGATGACACCATCCAACGGCTGAGACTCTATCAATAGCTGTGCACCATGCGCCAATTCAAAACTACCCGGAACATAGATAATTTTGATTTTCGACTTTTTAACGCCAGCCTTCTTGAGGACATCTAAAGCGCCTTTTAAAAGCCCATTGGTAATTTCATTGTTCCATTCAGACACAACGATACCAAAAGAGAAATGCCCGGCTTCGGGCATTTGACTCCAATCGATATTCGATAAATTTTTTGTTGCCATTATTTTCCTTGAGCCTCAATCCAGCCCAACATTTTTTGAGCTTCACCAATTTCTTGACTGCGCTTAAAGTTATCTACAACCTCTTGCAACAACTCTTTGGCCGAAGCAAAATCTTGACGCTCCACTTGAACGCGCGCGGCTTTCATTAAATAGAACGGTGCCAAAGCGTCTTTTGAATCTGAAGACATTGCCTTCTTGGCGGCTTTCTGCAACCAATCAGCAGCGTCATCAAACTGACCCAATTCAACATACATATCTCCTGCATTTCCGATGGCTTGAATTCCAATGGTATTGTCGTTGAAATCAACATCTTTAAACAAATCCAAAGCGCCCTGAAAATCACCGTTGTTGCGCTTGGCACAAGCTGTATAATATTTGGCTTTCTCAGCAGCAACAGTACCTGAATACTTGTTCATCAATTCCTCGGCACCGATAAACTCTCCGTTTCCTTGAAGAACCCAGTTCATGCTGTCCATCTCTACCCACTGCTCAACGCGCCATAGCGCCTCATTGGCTTCCTTGTTTCTAGGACCCAAGTATAAAAATTGATAGGCCAACCAACCACCGACGACCACTATCAAAGCGCCACCAGCAATTTGAACATTCTTCTTATTCTTGGCATAAAACCCAGACCATCCTGTTGTTAGAGCCTTAGACTCTGTGCTTGTTTGTAAATTTTCTGACATGTTTTAGAACTTTCGAGGGCCGAAAATAAGACATTTTATCAAATCTTTGCAAAATATGTCAGTGCTAAATCAAAATCTCTTTCAGGGAATCAGACTTTATCAATTCAAAAAACACACTGAATTAGAGATTACATTGCACCAAAGGTTCAATTGTTGGTTAGGCAAAAACGGATCCGGAAAAACCAATGCGCTCGATGCCATGCACTATTTGTGCTTAACCAAAAGTTATTTTCACCACACTGACCAACTCTCCATTCAGCATGAAAAAGAAGAATCCAGTATCAAAGGCTGGGGTTCTCAAAATCATCAATCCTTTGAGGTGCTATGTAACCTCAGAAGAACTGGAAAAAAATCCTTCGCACTCAACGGTCAGTCGTTACCAAAATTGGCTGATCACATTGGATGGCAACCTGTTGTGGTCATTGCCCCGCAGGATCAATTGCTCATTACTGAAAATGCTGAAGAAAGAAGAAAATGGATGGACAATGCCATTTGCCAAACTTCCCCTCAATATTTAGAGGCGTTGATCAAATACAATCACCTTCTGCTGCAACGCAACGCCTTATTGAAAAGTCAACACGAAAGAAAAGTAAATCAATTCCAAGAAATTTCCTGGTACGATGAATTGCTGTTGGAGTGGGTTCAAATCATTGAAAGGGAACGACACCTTTTTGTGCAGTTTATTTCAACAAAACTGCCTCAATTGATTCAGTTTTTTTCAGGAGATGTTGATCAAGCAGCTGTTGTACTTCAAAACAATTACCATGCAACCCAGTATCTTGAACAACTGGCTTCAAACTACCAACAAGATTGGCACTCAGAGCGCACCGGTGTTGGACCACACAAAGATGATTTACTTTTCCAGTTAGATAATCATCTCATCCGCAAAATGGGTTCTCAAGGTCAACAAAAAACATTTGTACTGGCTTTAAAACTGGCTCAGTTGCTGTTCATTCAAGATTTCGCGCAGAAAGATCCATTGTTGCTATTGGATGACATACATGACAAGCTAGACTCCCAAAGACTTTCCAATCTGTTCTCATGGCTGAATGACAACATTCATGGACAGGTTATTATTACCGATACAGACAGCGATAGAATTCCGAGTATCTTAGCCTCAATGAATGCGCCTTTTTCAAAAATACACTTTTCATGAGCAGAGACTTTAATAACCAACCCATAGGCGCCATCATCAAGGAATGGATTAAACAACGCGGATTGGAAAAGAAAATGATGCGCGTGGATGCCATCACAACATACCGAGAAGTTGTGGGTGACTTCATTAGCCGGCACACCACCAAGGCTGAAATTTTTGGTAAAACACTAAGCATCAGTGTGGATAGCGGGGTTATCAAACAAGAGCTCAGCATGAATCGACAAAACATCGTGCAACAAATCAATGAGAAAATGGGTCAACAAATTATTGATCGATTGGAAATTTGGTAATTGTCCAATGCTTTTTGTTTTAATATTGGAACTGAAATCATGAAAAAACTAGTATACAGTCATCCTAAAAAGGTCGTTTTGTTTTCAGTAATCATTGCGGCTGGTCTTTTCTCTTTGGGTTGGTCTTTTGTCCCCCACAAAGGAAAATTTCACTCTCAAGCAGATATGGTAAAAATGCTGAACGGAAATCTTCCTGTCTATGATAATGGATTTTTTGTTGGCAGTGGCAGATGCGCTGGATGCCATGGTGTTGATCCTGTAGGTTTTGCTAATATTACTGCTGAAGGTGAACTGGTTAATCCATCCGAAAATTGGCGGGCAACGATGATGGCCAATTCTGCAAAAGATCCTTTTTGGAGGGCGAAGTTATCTCATGAAATGTCTGTTAATCCAGGGCATGCGCAAGAATTGGTAAATCAATGTACAAGTTGTCATGCTCCTATTGGTCTTTACACCAACAGATTTAATGGCATAGAAGATTACGACATCAATCAATTGCCAACGGACTCAATGGCTAGGGACGGTGTCAATTGCAGCGCATGTCACCAACAAAGAATGGATCAAGTGGGTAATGACTTTTCTGGCGACTTGCATTTTCACACCGATACCATCTGGGGTCCGTATGTAAGCGAGGAGCAAGACTTTCCCATCTTTTATCAAGCCATGCAAAGCTTTGTAGGTTATACTCCTGTGGGCAGTCATACATTTTCAAAATCGGAAACTTGTGCAGGTTGTCATACGCTAGCTACCCATACCGCCGATTTGACCGGAAATTATACTGGCAATGATTTCATAGAGCAAGCCACTTATCATGAGTGGTTGAACTCTTCTTATAAGACAAGCAATGACCCGGCAGTTCACCAAGAATGCCAAGATTGTCACATGCCTAAATTGAATGAGCCCATTGTGATTGCCTCAGGGTACTCCTTTTTACCAGGAAGACAGCCCTATGCACAACATTGGTTGGTGGGAGGAAATACCTTCATGCTAGAACTCATGAAGAACAACATCGATGCACTGGATATCACTGCCAATGCTGGTCACTTCAATACCGTTATTGCCAGAACGCAAGATCAACTTCGTTATCAAACTGCAGAAGTAACGCTCAATACAGGTGTTATAGACCAAGACACCGCACGTTTTGAAGTAAATATTAGAAACCTTGCTGGTCATAAATTTCCAAGCGGATATCCCGCAAGAAGAGCCTTTGTAGAATTTGTCATAACAGACAACAACGGCCAAGAAGTTTTTAGATCCGGAGGTGTAGACAATGACTACCGTGTGATTGGCGAGAACAGCACCTATGAACCCCATTACAACATGATTAACGCACCAGAACAAGTGCAGATTTATGAAATGGTAATGGCTGATGTCAATGGAAATGTAACGACTGTGCTTGAGCGCGCCGATGATTATTTAAAAGACAACAGACTTACTCCACTTGGTTTCTCTACACAAGTTGGAGGGTTGTACGATACCACAAAAATCGTTGGCGCAAATTGGGACAACGATTTCAATAAGTTAAATGGCGTAGAAGGCACCGGTTCAGATATCCTTCATTTTCACGTTCCAATTCAGAACTTTAATTCTGGCGATTTTCACGTAACGGCTCGTTTGCTCTATCAAACAGCGCCTCCGAAGTACATGGACGAAATGTTTGCCTTTGACACACCAGAAATCAACACCTGGAGAAATATGTATTTGGAGCAAGGTCCAGCGCCATTTGAAGTGGCTTTGCAAGAAACCAATTTTACACATGTTGGAGTTGGCGAAATCAAAGCTAGACCAAGTATTTTCCCCAATCCAAGTTACAATGGATGGGTTACTTTAAATAACCCAGGTGTTTTGATTCAATCGGTTGACATATACAGCAACGAAGGAAAATTAATCACCACTAAGTGGATCAAAGGAAGTTCACAACAAATAGAATTGCCAGAAAACAAAGGAACTTATCTATTGGTATTGCGAGGAATAAATGAAAAACGATTGGTGAAAGTTGTGCGAGAATAAACGCACGTTTCATCACAACACTTATCTTAGCCCCATGCAAAAAATACTGGTTGCCAACAGAGGAGAAATTGCTTTGCGTGTGATGCGCTCTGCAAAAGCAATGGGAATTAAAACCGTAGCGGTTTACAGTGAGGCGGATAAAAACGCACCATTTGCCAAGTTTGCCGATGAAGCCTATTGCATCGGCCCTGCCCCATCCAATCAAAGCTATTTAAAAGGTGATGAAATCATTGAATTAGCCAAAAGAATTGGTGTGGATGGCATTCACCCTGGATATGGGTTTCTTTCTGAGAATGCTGTTTTTGCTCAAAAGGTGACAGACGCTGGAATTACCTTCATCGGTCCCAAACCGCATAGCATTGAGATGATGGGATCCAAGCTCGCAGCAAAAGCTGCCGCGCGCAAATTCAATATTCCCATGGTACCTGGAACGGAAGATGCCATAGCTGATGTGGAAGAGGCTAAAAAAGTTGCTCTAGAAGTAGGACTGCCCATTCTGATTAAGGCTTCTGCAGGCGGTGGTGGAAAAGGAATGCGCATCGTGGAGAATATCGATGAAGTAGCAGAGCAAATGGAACGGGCCATTTCAGAGGCTGAAAGTTCTTTTGGAGACGGCTCAGTGTTCATTGAACGCTATGTCACCGGACCCCGCCATATTGAGATTCAAGTGCTAGCCGACCAGCACGGAAACATTGTTTACCTTTTTGAACGGGAATGTTCCATTCAACGTCGTCACCAAAAAGTAGTTGAAGAAGCTCCAAGCTGTATCCTCACACCCGAAATGCGAAAGGCCATGGGCGAATCCGCAGTGAATGTTGCTCGTTCGTGTGACTATGTTGGCGCAGGAACCGTTGAATTTTTGGTGGATGAAAAAAGAAATTTCTATTTTCTTGAAATGAACACCCGATTGCAGGTTGAGCATCCAGTAACGGAAATGATTACAGGAGTTGATTTGGTTCAAGAGCAAATTAAAATTGCTCGAGGAGAAAAATTATCCTTCACACAGCAAGACCTAAAAATCAACGGACACAGCCTTGAAGTTCGCGTGTATGCCGAAGACCCCACCAATAACTTTTTACCGGACATTGGTAAACTCATCAGCTATGAGCGACCATCAGGCGAAGGGGTGCGTGTAGATGATGGATTTGAAGAGGGTATGGAAATCCCTATTTATTATGACCCCATGATTGCCAAACTCATTGTCCATGGAACCGATAGAAATGATGCCATTGCCAAAATGACAAAAGCCATTGATGAGTATTACATTACTGGAGTAAAGACTACCCTACCCTTTTGCTCATGGGCCATCAACCACGAGGCATTTGTAAGCGGGGACTTTGACACCCATTTTGTCAAAAAATACTACACACCAGAGGTTTTAAATGAGACAGATGGCAATTTGGAAGAATTGGCTGCCGCATTGGCACTTCACACTTATCACCAAGAACAGCTCACTATTTCTAGGGCCTCAGCTGATGCTAAGAAAAGTGGTCAATGGAAACGCCGCTATGCATAATTATTGTTGAATAAATTAAAACAAAAAAGATAAAATGAAAAAAGTAACCCTATTTGCAGCATTAGCCTTGGTGGCTCAATTTGCTTCTGCACAGTACAAAGTAGTAACCGTTATTGAGTCCATCATCCCAATGGGAATGGGACGCTCAAGAATGATCGAATCAACTACTGAGGTGGATTATAACGCCTTCACCACCGTAAGAACTGATGGTAAAGATTCCAAACAAGGTGATGTGGATCGCAGTGATATCAAAGTAACTGGATTGCGTGAAACCAAAATGTTGAACTACTTCTCAGGTGTTGGTATCAACTTCCAAAACATTGCGTCTAACGATGCTATCATTATGTCCAAATTAAATGAGATGGATGCTCAAGGTTATGACTTGGCTTTTGTTGCTAGTGGTGTAGAAAGCGATGCAGGAAAAGAAGATGGTCAAGGTATTTTTGTTACCCGCTTATTCTTCAAGAAAAGAAATTAATTTTTCAATGATTTTAAAAGGTCGCTAATCAGCGACCTTTTTTGCATTATAAGCAGCTTAATAGATTTTCAACACATCATTCATTTAGTAAAAACTAAAAAAACGATTCATCGGAAATAACAATTGCCCTTAGCAATTATATGTGGGCCATACCGGAATCGAACCGATGACCTCTACCATGTCAAGGTAGCGCTCTAACCAGCTGAGCTAATGTCCCAATGAGGCAAAGATAATCCATGCCCAATAAAATTCTTACATATTGTTGAATAAACTCAAGACCAATCGCTCATTGGTTTCTAGACCTTCTTCAATGATCCGATCCATCCACACGCTGTAGTTAGCACGTTCCATCAATATCTGAGATGTCCTGATAAACTTCTTTCTCGGACCGTATTGTGTTTCTGTTTCAAAAGATAAATTGAAACCCAATACCATGACTCTTTTGCCAAAGCTGTTAACCTTATTCACCAGGTGTTGAAACTCCCCATCACCGCCAATAATTACCATAACATCAAATCTGTCTTGTGCTGCCAGAGCAACTCCTTCTGCAGTAAAGGCGACATTGATGGGTTTGTCCAAAGGTTCTTGTGTCTCATTATCCAAATGGATGGGACTGTAATGCAATTTCACCCCTTGATAGACCAATGAATCTTCTGTTTTGCGCTCACTGTTCATGATCTCTGTGCGCTTCTGAGGGTCTGGATAACGGGATTCAAATGCATTAGAAGAATAACGTCCTTTAAACCAATGCGACTCAACGATGGGACACATGTGGTATTTAGAATGTTCTTGCTGAGCTACTTTGTGTCGGATATACTCCATAAATCCAGAAAAGAAAAAACTCTTCCCCACTGTATGGTTGTGTTTGTAGTATGAATTGATCTGAAGGAAAAAAGATCCATCAAAGAAAACGGCAATGCGGGTTGTTTTTTGATCGTTGTTATTCATGGTGATGATTAATTAAATGTATTTATGTAAGTAACAAATAAGAGTCGTAAAAGTTTTATTGCATTTCATTCTTCATCCAATCCATGACTTCATCATGAACCAACGAGAATTGGTTGCCCGTTGACATGTTCTTAATATTCACCGTTCCATTGGCCAATTCTTCTTCACCAATGACAATGACAAAAGGAATATGTCTATCATCCGCATACTTGAATTGCTTCTTCATTTTTGATTCCTCAGGATAAAGCTCTGCGGGAATTCCATTACTCCTCAATGAATACAAAAGCTGAACGGACATTTCAATGGTTGATGAATCAAAGTTTGCAATCAACACCTTGGTAGATTGCTCAATACCTTCTGGAAACAAATTCAATATCTCCATGACATCGTAGATTCTATCCGCTCCAAAGGAAATTCCCACACCGGATAAATCTTTTACACCAAATATCCCTGTTAAATCATCATAGCGTCCACCTCCACCTATGCTGCCCATCTCAACTCCCAAAGCCTTCACTTCAAAAATAAAACCGGTATAATAGTTTAATCCTCTGGCCAAAGTAAAATCCCATTTCCAAGCGGCGTGTTGAAGGGGAGCCATCTGAGCCGCTTGATTGAAAAAATGGACTTCAGCAATGGATTCTGGGGAACCAAAAGATGAAAGCAAAATACCAATCTCTTCTGGTTTATCTTGAATTCTGCCAAGCCACGTTTTAAGTTGGTTTACATTCTCAGCGCTAATTCCTTTGGCCACCATCTCCTGCTCTACCCCTTCCCAACCTATCTTATCTAACTTATCCAAAGCAACGGTCATATCAGTAAAGCAATTCTCCATTCTTGAAGCATTGGCAAGCGCCTGAAGCACCTTACGGTTGTTGACATGAATAACAACAGGGATTTTCAAAAGATGAAACACGGCATCGTACAATTTCACCAATTCCCATTCACACCACAAGCTATTCGTTCCTATAATATCTGCATCACATTGATAAAATTCACGGTATCTGCCTTTCTGCGGACGGTCAGCGCGCCATACAGGTTGAATCTGATAGCGCTTAAATGGAAAAGTCAGCTGGCCATGGTTCATGGCGACAAATCGAGCGAAGGGAACTGTCAAATCATATCGCAAAGCGCGATCACACAATTGACCAACAAGCGCTTTGTGGTTTTTATTGTCCCAATCTGACTCGTTCACACCCTTGGAAAATTCGCCATTGTTCAGCACCTTGAACAGCAATTGATCACCTTCATCACCATATTTTCCAGTCAGCGTGCTATAATTCTCCATGCTCGGTGTCTCCAACGGAAGGAATCCATACAATTGAAATTGACGTTGAATGGTGTCCAACAAGAATTTTCTTCGGGCCATTACTTCTGGACCAAAATCGCGTGTTCCCTTAGGAATAGAAACTGAAATTTTTGACATTGCTTTGCAAAGTTAATTCTATTTTTACCCCATGCCCATCAATTTAGAAGTAATTGACACATTTGATTTTCATCAGGCACCAGTGTATACATTGGCAATCGATCAACATCACTTGTACTCCGCAGGAGGGGACCGCAAGATCATTAGATACAAGAACTTAGATGGACAATTTATAGCTGAACTATTTGCTGAGACCACAGAAAGTACTTTTGCTTTGCACTTGGACAAGAATCTTTTATTCACGGGAGGCATTGATGGCAATCTCAATATTTTTGATATCCAAGAAAAACAAATCCTGAACAGATACCAGTGCCATGCGTTGGGTTTATATGCCATTGAGTCCAACGATGAATTTATTATCACTGGCGGAGGGGATGGGAAGATTCATTTGTGGGATAAATCCAAAATGTGCATTGTCAGAACCATTTGGACAGGATCAGCTAAAATTAGAAAATTCATTTGGGACTCCCATAAAACAGAAATGGCTTGTATCGACAATGAAGGAAACTTTAGAATATTTGAATCCAAATATTGGAATGAAATATATACTTCAAAACACATTAATGGTTGGACCAGTGGATTTTATCATGCATCAAAAAAAGTTTGGATTTTAGGCTCAAAATCAGGTGAAATAATAGCTTACCATCAACAGAGCACGAAACCCATTTTGAGTATACAAGCCCACTTGAATGCAATCTACAGTTTAATTTGGGATGAGGAAAATGAAATAATGGTGTCTGGGTCATTAGATAAGAGCATCAAGATTTGGGACAGGCAAACGCTAGATCTATTGTATCGATTGGACAAAATGAATGGTATTCCGCTGCGATCTGTGAACGCCATCATAAAATGGAATGACCTTTTTGCTGTTGCTGGAGACGACAAAAAAATTCACATCACAAAGATTTGTTTTTTCAAATAAAAAATTTATATTTGGACATCGTTCAAAACCTATACGTATGCATGAGGGAAATAACTACCGTGATGATGTTTATTCAAAACCGGTAAGAGCTGGAAAGAGAACCTACTTCTTTGATGTCAAATCAACGAGAGGAAATGACTTGTTCATGACCATTACTGAGAGCAAGCGCACTGGAAGCGCTGAAACAGGGAATGTCAATTATGAAAAGCATAAAATATTCTTGTACAAAGAAGACTTTGAGAAATTCATTCAAGGTTTGGAGGAAACCATCCAATACATCAAAGAACGTCAACAAGACGCACCTTCCGCACCAATTGAATCCGTGACATCCGTGACATCTGAATCCTCTATTGACGATGAATTCAACGCTTTGTAAGCGACAATACTTATAATGAAAAAACATATTGGGTTATACCTACTGCCCTCGCCTATTGCAGACGAGGGTTTTTCTTTTGCCGGAATGCCCGAATCGGAAAAAGTTCAATCCATACAGTTTTGGATTGTTGAGAATGTGAAAGAAGCAAGACGCAATTTGCGCAAAATGGGATTTACACTGCCATTTGACGATTTGACTTTTTATGAGTGGAACGAGAACACAACTGAACAAGAAAAGCAAAACATTCTTCAGAAACTAGGCTCAGAGCCATTGGCTGTCTTGATGAGCGATGCTGGCTTGCCTTGCATAGCTGATCCAGGAGGTCAAGTGGTGGCTTTTGCACATGAGAAAAAAATTCCAGTTTTTCCAATCGTTGGGCCATCATCTATACTGCTTACCCTTATGGCATCAGGAATGAATGGTCAAAAGTTTAGATTTCATGGTTATTTGCCCAGGGAGAAAAATGATCGCATTAGGATGCTCAAACAATTTGAATCTTCAATAAATAGCGGCGAATCACAGATTTTCATGGATACCCCATACCGCAACAAAGCTGTATTAGATGATTGCATTCAGCACCTTGCAAAAAATACATTTCTATGCATTGGAGTCGGTATTCATGGCCCGCATCAAAGAATCATAACCCAAAGCATTGAACAATGGAAAAAGGGCAACGTTGAATTGCACAAAACACCTGCGATGTTCATCATTGGCAAACCTCTAAGGCCTTAATTTTTTTTAACCTTCTATCGTCAAAACTGCAAGGTTGACGTATTAAAATTGGTTACATTTGTGCACCTTGTAAAAAAAGAAAGATATGAAGAGAATTATTGGTGTTTCCATTTTTTTATTGTCCTTATGCTCAACAAACTTATGGGCTCAACCAGGGACAAACACTGCAAAATCCAATCAAACCATTCTGACCATTGACGGGGAAGAAATCAGCTTGGAAGAGTTTGAAACCATTTTCAAAAAGAACAACCGCGATTCCGTTATTTCGCAAGCTTCTTTGGATGAGTACATGAAGTTGTACATCAATTTCAGATTAAAAGTGGCTGAAGCCAAAAAATTGGGATTGGATACGGTTGCTAAATTCAAGAATGAACTAGCTGGATACCGCACCCAATTGGCTCGCCCATATTTGGTAGACGCTAGTATGTTGGATGGATTGGTACAAGAAGGATACAACCGTTTAAAAGAAGAAATACACGGATACCATATTTTGGTAAAATGTGACCCGAGCGCAGCTCCTAGCGATACAGCAAGAGCCTATCAAAAAATTCTTCAACTTCGCAATGAAGTCATAGCTGGAAAATCTACATTTGATGAAATTGCCAAAAGAAGCAGCGAAGACCCCTCTGCCAAAGACAATGGCGGAGACCTTGGATATTTTACGGCTTTCCAAATGGTCTATCCTTTTGAGTCCGCCGCTTACCTGACAAAAAAAGGAGAAGTTTCAATGCCTGTGAGAACCAAATATGGTTACCACATTGTAAAAGTTACAGACCGCCGTCCTGCAAGAGGCGAAATCAGAGTAGCTCACATCATGTTCAGAGACAAGCAAGATGATGCCAACTATTCCAAAAACAAAATTGAAGAGGTTTATACCAAACTCAATGGTGGTGAAAAGACATTTGAAGAATTAGCTGGTTTGTACAGTGAAGATGGCTCTTCGAACAAAAAAGGTGGAGAATTGCCCTGGTTTGGAATCAACAAGATGGTTATGGAGTTTGAAGATTCTTCATTTGCATTAAAACACAACGGCGATATTTCAAAACCATTCAGAACATCTTATGGATGGCACATTGTCAAGAGATTGGATTACAAACCACTTGCTAGCTATGAGCAGTTGGAAAAAGAAATCAGAGGTAAAGTCCAAAAAGATTCAAGAGCAGAGAAAACCAAGAATGCATTTTTAAACAAATTGAAAGCTGAATATGGTTATACCCAAAACGATGTATTGTTGGATAAACTCATCGCTTCAGCAGATAGCAATGTGTTCAACGGGCAATGGAAACCGAAGAAAAAACTAACCAAGGGTGTTTTGATTTCATTGAACAATCAAAGCTTTAAAGCGATGGATTTTGTTCAATACATCAACAAGAAAAAATCCAACAGAAATAAGATATCGCCATTTGATTTTGTTTCCAATGAATTCAAAAACTTCAGCAACGAGCAAGTTCTAAAGTTTGAGGATAGTCAATTAGAAGCCAAGTATCCTGCTTTTAGGATGTTGATGAATGAATACAGAGACGGTATTTTGTTATTTGAATTGACCGATCAAAAAGTTTGGTCAAAGGCGGTGAAAGATACAGCTGGATTGCGCGCCTTTCATGAACAACGTAAAAACAACTATCTGTGGACAGACAGAGCGCAAATTGCCGTATTCACCTGTGAGAATAGCAATTACAGCAAGACCGTTCGAGAGATGTTGGAGTCGGGAGAGTATCCAATTGAAGCCATTGAGTCAGAAATCAACGCAGACAATCAAGCGCATGTTATGTATGATACAGGTATATATTCAGAAGAAGATCGCCCTTTATTGAAAATGATGGATTGGAAAGGAAATGGAAAAATCAATGCAAAAGATTTGGACGTCAACGGAAAAATGGTCGTTGTCAAAGTCATAGATTTCATTCCTGCAGGTCCAAAAAAATTAACTGAGGCGAGAGGTGTTATCACCAGTGATTATCAAAATTTCTTGGAAGAATCCTGGATAAATTCATTGAAGCAAGAGAAAGAAGGGAAAATCGTCATTAACAAAGATTTATTGTATTCTATTCACTAATGAGATTCATTTCCTACATAGTGCTGTTGTTGTTTATCTCCTGTGGGTCTTCTCCGAATAATGAAACAACATTGGTACAAGTAGGCGATGCCAAGTTGTATCAATCGGCAATGGCTGCTCATCTTCCCAAGGGTTTGAACGCGGCAGATAGTGCAACATTTTGCAATGCATTTGTTCAACAATGGATTCAAGACCAAGTTTTAAGAATGGAAGCTGAAAAAAATCCAGTTCCAGCGGATTTAGATTTAAAAATAGAACGATTTAAAAATCAACTGCTTGTTCAGGAATTGAGAGAAAAAGTCATTTCAGAAGGAATTGGTGAGAACCACAATGCAAAAGCGGATAGCAATCAAGTAGGAATGTCTGAGGAGGTTGTACTAGAAAGCAAAAAATGGATGATTTGGCAACAGTACCAAACTGAGCTATTAAGAAAATACGAAGCAGAAGGATTAATAAAAAAACCATGAAGAAGATGAAGAATGTATTTGTGCTGTTGTTCACATTGATGGTTGAAACGCTGGCTTTCAGTCAACCCACTTTGAAAACGGTGGATGAAATTATTGGTGTTGTTGGGGACGAGATTATTCTATTATCCGATTTGGAAAATGCCTTAGTAGAAACCTACAAAGCAAAAGCTGCTCCCGTTGAAGCAAGATGTCAAGCATTTGAAAATCTGATGTATCAAAAGTTACTTCTTCACCATGCCAAAGTGGATAGTGTAGCGGTTGATGACAGCGAAGTGCAATTGCAGGTAGATAAGAGAATCAATTATTTTGTTCAAATGTTGGGCTCAGAAGAGGCATTTGAAACCTATTACGGTAAAAGCATACCCGTATTAAAAGAAGAGTTTTTTGATACCGTCAAGGATCAGTTACTCATTGAAAAAGAACAACAGGAAGTTACAAAAAGCTCAGTCACCACACCTGCTGATGTTTTAAAGTATTATCAAGAACAACCCAAAGATTCCATTCCCCTCATTCCTGAGCAAGTGGGATATTCTCAAATTGTCTTTGCACCAAAAATCAGAGAAAAGGAGATTACGCAAGTCATACATCACCTGGACTCCATTCGCAATGACATCGTTTCTGGTCGGACATCCATGACCTTGCAATCTGCAAAATGGAGTGAAGATCCCGGAAGTAAATACAAAGGAGGCTGCTATCCTTTACAAAAAAGAGGAACTTTTGTCCCTGAATATGAGGCAGCTGTATACAACACTGACGAAGGGAAGTTCACACCTGTTTTCAAAAGTGACTTTGGTTATCACTTTGTCAAAGTCATTGAAAAAAGAGGCGATTATTACGAATCATGCCACATCTTAATGACGCCTAAAGTAAAAGACAAAGATTTAGAAGTTGCGCATCAATTGGCTGATAGCGCTTATCAGCAAATCAAAAATCAAGTCATATCTTTCAAAGAAGGTGCTTTGCGCTATAGTTCTGATGAAGAAAGTAAAAATCAAGAAGGTCAAGTAATGAGTCCTGTCACTGGTGGATTAAAGCATGAAATTGGAAATTTGGATCCTGAAATCAATTTGATTTTAAGTCGGATGAAGCCAGGAGAAATATCAGAACCGATATTATCCACGACAGCGGACGGAGCAAAACGATATGTGATTTACAGATTGGATGACCGAATCAATGCGCACAAAGCCAATTTGGATTTGGACTATGAGATATTTCAAAATGCCGCCACCTCAGAAACCAAAAGAACAGCAACCGACAATTGGGTAAAGTCAAAATTGAATAGAACCTATATTCAAGCAGACGAAGAATACCGTTCATGTGATTTTGAGTTCATCTGGTTAAATAAAAAATAGTAAACAAAATGTCAGAAGTTGAAAATTTGAATAAGCTTAGGGCTCAGTATAAAGACCTTCAGCAAGAAGTATCAAAGGCCATTGTTGGTCAGGACGAAGTTGTTAAGTATGTTCTCATATCCATCTTCAGCAATGGACATTGCTTACTAGTAGGTGTTCCTGGCTTAGCCAAAACTTTGTTGGTGAATAGCATTGCCCAAGCCTTGGGATTAGACTTCAAAAGAATTCAATTCACACCTGATTTAATGCCAAGCGATATTGTAGGTGCTGAGATATTGGATGAGAATAGACAATTCAAGTTTATTCCTGGACCAATTTTTTCTAACATCATTTTGGCTGATGAAATCAACAGGACACCTCCCAAAACACAATCGGCTTTGCTTGAGGCCATGCAAGAACGAAAAGTAACTGCAGCAGGAAAGACAATGCCTTTGCCCGCGCCTTTCTTTGTTTTGGCAACTCAAAATCCAATTGAGCAAGAAGGTACATACCCGCTACCCGAAGCACAATTGGACCGTTTCATGTTCAATATTTGGGTCAACTACCCTACCCTTCAAGAAGAGATTGACATTGTCAAGGCTACTACAGATGACCGAAAGGTTCAAATCAATGCCGTAATTACGCAGGAGGAAATCTTAAATTATCAAAACATCATTCGTAAAATGCCCGTAGCAGACAATGTTATTGAATATGCGGTGAAGTTGGTAAACAAGACTAGACCAGATGGAGAAATTACGCCGGATTGGGTAAACAAAAATATCGCTTGGGGAGCTGGTCCAAGGGCTTCTCAGCATCTGATTATTGGGGCAAAATGTCATGCTGCCTTAAATGGTAAATTCAGTCCTGACATTGAGGATGTAAAAGCTGTAGCACTTCCCATACTTAGACACCGTGTTGTCCGCAATTACAAAGCTGAAGCTGAAGGACTGACCATTGAAAAAATTGTTGCTCAATTGATGTAATATGAAAAAATCATGGATCGATGTGGCTCCACAGAGTCCGTTTCCCATTCAAAATATACCTTTTGGAATTTATTCTACGTCAACAAAAAAAGCACGCCCTGGCGCTGCTATTGGTGATAAAATCATTGACCTGAAAGGTGTTTTTGATCTTCAACTTCTCAGTCATTTGTCCTTTACTTCCCATGACTTCAACACATGCGTGCTCAACACACTCATGAAGCACGGCAAATCAAAGATGGCTGAATTAAGAAATACAATCATTGATTTGTTGGATAGAGAAAATGGTCTATTGAGAGATCATCCACAAGTGAACGATGTCATCGATTTTCAAAAGGACGCTACGATGCATTTGCCTGTGCAGATTGGAGACTATACCGATTTTTACAGCAGTGAGGATCATGCCCGTAATGTTGGGATGATGTTTAGAGATCCCGAAAAGGCATTGTTGCCCAACTGGAAACATCTACCTGTTGGCTACCATGGAAGAGCTTCTTCTATAGTGGTGAGCGGAACGCCCATTCATAGACCTTACGGACAAACAAACGTTTCAGACGATACCCTTCCTACTTTTCAACCCGCAAATCAATTGGACTTTGAGTTGGAAATGGCGTTTATCACATTTGATGGTAAACCCATGGGACAGCGCATATCAACAGCCGAAGCCAAAGATTATATTTTTGGTTTTGTCATTTTCAATGATTGGAGCGCAAGAGATATACAACGGTGGGAATACGTGCCATTGGGACCATTTTTGGCAAAAAACTTTGCCTCTACCATTTCTCCTTGGATAGTAACATTGGAAGCTCTAGAAGAATTTCATGAACAAGGTCCGGTGCAATCACCTGAAGTATTACCATATCTAAAATATGAAGGTAATTTCAATGTAAATATTGACCTGAAAGTTTCTATAACACCTGCGAACGGAGAAGAAACCATTGTTTCAGAAAGCAACTACAAATACATGTATTGGAACTACGCTCAACAATTGGCTCATCATACTGTTGGCGGATGCAATATACGTTGCGGCGATATGATGGCTTCTGGCACCATCAGTGGCCCTATGGCTGGCAGTTATGGTTCTATGCTTGAGATTGCTTGGAAAGGTACAAAACCCGTTCCCATGAAAGATGGCAGTGAACGTAAATTTATTTTGGACGGTGATACGATCGCAATGGAAGGCGTTTCCATTGGCAAACAATACAACATTGGATTTGGATGCTGCAAAGGATTAGTGCTTGCGTCTGTTTAAAAACCAAATTTATTAGCGAGCAGTAACATTGTGAAAAGCCAGCCAAAATTGGTGTTTTACCTCTTCCGCACTTACTCTTGTTGTCTTCAATAACAAATTCAAATAAATCATTTGACCTTCTGACTTCAGAATGCGTAACTCAAAATGATTCTGTAAAATCAAATTCTGATGGTGCAATTGTCTTACGATCTCTGAACATTTTGTAAGACTATTTTCCCAATTGAAGGACAATACACACTCTGAAAAAGCTATAGGTAAAACCACTTCATCTGATTTGGTATAATTGGTAATGACCTCATTGGATAACATCTTATTTGGAATAATTACCAAATGAGATTCCGTAGTGCGCAACTTGGTATTAAAAATTTGAATCTCTTCCACTTTACCCGTGTATTGCCCAACCGTAATATAATCTTCTACCTCGAACGGCTTAAAGAACAATAACATCACCCCACCTGCAAAATTCTGCAATTCACCCTGCAATGAAAGTCCAATAGCTAAACCTGCAGCTCCCATCAAGGTAACCAAGGATGTCACCTCGAAACCTGCAATTCCCGCTGCCGTGATTAATACTACGGTTTTTAAGGCAACTCCTACAAAGCTTTTGACAAATGACCTGAGTGTCGGACTCAATGTGCGGTGAATCATGGTAAACTCAATCACCCTGAGCAATCGACCAATGATTAACCAAGCCACAAATAAAAAAACCAATGCTGATAAAAATTCAGGCAAATGATTCCAAAAAATATCAATCCAATCTTTCATTTCACAAAAAAAGGGCCTAGGCCCTTTGTTATATTATTTAATCAATCTGATTTTGTAAACAGTATCGCTTAACTCAGTTGAACCGTCTGGTGACTGAACAATCACATCAAAGAAATGAACAAAACCCGCAGTTGAATTCATTTTTAATGACTCCGTCATTCTTTCGGTCAAATCACCATCTTTTGAGACAAAAACCACAGATTGCTTCTCATCTCCAATGGCCATTTTAAAACCCAAACATTTCAATTCTCCTTTACCAGGAATCCAAAATTTTGGGGCTACTGTCATGCATTCCGGTGATAGGGAAACAGCATCCAATTTACCCGCTTCTTTGCTACCACACCAAATCATGTTAATTTGATTCTGCGCGATAGAACAAAGGCCAGCACCAATCAAAACCAAAGACAAAATAATCTTTTTCATAAATAATTGTATTAAGAACTATGATTGTGTTTCTACTTGTTTACTTGGGCTAATACCAGCCTTTTCAATGCGCATTCTACCTTGATCGATAGACATGACAACAAAAGTATCCCCTACTTCAACAATCTTTCCGTGGATACCACCCAAAGTCATGACCTTATCCCCTACTTCCAAAGAATCCTGAAACTTCTTGGCTTCCTTTTGCTTTTTCTGCTGTGGACGTATCATAAAAAAATACATGATAACGAACATCCCACCAAACATGATGAGCGTTGCCCATCCACTTCCTCCATTTTGAGCTTGTAATAACAACATATTAATTGATTTAGATTGCTAAGTTAATGATTTATCTCGTTCTTTCCATGTGCATACCTGGACGATCTTTTCCTTGAATAACTTCCTTACCCAAAATATCACCAACCAAGTGCAAGACAATATTCGAGGGTTCTGAATTGGTTGAAACCGTAATGGTTTTATCCACTTTGCCTGAGTTTCCTGTCGAATTAAACTCAATGGAAATTTGACCTGATTCACCAGGTGCAATGGGATCTTTAGGCCAGTCCTTCATTGTGGTACAACCGCATGAAGGATATACACCACTAATAACGAGCGGAGAACGTCCACTGTTCACAAACTGAAACACATGTGACAATTTCTCACCAACAGCTATTGGTCCAAAAAACAATGTATCTTGATCAAATGTCATTACCGGACCTC
Organism: Flavobacteriales bacterium; assembly: GCA_947504275.1. GTDB lineage: Bacteria > Bacteroidota > Bacteroidia > Flavobacteriales_D > Sanyastnellaceae > CAMCTV01. Next base: position 28,169 of record CANNHA010000002.1, read on the forward strand.
TGTATTCCTCCTTCTCAGAAGATGCTGTTGCTGTGATATGAATCATATCCGAAGTAACCACCCCATCGCCTTTTGACTTACAAGACAACAGAAAATAACATGATAAAAACATTACCAACCCCAGAATCAATTGTCGGATAATAAATCTGAATTTATCTTTCATCGTAGTACCCATCAAAGTCGTCGGCGTCAAAGTTTTCATCATCGTTAAAACCAAACTCGTCTTCATCTTCATCACCTGAAGCTGCGTCCCATTTTTCCTCCTCCTCCCATTTCCCATCATCAAACATGGCTTCCATTTCTTTTGAGTCTTGAGATGGTGCCTCGCCAAATGACAATGAAACCAATGGATAAGTTTGATTGTCATCAGACTCTAAAACGTCCATTACTTCAATGTAAAAAATCCACATGCGCAAAAAATCGTAGACGTAGAGCACTTTGTTCCCTACAGATTGCAGCATCTCAGAAAGCAACGCATTCTCCATGGAGACAACTCCCTCTCCCATATCCATCAGAGGAATCTCCAATCCTTTTTCCCATTCATCATTACTCAAATAGAAACTGGCCATTTAACCTTTCTCAAACTGAAAAGACTGCAGTATGGTTTCATGCAATTGATGAAAACTGGACTGGTGTGACATTTCGATGTCACGAAACACATCCTCCTCCGTATCAATAATAACCCTTAATTTAAAAACATTTGCCATACTCTCAAAAGTTTATATACTGTAAATACTATCAATTGCCCCGATTGGATTGTTGTGTTTAAAAACAAAATTACCTGCTACCACAACATCTGCACCTGCCTTCTTCAAATCCACTGCATTATCCGCGTTGACTCCTCCATCTATCTCAATCAATGTTGAACATCCACGTTCTACTATCATTCTCTTTAATGCCTTGACCTTATCCAATGTTCTGGGGATGAAGGACTGTCCTCCAAAACCAGGATTCACTGACATGACCAATACCAAATCCAAATCTTGCAATACATCCTCTAGCACCGACACTGGTGTGTGCGGATTAATGGCAACACCTGCTTTCATGCCGTGAGATTTAATGTTCTGTATGGTTCGATGCAAATGCGTACATGCCTCATAATGCACAGTTAAAATGTCCGCTCCCGCTTCTTTAAATGCCGCAATGTATTGATCTGGATGAACGATCATCAAATGAACATCCATCACCTTGGTGCAATGTTTGGAAATTGCTTGCGTAACAGGAAGTCCAAATGAAATATTGGGGACAAATACACCGTCCATAATGTCAATGTGCAACCACTCTGCATTGGATTGGTTAATCATTTTCACATCACGCTCCAAATTGGCAAAATCAGCGGATAAAACGGAAGGAGAAATTATCATGATGTAAAGTTAGGAATATCTATCGAGTGCCAAAAACAAATCTGTCCTTATCCTGCAAATCCTTAACGATCTCGACATCAAATCCACCATTTGATAAAATTTCCGCTACAGAGGAAGCATATTTCTCGTGGACTTCAAAAGCAATCCATCCGTCAGCACACAAATGATCCAAAGCCCATTCAACAATTTTTCGATAATATAAACAAGGATCAGTGTCGGGAACAAACAATGCCAGATGTGGCTCATGCTCCAGAACATGCTTCTGCATTTGTGCTTGGTCACTCATCAAGACATAAGGTGGATTGCTCACAATGACATCAAAAACGCCAACAACATTGGCCATGTTGAGAATATCATCTCTATGAAAATCAACTTCCACCTGATGCACGTTGGCATTGCGCTCCGCAACAATTAAAGCGTCATCACTAATATCAACTGCAGAAATCTGCCAATTGGGCAATTTGTCTTTAACTACAATTGGAATGCAACCAGAACCGGTACCGAGATCAATCAATCTTCCCTTATTTCCGTATTTGATGCGCTGAATAACCTGACTCACCAACTCCTCCGTTTCAGGTCTTGGAATAAGCACCGATGGACTTACTTCAAACTTTTTGCCCATGAACCAGCTGTATCCGAGAACATATTGGATAGGTTCTTTGGCAACTATTCTCTTCAACTTAAAATGCAAACGCAAAATCTCTGATTCAGAAACATGCTGTTGCAAATTGATTAGAATTTCAACATAGGGCTTTTGAAGCAAATCTTCCAAAAGCCATTTCGACATTTGCATGGTCTCCCTCTCTTCGAAACCTTCATTTGTCAAGGTTTGTTTAATATAGTTCGCTAAATCGGCAATCCGATTTCCTTGCAATAAGCCGTTCATCAGTCTTTCTTTCCGCCCTTGCTCTTGCTTTTGATTTCAGGCTTAGGAGCCATCATTCGCTCCTTTGGAGTCATAGGGGCTGAATTACTTTTCTCTTGATTCTGCTGGAATTCTCTCATGGATACTTCCGTGAAAATATCATAACCTTTGCCCGATAACAAAACATAATTGTTACCATTCTCTTTCTTCCACTGCGACCCCATCTGTCCTTTGAAAAACTTTCCTCTCCATTGAACTGGTAAATTCACTTGCACCCAATTGCTATCATTGGGACTAAAATCTTTTTTGTCAAATACTACAATTACCACATCGCCAAAATACTGACGCATGTAGGCAAAGGTCTGCCCACTATTCAGCAAAACCTCAGTATCACCGTACATCAAAGCCATTGATTTTTTGCGCAATGTGGTCATACGAGATACGCTTGCTTTTAACTTGCGCTGATCAATGCTCAAGTTATCAAATGTCATCATTCGACGATTATCAGGATCATTTCCTCCTGGCATGGCTATCTCATCGCCATAATAGATGCAAGGGACTCCTGGTGCTGTCATAATAAACGCCATCAACTGCTCCATTCTTCTGAAGCCCATGGAACCTTGATTCTTGATATCTCTTGTCCATCCTGCCAACTTTGCATCCTCATCAAATTTCAAGCTACCGTCGGCATAAGAGGTAAATCTTCCTCTATCTTGATTTCCTGTGATTACTCCCATGCTGTGGTGCGAACCATAATAACGCATGGACTCCAACATCACCTGCTCAAGGTTTTTAAAATCTGTTTCGCTTTTAGCAAAAGCATCCACCATCGCATCGTAGAGATTAAAATCAAACTGAGCATTCAACAAGCCCGACCCTAAATAGGACTGAATCAAAGTGGGACTACCGTAAGTTTCGCCAATTTGGAACATGGGAGTTACCGGCCTTTCCTTTTTAATCTTGTAAGTCAATTCCCTCCAAAACTCTGTATGAATGTGTTTGGTGGCATCGTGTCTAAATCCGTCTATTGGATATTTCTTCACCCAATACAAAGCTGTATCAGATAAGGCTTTTACAACCTCTGGTTTTGAGAAGTCAAAAGTGGGCAAAAATGTATCGAACCAGGTTGTCAAACGGTGATCATCCCAGCGCTCTGTATTCATGGTTCCATCTGGCAGATAAAGAGGAGTGGTCCAACCCTTTTTACCTTTCACCAAAGGATGATCCTGGTGCACGTGATGCGCAACATAATCGACAACGAGATTCAACTCCCTGTTGTGGGCATGATTGATTAAGTTGGTAAATTCTTCCTCAGAACCAAATCGTTTATCTATTTTGGTCAATGCCAAAGGCCAATACCCATGGTAAGCGGAAAATTTACTTTTCACACCCTTATCCCACAGACCCCAAGCTCCTTCAACATTTTTGCAAATGGGAGAAATCCAAAGCGTATTCACCCCCAATTGAGAAAAATAATTTTGGTTAATTTTTTGAGAAATACCCACCAAATCTCCGCCCATCGTATTGGCCTTAGGTAAAATTGCAGGATCTGCTGTTGGGAAATTATTTGTCACAGAACCATCAAAGAAACGATCCACCATCATGAAGTACATGATTTGTCCTCTAGGATCTTGACGCGGTAAAAACTGCGCAGTCATCACTGGTGAACCATCCATAAAGGGGACCATGATATCATTGATGAGCTGTCCACCGGACTCAGCAAATACACGCAAATAACCTGTCCAAGCTGTCTTTGGCAAGACAATAATGAACTTACCATTTTCTACTATTCCCTCTCCTCCCCTTTTGTTGTTTAAGTAATAAACGAATCGATCAACTTTGCCATCAGCCAAAAGGTACAGCGTGCTGCCCTCCATCATAAAAGTCCTGATTTTAGCAGGATTTTTTGTATTGCCCACTATCCAAACACTATTCTTTCCTCCCAATCCATTGTCTTTTTGAACAGTATTATTTGCGTCCAATTTCTCTTCACCATCCTCCCAAATGCGGTAAGGATACTCACCGCTCTCTGTTTCCATGATTAATTTCCAAACACCGCTTTTGTCCTTCTGCAAGGGGTGCGAACTTTTGTTCCAACCATTCAAACTTCCCGCCCAACAAACATTGGCAACTTTGTCTGAACTGGCTTGGTATTCAAATACAACCTTGCTTTTATTGGATTTAAACACGGGAATATTGATTTCCTCTCCTTGCACTGTCAGCGACAAGTCATGCAATACACCATCTTTGGGAGAGGGGATAACGGCTATTCTCTCTTTAATGGGAATAGTTACCCCATCAAATTTGACTTGACTAATTGATGAATAGTCCACGATAAAATCACGAAGGTCTATCTGATTGTTACCCAAGCTCAAACGAATTGGACCCAAGGGCTCTAGCTGGGGCTCCATCTTCACACGAGTGCCGCTATTGCCCATTGCCTTGGGAGGGTTAGGGCTTTGAGTGCCATCCACCCGAGTATCAATGCCATGACTTTGTCCTTGAGCAACACCAATTAGGCACAGAGAAAAAAAGCCAATTATCAAATTTTGTTTCATACTAATCTATTTTTTGTTCTACCGCTTGCATGGTATTTAATAACAACGACGCTATGGTCATCGGCCCTACACCACCTGGAACAGGTGTAATAAAACTGGCCTTCTTTGATACACCATCAAAATCGACATCACCAGCCAATTTAAATCCAGATTTTTTTGAAGCATCAGGCACTCTAGTAATACCTACATCAATTACAACTGCACCTTCCTTGACCATTTCTGCAGTAACAAAATAAGGCTTCCCAATGGCCGCAATAAGAATATCAGCCTGTTGACATTCTTCTATGATGTTCTTTGATCTTGAATGCAATACAGTTACCGTACAATTCCCAAAAGGATGATTGCGTTGCATCAATAAAGACATCGGCATACCAACAATATGTGAGCGTCCAAGGATCACACATTTCTTTCCAGCTGTTTCAATATTGAAACGTGACAACAGTTCAACGATTCCTGCAGGAGTAGCAGGCAGGTATGCCGGTAATCCCAGTGCCATTCTACCTACGTTTTCTGGATGAAATCCGTCAACATCCTTTTTGGGATCTACAGCCAACAAAACAGCTGTTTCATCTATGTGCTTGGGCAATGGAAGTTGAACAATGTAACCATCTATTTCAACATCATTATTCAGCGATTTGATCTTTTCAAGCAACTCCTCTTGGGTTGTATTTTCTGACAATTCAATCAAAGTAGAATCATATCCCAATTCAAGACATGATTTGACTTTACTTTGAACATACGTCTTACTGGCTCCATCATTACCCACAATGATAGCGGCAAGATGAGGAACTTTCAGGTCAGCTGCCTTGCGTTCATTGACCCTAGCCTTTAATTCCGATTTGATGGTATTGGCAATCAACGAGCCGTTAAGCAATTCCATGGCTTTACTTTATGCTATAATTAGGTGCTTCACGGGTGATGAAGACATCATGGGGGTGGCTTTCTTTGATTCCAGAATGTGTAATTCTGACAAATTGTGCGGTTTGCAATGCATCCAAATCTTTTGCACCGCAATAACCCATTCCAGCTCTTAATCCACCTATTACTTGGTACATTACTTCTTGAACCGTTCCTTTGAAAGGCACACGACCTGATATTCCTTCAGGTACCAATTTCTTGATATCATCCTCAGCATCCTGAAAATATCGATCTTTTGAGCCGTGTTGCATGGCTTCCAAAGATCCCATTCCACGGTAACTCTTGAATCTACGTCCTTCATAAATGATGGTCTCTCCTGGTGACTCTTCTGTACCAGCCAACATGGAACCAACCATTATCGTAGACGCACCTGCTGCAATGGCTTTGGGAATATCACCGGTAAAACGAATTCCTCCGTCTGCAATAATGGGAACTCCAGTTCCTTCCAATGCCTCGGCCACGTTCATCACGGCTGTCAATTGAGGTACACCAACTCCTGCGATAACACGTGTGGTACAAATACTTCCTGGTCCAATTCCAACTTTAACCGCATCAGCGCCGGCCTCAACCAATGCTAAAGCAGCTGCGCCAGTAGCAATGTTACCTACTACTATATCGATCTTTTCACCAAATGTGTCTTTTACTTTCTTCAACGTCTCAATCACGCCCTTGGAGTGACCATGCGCAGTATCAATTACCACTGCATCTACACCTGCCTTTACCAAAGCCTGCACCCGATCCATGGTATCAAATGTAACACCCACTGCCGCCGCTACACGCAATCGACCCATACCATCTTTACATGCGTTAGGGAATTGCTTCAACTTCAAAATATCTTTGTAGGTTATCAATCCCATGAGACGACCCGACTCATCTACAACAGGCAATTTCTCAATCTTCTTCTCTTGCAAAATACTTTCTGCAGCTTTCAAATCCTTGGGTTTATCCGTAGTGACAATGTGTTCTTTGGTCATTACTTGATCAATGGGCTTGGCCATTTCTTTTTCAAAGCGCAAATCGCGGTTGGTAACGATACCTACCAATTTACCTTGATCATCAACCACAGGAATACCTCCAATTTTATTCTCTGACATCATGGATAAAGCATCTCCTACTGTTGCTGTTTCAGACAACGTGATGGGATCCTGAATCATTCCGCTTTCAGAACGTTTTACCTTGCGAACTTCAGCCGCTTGTGCCGCAATGGTCATATTCTTATGAATAACACCTATTCCGCCTTGACGCGCCATGGCAATGGCCATCTCTGATTCTGTTACAGTATCCATTGCAGCACTGACGACAGGTGCATACAAAGGTATGTTCTTTGAGAATTTGGAATGCGTAGAAACCTCTCTAGGTAGAATTTCAGAAAAGGCTGGAATCAACAATACGTCATCGTAGGTTAATCCTTCACCGACAACTTTGTTTGAAAATTTGGACATGTGCAATGAATTTACAGAAAAATAAATTCGTGCAAATATAACAAAGAAACCCGATGATTTTACCTTGGATCTACAACTGCTGAAGTACCAATTCCCGATGAGTAACTAGCTATTGTGCTCCAGTTTGATGCATTCACTTTGTTCATGATTCCATCACTAGAGAAATCAGGCGTGCTGGTAATCCAAACATTTCCATCATTATCTGCATCAACGGTATAAGCATCACCGGTCCAACAGCCGTTGCAAATTTCATTGCCTTGCCCATCAAATACATCAATGCCTTGATTGGCCATATACAGCTCACTTCTTGTCTTAGACCAAGCAATGCTCTTGGGATGCACACCTTGATCAGCCAATTCAAAATAAGAATAGTTAAAACCAACTGCATCTATCCAATAAATGGCAGACGCAGTATGTCCTGTTACATTCCAATTGGCATCATACAAAATATCACCAGAACAAAGTACCATTACTTGATTAGAGATTTCATCAAACTCAACATCCAAAGGTCGATCATGTACAACAATATTTTGCACTACTGAAAACGAGCCCAAATCGACGATAGAAATGGTATTGTCCACAGCCCACCCTCCACTATTCAAAACCCACAATTGACCATTATTCTCTAATAATCGCTCGGGACCTTGACCAACATTAACCTCATCCAAAAGTGCTCCGGTACCAACATTGTACTTACCAACTTTTCCTCCCAAAGCGCCTTGCGCGATATAAATAAAATTATCTACAATAACGGCATCTCTTGGATAATCCAAATCAGGAATCACACGGATCACTTTCATATCTGCTGTGTTCATGATGACAACTTGATTGCTTCCATTGACCACCGCAACTGCCTTATCACCAAACACATTCACACGTTGAAGAACATCGCCCAATCCACTTCCATTGGACTGTCTAAAGGCATCTTCTGCAATTCTACCATCTGCTGTGACTACATCAATACTGCCATTGTTACCATTGAATGCACCTTCATTAACCCACCAAATTCCATCACGCAAGTCGTAAGCCTCAGGGGTGGATTCTTCAGTTGATTCATCCTTTTTACATGATAAGGAGAACAAGGCTAAAGCAATTAAAACAGAATAATACTTTTTCATTTGATTTGAATATTAATTTGACATTTATAAACTCTTCCCGGTAAAGCGTATGAGCGGACCTCTTGGTACTGAACATCAGCAAGATTTTCGACACCCACTGACCATTGAAGTCCTGAACGTGAAGAATACCTTCCAAGACTAAAATCCAATAGCGAATAATCTGGCAGCGATGAGCTGATTTCATTTGATTCATCCGTGTATCGCAAACTCGTCCACTTATAATTCATCTGAACGAAAAAATTGGTTTTGTGCATCCACATGCACTCCATTCCCCATTTCCATCGAGGAGTATATGGCAACTGCGTCTTGCCTACAGCATCAGCATTGTTCAGATCATTTTGCAGTGTGACTTCATTCATTTGACCATAAACCTTTGTTTTTAAAACACTTTGAAATACAGGACAACTCACTTTTACATTTCCATTTATAGATTGCGCCATGACATAGCTCAGATTCACAGGGGTCCAAATCCCGTTAACGCTAGGTACCCATTGAATCCAATCACTTACCCAACGTTGGTTGTACTCTATGTCAAAAGTTAATTTAGACTGAAAGTCCTTGTCAGGACCAAGCATCCATTCAGCAAAAGTCCTAAATCCTTTGGCTGACTCTTGTTTCAGTTCAGGATTACCTGATCCAGGCCAATATAATTCATTAAAATCTGGCATTCTTTGTTGAAAAAAAGCAGCCATCTGAAATCTCAGATAATACTTTTGTAAATCGGGATTGGTATTCCCTTTCACCCACTCGATGGTTGCTTCATGCTGATCATTGGAGCGTTTTCCCCAATATTGTCTATCCGCCACCAAATAAAAATTCCATCGCTCTCCTAGCCATCTTGACTCGGATAACAATTGAGGAATCTGCTGATGAATTGGGGGATTCAAATTATATCCCACCCTTACCATCCTGTGATTAGCTTTTACGTTCTGCCAATATCTTCTGAAACGATATTGAAGCAAACCTGAGAACCAATGTTGTTGAATAATAGTGCTGCTCTCACTCCAACCATTGACACCTTCAAATTGATAATTCACACGATATTGCTGATTGTCCGCCGTTCCGACATAATTCACTGCCCAATTGCGAAGAATCTTTTCTCTTTTGGTTTTGTGTTCCAATCCTACTTGCCACCTGTGAATATCATCGTCTTGCTCTTGCAAATACTTGCCATCTTGTCCCATTGTATTGGGAAGTTCTGCATTGCGCCGCACTAACCAATATTGACCTGATAAGTGATTTTGTCCCAAATCAAAATTTGTCTTATACAACAAACCGTATTGAGAGACATCATTATTGGATTGCTCTATGTCTCTTGAACCCAACAAATCCCTCCACTGATACGAAAATTCATTGAGAAAATGACCTTGAATCCATTTCAATTGATTGAACCATTTCTTATTTTCATCTAAAACTTTATGCTGATTTATTTCACCACCACTTGATTGATTGCGCAGTGAGTTCATTTCCATCCAAAAACCCACCAAAGGTGAGCGCTCACTTTGGTATTGGTTGAGATGAATATTACCACCAAAGCCCGAATAACCTCCATTTTCGATTGACTTGGAGGACCCCATGGAAAGTTGATCAAAAAAATAAGTGGGAACCAGAGAAAAATCTGTTTGACCTAACGTGAGAGAATTAAGCGATACCCCCTTCCAAGATAATTGGGTATGATCTGGGCTCAATCCATTCATGCGCAACAAACAAGCCGTGCCCTGCGGTCCGTATTGATAAACATTCACTTGTCCGTTCTTGGAGAGCGCTCTTCCCAAATCCATGCTCTTGTTCAGAGAAAAGAATATGGAATCCATTGTTCCACTCAGTCTGTGAAAAGGCTGAATGTACCGAACTTCAATTTTCTCCAACGGAATATTAAAGTAATAACGAGGCAAAGAATCTTCTCCTCCGATTGCAAGCAATTCGACAGTGGAACAGAAAGTCCCCAAAAACAATATGCACTTGAGCCAATGCTTCATATCATCTCTGAACCTTTTCCCGGATTCATTGAATGGTTAATGCACTTGGCAGGTCTTCTGACTTCACCCCTTCATTCAATGGACCTTCCCAATTTCTCAGTGGCCTTAGACATTGAACTTCCTTGTTTAAGGGAGGTTTACAGCTGCGGGTACAGTTGGAGTCTTTCACTCCATTCCCTCTTCGTTTTGTTCTTCAACAAAAACCAAATACAAGGCAAATATAGATAAATACTTAACAAACCCTAATTTAGCAGACTGAATTAATCGACATGAAAAAAACTCTTCTATTTATTTTGCTGTTCACTCAAGGCTTTATTGCATTGTCTCAAAAAACAACTTTGACCGGATCCAATGTCAATATCACCATTATTGCCATGGACTACGCAGCCAGTAAAAAATCATTCCGTGAATTCATTGTTCAAAACAGCATCACCATCAATTCTCAAGATGAGTCTAAAACCAGTTTGTCAGCCACCTTTGATTTAAATCTAGAAGTGTATGCCAAATTAAGACTGCAACTGAATGATTGGGGATACATCAGCAACGATGACATCAATACAACCGGCTATCAATTGGAATTGGATGAAATTGATTTAGAGATTGAGTTCATGACCCAAAAGAAAAACTCATTTGAGCAAATTCTTCAACAGCATGAAATGAAGTCAGCGCAATACGAATCACTTTGGAGAGAAAAACAAGGATTAGAGGATCGAATCTTTAATCTAAAAAAAAGAAGAACCGTTTTAGAGAAAAACGCTCTACCCTATCGGGTGTCTATTACCTTGATGGAAGAGATTACCAGTCCGCAAGAAAGCAGGGTTACCTTTGTCAATATGCCAGGGGTTGAGTATAGTTATCTTAAAATAGAAAGCCCAAATGACACTGTTTCTTCAGCCTATTATCAAGGATACTTTTTAAAATACCTATTCACCAAAGGAAAGAGTTACGCTTCAGTAGGGGTTTATCAATCAACACAAAAGCCTGCTGGTGATAGCACCATCTTTTCAGAATTGTTTGTTATGAATTTTGGTCAAGATTTTTATTCCCGACATTTCGGACGAGGTTCCAATAAATTCGGCAATTTGTACTCGGGTTATACCGTTGGTTATATGGCTGCGAGTAACGAAGTAAGATCGCAAGATATTTTTTACTTATCACCTTCTATTGGCCTAGAATTATTCAAAAACAAGTACATCCTCTGGGATACCAAGATCAACTATTTGATTCCATTCAGCTATCAACGAAACTTGAGAGGATTTGGACTCAATACCTCCATCAACTTTGTATTCTAAATTGTTAGACAATAAAACCATTTCATTTGCGTTAATCAAAAAAAATAAAAAACGCTTATGGCAGATTCTACTCTTGTTGTTTCAAAAATCAATCACCAACCTTCTTCAGAAATCATTGAAAACATTTTGGCTTATTCAGCTGGATTAAAAGTGATGCGCACCAAAGAAGGAGATGTTTTTTGTGAACTAATGAATTGATTCGCTCAATGAATCAACAAAAAGGGCTGCACATGCAGCCCTTTATTTTTTATCCATCTTGAATGATTACTTCAACAAAGCAGCCATTGCTTGACCAATTTCTGCTGGTGAATCAACAACAGTGATTCCGCACTCACGCATGATTTTTTTCTTTGCACTCGCTGACTCATGTTCACCTGAAACAATTGCTCCAGCATGGCCCATTGTTCTTCCTTTGGGAGCAGTCTCTCCAGCGATAAATCCTACAACAGGTTTGTTGCCGTGTTCTTTGATCCACATAGCGGCCTTTGGCTCCAACTCACCACCAATCTCACCAATCATGATGATTCCTTTGGTGTGGGGGTCATTCATCAACAATTGAACAGCTTCAAGGGTTGTCGTTCCAATGATAGGGTCTCCACCAATACCGATAGCTGTAGTAACACCCAATCCAGCCTTGGCAACTTGGTCAGCAGCTTCATACGTTAAAGTTCCTGACTTGGAAACAATACCTACTGTTCCTGGTTTGAATACAAAACCTGGCATGATGCCCACCTTGGCTTCTCCCGCTGTAATAATTCCTGGACAGTTGGGGCCTATCAAACGAGCACCTCTTGCCACTGCATAAGTCTTGGCTTTTACCATATCTGCAACAGGAATTCCTTCCGTGATGGTCACAATGACTTTGATTCCTGCATCAGCTGCTTCCATAATGGCATCAGCTGCAAATGCTGGAGGAACAAAAATAATGGTTACATCAGCACCAGCCTTTTGAACAGCTTCTTCAACCGTATTAAAAACCGGACGGTCAAGATGAACGGATCCACCCTTTCCAGGTGTAACTCCACCCACAACGTTTGTTCCGTATTCAATCATTTGTTGCGCATGAAAAGTTCCTTCACTTCCAGTGAATCCTTGAACGATGACGCGTGAATCTTTGCCAACTAGTACACCCATTTCTTTTTGAATTTGAATGCGAAAATAAACGAGAACCGTATAACCTCGAATATTTTTTTATAACTGAAACCATTTCCAAAGCGTTTCGTATACTTGTGTTATGAGTAAAATAGCCATTATTGGAGGTGGCGTAGCAGGTTTAATTGCTGCGCTTGAGCTGCAGAAACGTGATTTCCACATTGATATATATGATCAAAACTTTTTACAAGGAAATCTTGGTTTTGGCTTTTTGCTAATGCCCAATGGTGTGAATGGCCTAAAAGAAATGGGGCTTTGGGACAACATAGCACCTTGGGTCACACCTGCAAAGCAAGTCATGACCATGAATGATGCTATGGAAATCAAAAACATTACTCCATTGGAAAATGTCTTTGGCATTAGCCGAACCAACTTTTTACAGATGCTGTCCCAAAAAATACAATCCAATGTGACCTATTTGCAAGATTATGTGAGTCTCAATGAAAAAAGAGAACTGACTTACGGAGGCCAATTATTTGACAAAGAAAGCTATGACTGGATATTGGGATGCGACGGTTCACATTCCGTCGTAAGAAACTACTTGTTTCCCGACGCTGAAACCATTGATGCGCCAACCTATGAAATAAATGGCTCCTACTATGACGAAACTTTCTGTGCGCAAAATGCCGGGTCTTTAATCAAAATTATCTTTGATGAACCTGGAATAGCCGTTGGATTTCTTCCTCTGAAAACAGGACAAGTTATCTATTACGTTCAATTGGCTAAAAGGCTCTATCCCGAGCCAACCAGAAATGCTGATTTAGCAACATTTACTCAGGAATTGCTATCAAAATACAAGCATCCATGGATTCAAAATCTTATTCAAAACCACGTACATACACCATACTTATGGCGAGGAAGAATTCTGATTGGTGTAGATCAATATGTGGTGGACAATATGGTACTTATGGGAGATGCTGCTCATATTGTATTACCTTTTACAAGTCAAGGAACGAATTTAGCGATTGAGGATGTATTGTCTTTTACCACAACGCATGATATCATCAGCAACAAGTCAGGAGTAGCTTTGGCTCATTTCAATAACCGACGAGCAGATTGTGAAAGGATTGCATTTGAAGGAATGGAATATGCCCATCTATTTGCTACAGAGCCATCTGATTTCATGATTCAACATGTTCCACTCGCTTATGATCAACATTCATGACATACAAAAACAGCATACCATACTCATTCTTGAAGTCCAATGCATTCAACTTGCGTTGGGCTGTAGTGGCGGATGATGTCATTCCATTGACAGCCGCTGATGGCGACCTCCCCTTTTCACCTGAAATCAGTCAAGCCATCATCAAGGCCAGTGAGAATAACCTTCTCCCTTATGGACAACCACAGGGTAATTTGTCTTTTAGAGAATCCATTGCCGCTCATTTCAAAAGCAATAAATCATCTTCCATCCAAGCAGATCAGGTATTGGCCACCAATAGCGCTGCAGCGGCCATTCAAGACTGGTGCTATCATTTCCTGCAGCCAGGAGATGAGGTATTGATTCCTGATCCCGTTGATTTTCTTTTGGGATACTGTGCTGAAAAAGCCGGAGCTAAAGTGAAAAGAATTGCTGCTGAACCCATCTGGGATGCGGCTCAATGGCAAGCATCCATCACAGAAAAGACAAAGGCCATCATGATCTGTCATCCGCACAATCCTTTGGGATTTAATTACGATGCGGATTCACTCCTGTCCATAAGTCGTTTTGTAAAAGAAAACAACCTCATGTTGCTATCAGATGAAGTTTGGAGTGATCTGGTTTGGGATCGTTCTTTTGAAAGTATGGCCAAATACTGTAATCAAGCCTGGATTGTTTACGGTCTTTCCAAAGGATTTGGGCTAGCGGGATTGAGAATCGGAGCACTGATTGGCCCCAATAAAGATGAAATTCAATCCTTGATGGATTCACAGGGATATTCTAGAACGACACATGGCGTTTCCACCCTTTCTCAAGTAGCTGCAAGAGCCGCGCTTGAATCCACTCAAGCTGGGAAATTGTATCGAAAGCCAATTGAACAAACGCTGAATCATGCCATTCAAAGATTAGCGTCAGAACAATCATTTTTCCGGGTAACAAAACCTACAGCAACTTTTGTCCTGTGGTTAAAAATACCCAAGGAATCAAATGCTGAAAAACTATGTCAGCGACTGGAGAGCGAAGCCAAAGTAAAATTGGTCCCTGGACTGCCTCAGTGGTTTGGACCGGGTGCAGAAGGTCATGTAAGAATGAGTTGCGCCACATCTATTGAAGTCATGGATGAAGCATTAAACAGAATTTTTGATTGGTTAAAATCCAATACCTAGTGAGTCAATTCAAACCAGCGGACGCCCAAATATTCTTGTTCTGTTTGACCTGGGGTTGGGAAAAACACCAGCTCAGCTTTGGTCTTGATGGCTTTTAAATCCATTAGGGATGAATAACCTGGTCGCATCATTATTTTCTCTGCACCCAATAATACAGCTGCCATGGTTGCATCATCCAGGTGTGAAATCAAATCTACATTGCCTTCTTTAATAGTTCGGTTCAAATGCGGCTGGCCGGATATGATCAAGCATCGCTTCCCAGATGAAAGAAAAAGCTGCATGAGTTGTTGCTCTAATACTGTTCGTTGTAATTCAGGACCACTGATCCAACCTACCCACTCGTAATTGGTCTTTTGGTTTTCCCATCTCTGAGTATTAAAGCGACTCAACCAACCGATGAAGGTCACAGGGAAAGATGTCTGAAAACGACTCAAATTACCTGATAAACGTAATGATTCATCTTCAATATCCGGAATCCAAATCGCATCAAATCTTTTCATCCTTTTCCAAAATAATCTTTGGTAGATGAGGCTCATCCAAGATGGCATGATGGGATTGGTTTGATGGGTAATGAAAACAGAATGAACCTTTGGGAGGAAAACACCAAATCGATTGTCTGCAATCACCTCATCAAAATGATGGATTTCATGTTGCTTTTTAAGCCAACGATGCTCTTGGAGGATAGTCCACTCCCACAAGGGCCACTGAGCAATCAAGCTAAACCATGTGATACCCATTGAAGAATATCGAACAGGATAGCCCGGACACCCCTCTAAGAAAGTCAATTGAGGAAAATATTGTCTTAACCATTTACCAGAAGGACCACTTCCTGCAATGAAAACTTGGTGACCTTTTTGCACCTCTCGATGAATCAGCTCAGCGCATCTGGTGGCGTGACCCAATCCCCAATTCATCGGAACAAACAAAATCTTTTTCATTGCGTGTGCCAAGATCAATAAAAAATTTTGATTCACGCCTTAAATTTGCACGATGGCAAAGGACAAATTGAAAAGATGGGCGGAGAATAAAACGTTTGATCATGTATTTGAACCCAATCTTCTTCCAATCATCAAAGAGGGGAAGACTTTCATGAAGGGGGAATGGCGCAGCAAATTTTTCAAGAACAATCATCCTTTGGTGATTGAATTGGGCTGTGGCAAGGGAGAATATACTGTGCAATTGGCAGAGGCCAATCCCAACATCAATTACTTGGGAATCGACGTGAAAGGACACCGCTTCAATCATGGAGCCCGCATTGCCAAAGCAAAGGGCCTAAAGAATGTTGCCTTTCTCAGAACACGAATTGAGTTCATCGAAGCCTTTTTTGACACCAACGAGGTGGACGAAATATGGCTAACCTTTTCAGACCCACAACCAAAAGATGACATTGGCTTAAAGAGAATCACTTCGGTCTTCTTTTGGAAAAAATATGCCTCCTTCCTAAAAGAAAATGGCATCATCCACATCAAACACGACAATCCCATGATCTATGAAAGCGCAATGGAAGAATTGGATACTACTCCATTTGTGATTCAAAGCCACTCCGCTGATGTATATGGAGATTACATTAAGAAGGTAGATTCAAAATGGAAAAGCATTTTGTCCATCAGAACCTATTATGAAAGCCGTTGGTTGGAGGAAGGAAAAAAGATACATTACGTTCGATTTAAAGCAAGAAATCTTCAAGGATGGTCTAACAGCATCGTTTGATGCATTTTGTCTTCTGCAATAACTCGCCAACCCAATTCTTTCAATCCAAGCAGCGCATTTTCTTCATTTGACAACAAAAGAATTCTGGATATACCATTCCCTGCTGCGACTTGTGCAAAAGCATCATTGAATTGAATGGGTTGAGTGATGCCTTGAGATTGGAGCTGAACAAAAACACCATTCTTGGTTTTTTCTCCCATCACCCAGAGTTTTTCATTTTCGATATTTTCAAAAGCCAATGGATTGATTTGTCTTAATTCTGCAGCCAACCAAGCAGGATTCTCCTCCTCTGTTCTTTCACTCATTCTCCAAATCATTTTATCCTTTGCTTTGACAAGAGACGACAAGGTAAAACAACAGACCAAAACAATCAAAACCTGACGGATTCTCAAAGTTATTGAAGCGTTTTCCAAGACATGAAAGAACATCAAAAAAACCAATAAGAACCAAGGCAAGACATTCAAAAAATAATAATCATGGTGTTCCAATTGCTGCCAAAACATCAAGGCGTAACAAACGCCACCCAGCGACAATAGCAAAAACCAAGCACGAAAAACAACTTGAATTTTATGCCAAAAAGCAACAAGAAAAATGAGCATACCGCCCAAGCCATACCAAGAGTATTTGGGAAAATAACTATTCCTCCAATGCTTTGAAACGGCTTCCCAAACGCGGTAAATATGCTCCACACCCATATTCCAAATCCCTTTTGGACCCGTAGTAAAATAAATATCTCCAACGATTGAATTGTATTTCAACACAAAAAACCACCAGAGAAAAACAGGAAACAAAATCAACAATAACCAAACTAAAAAATGCATGATTCGTTTTTGCCTTTGCGTCCATGCAATTGCCATGATCAAGGCCAAAGGATGAATCAAAAACGTGATCTTCAATAATGATGCTAACGCAAATGCTGCAATACTCAGAAAAAAATGAGCTTTTGAATCATCAAAAAAGTAACGCATTGCAAAATAATAACCCAACAAAACCAAAGAAAATGCTGGGGTATCAGGAAGAAAGTTGAAAGCGTAATAATTAAAAACGGTAACCGTAAAAAGAGATAGAATCACCAGCAATCGAAACCCCTTTGATCGAATAAAAAAACCAGTTATTCCCCACAAAGCAAACAGGCCCATGATGGAAATCAAGCCATGCATCAGACGCAAAAAACCAAAATCCACACCCCAAATTGAAAACGATTTTGCAGTGAGAAAATAAAAAATGGGAAATTCGCAAGCTGCTTTTGCACCCTTATTGGCCCAATTCAAGGTGCCTGGCTCAAATAACGGAGCATTGGTTTTCCAATAATGTAGGGTAAAAGCCAAACCATCAGTCTGTCGGATGAAATGGATGCCATGCGGAGCATCATCAGAAAAATCAGAAATGTCCATTCCGTAAAACCAAACAATGATCAACAGCAAAAAGTACCGCATGAGGCTAAAGTACTTCATTTCAGCACAAAGAATCGTCTGAAAAAGTTGAAGGTTGAAATCCTGTTCATATCACACAAAAAAAAAAGCAATTTGTGACTTTTGTTACTTGTGCATTGGTTAAATTTGACGCGCTAAACGCAAGGAAAATGACATCAACTTCACATTTATGGGATTACTTCCCAATCGTAATCATGGCTTTGATTGCTTTGGGATTTGTAGTAACCACCATGGTATTAACCCACACTTTGGGTCCCAAACGTCACGTTAAAATTAAAGAGGAAGCATTTGAATGCGGAATTGAGTCAAAAGGCAACGCTAGAACTCCCTTCTCTATCAAGTATTTCTTGGTGGCCATTTTGTTTGTTCTTTTTGACGTTGAGGTTATTTTCATGTACCCTTGGGCAGTGAACTTTACAGAGCTCGGAGTGTTTGGACTTTGGGAAATGTTCACCTTCATGGGATTGATGATTGTAGGCCTTGTGTACATCATTCGCAAAGGCGCATTGAATTGGGATTGATTTTAAATACAACATTGACAAATGCAAACAAGTGTAGATATTCATCCAGACCACAAGCCTGAAGGGCATGAGGGTTCTGGTTTTTTTGCCACTACTTTAGACAAAGCCGTTGGAATGGCGCGTGCCAATTCCTTATGGCCGCTGCCTTTTGCCACATCGTGTTGTGGTATTGAGTTCATGGCCACCATGGCGTCCACCTATGACTTGGCTCGCTTTGGATCAGAACGCTTGAGTTTCTCTCCAAGACAAGCCGATTTGTTGATGGTCATGGGAACCATTTCAAAGAAAATGGCCCCAGTTCTTAGACAAGTATACGAGCAAATGGCAGAACCGAAATGGGTTTTGAGCATGGGCGCTTGTGCATCATCTGGTGGCATTTTTGATACCTACAGTGTTTTGCAAGGCATTGACCGCGTGATTCCTGTAGACGTTTACATCCCCGGTTGCCCACCTCGCCCTGAACAAGTTTTGGATGGCATCCTTAAGATTCAAGAATTGGCCAAATCAGAAGGCCTCAAAAGACGTCTAACCCCCGAATACAAAGCCAAATTGGCTGCATACGGATTGGAATAATACCATGAGTGAATTACACGACAACCTTTTACAAGCCTTGGAAGAACGTTTCCCTGGCGCAGTAATATCCTCTGGCGATGAAAGGGATTTTCCCGTTTTTCATTTGCAGAAAAATCAATTGATTGCAGTCCTTACTTTCTTGAAACAAGAAAAGGGATTCAATTTCTTGACCACCATGTGCGGAATTCATTATCCAGAGCAAGGTGATCTTGAATTTGCATTGATGTATCAATTGCACAACATGGTTCAAAATCAGCGCATTCGTTTCAAAGTGTTCATGCCCAAAAGTCAATTGGATGTTCCAACTTTAACCACTATCTGGCCAGCCGCCAATTGGATGGAGCGCGAAGCCTTTGACTTTTACGGTTTCAAATTCACTGGTCATCCAGATTTAAGAAGAATCTTGAACATGGATGAGATGAACTACCACCCTTTGAGAAAGGAGTATGCATTGGAAGATGCGGGTAGAGATGACAAAGAAGATAAATATTTTGGAAGATAACATGAGCACCAACGTTGACCTACAAAACAACATTGAGAAGGATTATACCACGCTCAATTTGGGACCTACCCACCCCGCTACGCACGGTATCTTTCAAAATGTATTGACCATGGATGGCGAAATCATCATCAAGGCAGTGCCTACCATTGGATACATCCATCGTGCATTTGAAAAATTAGCGGAACACAGGCCATACAATCAAATCACTCCTATCACCGATCGATTAAACTATTGCTCCTCCCCCATCAACAACATGGGATGGCACATGACCGTTGAGAAGTTGATTGAATGTGAAGTTCCCAAACGTGCAGAATACTTGAGGGTTATTATCATGGAATTGGCGCGTATTGCTGACCACATCGTTTGCGATACCGTTATTGCAGTAGATACTGGTGCCATGACCGGGTTCTTGTATTTGTTTCAAGCCAGAGAAAAGATTTATGAAATTTACGAGGCCATTTGTGGTGCTCGTTTGACAACGAATATTGGTCGTATTGGTGGAATGGAAAGAGATTTTCCTGAAATTGCTTGGAAGAGAATTCACGACTTCATCAATGAGTTCCCTGCCATGTTGACTGAGTTTGACAAGTTGGTTACCCGAAACAGAATCTTCATGGACCGCACCGTAAACTGCGGGCCTATCAGCGCTGAAAGAGCATTAGAGTACGGATTCACCGGACCCAACTTGAGAGCGGCGGGAGTAGATTATGATGTTCGCGTCATGAACCCTTATTCATCTTACCAAGACTTTGATTTTAAAATTCCAGTAGGAACACAAGGGGATACTTTTGATCGTTATATGGTTCGAATGCAGGAGATGTGGGAAAGTTTGAGCATCATTAAGCAAGCCGTTGCCAAGATGCCCAAAGGTGAATTCCACGCTGATGTTCCTGAGTTTTATCTTCCAGATAAGCAAGATGTATATTCCAAAATGGAGGCATTGATCTATCACTTTAAAATAGTGATGGGAGAAACGGAAGTTCCAAAAGGTGAAGTATACCACGCTGTGGAAGGAGGCAATGGTGAATTGGGATACTACCTCATCAGCGATGGAGGAAGAACCCCATTCCGCTTGCACTTTAGAAGACCTTGTTACATATATTATCAAGCCTATTCAGAAATGATTGAAGGGGGCATGCTTTCAGATGCCATCCTAACCATGAGTAGCATGAACGTTATCGCAGGAGAATTAGACGCATAAACATGGAAAAGAAATACCAATTTTCAGCAGAAACATTGGCCTTGGTTCACAAAATCATGGCACGATATCCAGAAGGAAAACAAAAATCGGCATTGCTTCCCGTGTTGCATCTGGCACAAGCAGAATTCGACGGATGGTTGAGTTCGCAGGCCATGGACCATGTGGCAGAGGTGCTGAACATCACCCCCATTGAGGTATACGAGGTAGCTAGCTTTTATTCCATGTACAATTTGAAGCCGGTGGGCAAATGCCTTTTGGAGGTATGCCGCACCAGTTCATGCTGGTTGATGGGATCTGAAGACATTGTCAACCACATTGAGAAAAAATTGGGCATCAAGGATGGTGAGACCACCAAGGATGGACAGTTCACCTTAAAAACAGTAGAGTGTTTGGGTTCTTGTGGCACAGCACCGATGTTGCAATGCGGATCTGACTTTTATGAGAATTTGACCTTGGAAAAGGTAGACAACCTATTGGATAACTTGAGAAAAGATGGGGAAAGAAGAACCTACATCAAGGATCATAAAGTAAGCATGGACTGATATGGGAAAGAAATTATTACTTGAACACATTGACGTTCCTGGAATCGAATCCTTGAATGTATACAGACAAAAAGGAGGCTACGAAACCTTGAAAAAGGCGTTGTCTTCTATGACACCCGATCAAATTTTAGAAGAGGTAAAGACTTCAGGATTGCGCGGTCGTGGTGGAGCAGGTTTTCCAACGGGAATGAAATGGAGTTTCTTGGCCAAACCAGAAGGTGTGCCGCGTTACTTGGTTTGCAATGCCGATGAATCAGAGCCCGGTACTTTCAAAGACAGATACCTCATGGAAAAGATTCCTCATATTTTAATTGAGGGAATGATTGTTTCCAGTTTTGCTTTGGGTGCCAAAACTTCCTACATCTACATCAGAGGAGAATATTATTATGTTGCTCGCATTCTTGAAAATGCGATAGCCGAAGCCTACGAGGCAGGATTGTTGGGGAAAAACATTTTGGGAAGTGGATATGATTTGGACATGTATGTTCAAGTTGGAGGTGGTGCCTATATCTGCGGTGAAGAAACCGCATTGTTGGAATCATTGGAAGGTAAAAGAGGTAACCCTCGTATCAAACCACCCTTCCCTGCCATCGCGGGATTGTACGGATGTCCAACCGTGGTGAACAATGTAGAAACCATTGCAGCCGTGGTTCCCATAGTTAGAGACGGCGGTGCAGCCTATGCACAAATTGGCATTGGCAAATCAACCGGTACCAAATTGATCTCAGCTTCAGGACATTTGAATAAACCAGGTGTTTATGAAATTGAGTTGGGCCTACCTGTTGAAGAGTTTATTTATTCTGAAGAATATTGCGGAGGAATTAGAAACGGAAAGCAATTGAAAGCTGTTGTGGCTGGAGGTTCTTCTGTTCCAATTTTACCAGCCCATCTGATATTAAAGACTGCCGCTGGCGAACCCCGTTTGATGTCCTATGAAGGATTGGCTGATGGAGGATTTGCCACAGGAACCATGTTGGGTTCAGGTGGATTTATTGCCATGGATGAAGACAGCAGCATCGTCAAAAATCTTTGGACATTTTCTCGTTTTTACCACCATGAAAGTTGCGGACAATGTTCGCCATGCCGCGAAGGAACAGGATGGATGGAAAAAATATTGCACAAGATCTTGCACGGGCATGGTACCTTATCGGATGTCGATTTGTTGTGGGATATCCAAAGCAAGATTGAGGGAAAAACAATATGTCCGCTAGGAGATGCGGCTGCATGGCCTGTTGCCAGTGCCATTAGACATTTCCGTCATGAATTTGAAGAGTATGTTCAGAAAGGACATTCCATCAAAGACGTAAAACATTACTACCGATTGAACCATTTACCAGAACCAGCGAATTGATAAACGTGATATTAACGGATTTAAATATTAAACAGTTGGAAACATATTGTTCTTCACATTCAGTGAAAAACATGTGGTTGTTTGGTAGTGCCGTTGATTCAAGAAAATTCAATGATCAAAGTGATCTTGATTTTATTGTTGAATTTGATTCCATTCCCGTTCTAGAATATGCAGACAATTTTTTTGATTTGAAAGAAAAATTGGAAACCACATTCAACCGACATGTAGATTTGGTAACGAATACATGTTTAACAAATCCTTACTTTATAAGTGAGGTGAATAGGACTAAAAAATTGGTTTTTTCGAAATGAACGTATTCGCATTGAAATATCTTCAAGACATATCAGGTGCCATATCGGATCTTGAGAATTGTCTCATTGATGTAAAGTCTTTTGAAGATTTTTCTCTTGACTTCGCTCTTAAGCGTGTTACTGAGAGACAATTTGAAATTATCGGAGAGGCATTAAGAAAGTACAATGCAATTGAAAACATCCAGCAAATAGATAACACGAAAAAAATTATTGGTTTGCGTAATATCATTGCGCATGCATACGATAGTATAGATTACGCATTGCTATGGTCTATCATTAAAAAAGACCTACCAGAATTAAAGACAGAAGTAGACAACATCATTAAAACATCGTAAGATGCCAAAAGTAACGATAGACGGAGTAACCATTGAGGTGCCCAACGGCACAACCATCCTGGAAGCAGCCAGAATGATTGGTCCAGAAGTGGCCCCTCCCACCATGTGTTATTATTCCAAATTAAAAACCAGCGGTGGCTATTGCAGAACCTGCTTGGTGAAAGTTTCGCAAGGATCTGAAAAAGACCCTCGCCCCATGCCCAAACCAGTAGCGTCTTGCAGAACGCAAGTGATGGATGGGATGGTTGTGGAGAACAATACTTCACAAGAAATTCAAGAAGCCCGTGCAGGGGTTGTTGAGTTTCTTTTGGTCAATCACCCATTGGATTGTCCAGTGTGTGACCAAGCCGGTGAGTGTCACTTGCAAGACTTGGGATACGAGCATGGAAAGAGCGAAACACGCTTTGAGTTTCCTCGTCGTGAATTTGAGCGCAAAGACATTGGTGATAAAATACAACTGCACATGAATCGTTGTATTTTGTGCTACCGTTGTGTAAAAACTGCTGATCAAGTGACAGATTGCCGTGTTCACGGCGTCATGAATCGCGGTGAAGTGGCCGAAATTTCGACCTACATTGAAAAGTCCATTGACAACGATTTCTCTGGAAACGTTATCGATGTTTGTCCAGTTGGAGCATTGACCGATAAAACTTTCCGCTTCCAAAGCCGTGTTTGGTTTACCAAGCCTGTGGACGCACACCGCGATTGCGACAAGTGCTGCGGTAAAGTAAGATTGTGGTACAAAGGAAACGAAGTATTGCGCGTAACTGCACGCAAAGACCAATGGGGCGAAGTGGAAAGCTATGATGGCAAAACCGGATGGATTTGCAACACTTGTCGTTTTGACAAAAAGACCACAGCCGATTGGACCATCGATGGTCCTTCAAAAATCAGTCGCCACTCTGTGATTTCAGCCAACCATTACAACAGCCTCAAAGCTTTGAAGTCAACCCTAGACCGTCAGAAGGATGCCCTTCCTCATGGGGAGAAAGTGACTTTGGGACATGGTGCATTGGATCCCAATAACGAAAGCAAATAAGCCATGACAGACAGCATGTTGATTTACAAGATAATTTTATGTGTCATCGTTTTTGCGGTTTCTTTGGGTGCCGCGGCCTATATGACATGGGGAGAAAGAAAATTGGCCGCTTGGTTACAAGACCGCGTAGGTCCTAACCGTGCGGGTCCTCTTGGGTTATTGCAACCGATTGCAGATGGAATCAAGATGATTTTCAAGGAGGAGATGATCCCTACCCACTCCAATCGTTGGTTGTTTATTCTAGGCCCTTGCTTTTTCATGTTGTGCGCTTGCATGACAGGAGTCGTAATTCCATGGGGAGCAGGATGGGAAGCGGGAGGAACCATATTCCCCATGCAAGTAACAGACATCAACATTGGACTACTTTATTTGTTAGGCGTTGTTTCCATTGGTGTCTATGGTGTGATGATCGGAGGTTGGGCTTCCAATAACAAGTATTCCTTATTGGGAGCATTGCGCGCTTCTTCACAAATGATCTCATACGAAGTAGCTATGGGATTGGCTTTGATTGCTTTAGTGATGATGACAGGAACCTTGAGTTTAAAGGAAATCGTTGCACAGCAAGACCAAGGTTTGTCTTATGTGGTTTACCAACCATTGGGCTTTATCATCTTCATCATCTGTGCTTTTGCGGAAACCAACCGTGCGCCTTTTGACTTGCCAGAGTGTGAATCTGAATTGGTAGGTGGATACCACACAGAGTATTCATCGATGAAATTGGGATTCTTCTTGTTTGCGGAATACATCAACATGTTCATCAGTTCAGCCATCATGGCCTCCTTGTATTTTGGCGGATACAACTTCCCTTTCCAACATGAGTTGGGATTGGATGGCAATTTGTTGACTGCAGTTCAAACTGCAGTATTCTTCGGGAAAATATTCATTTTCATTTTCGTATTCATGTGGGTTCGTTGGACACTTCCTCGATTCCGCTATGATCAGTTGATGAATTTGGGATGGAAAGTGTTGTTACCATTGGCCATTGCCAATATCATCATCACTGGTTTTGTAATGTTGTTCATGGGTAAATTAGGATAGTTATGATGCAGTTAACCAATCGATCAATGCAGGTCGCCAAGAAGGAGCTTACCTTGATGGAGCGCTTGTATTTTCCAGCGATCATCAAAGGGATGTTGATTACCCTTTCTCACTTGTTCAAAAGAAAAGCAACCATTAAATATCCTGATCAAACACGTGAATTGTCTGCAGTATACCGCGGCCAGCACGTATTGAAAAGAGATGAGGCAGGAGCTGAAAGATGCACAGCATGCGGACTTTGTGCAGTAGCTTGCCCTGCAGAGGCCATTACCATGGAATCCGCTGAGCGCAAAAAAGGTGAAGAGTCAATGTACCGCGAAGAGAAGTACGCCAAGATCTATGAGATCAATATGTTGCGTTGCATCTTCTGTGGTTTGTGTGAAGAAGCTTGTCCAAAAGAGGCCATCTTCTTGACTGATCGCATTGTACCATCCAGCTTTACACGCGGTGAAGAAGTATTTGGAAAAGACAAGTTGGTTGAGACGGTTGAACACCGCGTAGATGTAACCAAGCGTCAAACCCCAGAGGTATTGGATTTCAAGACTGACAAAAAACACTACCACAATCAAACCTTTTTAGACAAGAAAAAATAATCATGCTTACGGAATACGCCTTTTGGTTTTTATCCTTTGTCGCTGTGTTCAGCGGCATTGCCGTGATCATCAGTAAGAACCCTGTTTACAGTGTCCTTTACTTGATCATGACTTTCTTCTCCATTGCCGGTCATTACTTTTTAATGAATGCCCAATTTCTAGCAGCGGTTCACATCATTGTCTATGCCGGTGCAATCATGGTTTTGTTCTTGTATGTCATCATGATGTTGAACTTGAACAATATCGAAGTTGAAAAAAGAAGCAACGCTCTGCGATTGGCCGCTGTTGTTGCTGCTGGTCTTTTGCTTACGATTCTGAGCGGTGCTGCGCAAAAAGCAGATCAAATCACTTTGGCAGAGAAGACAACTGCTCCATCAGGCTTGGTGGAGAATCTAGGAATTGCTTTGTACAAAAATTACCTTCTTCCTTTTGAATTGGCTTCTGTTCTTTTCTTATCCGCCATGGTGGGTGCTGTTTATTTGTCCAAGAAAAACTTAAACGAAACCCAAGCGTAATATGGAAATTCTACACAACATCACCATCAACCATTACTTGGGTTTGAGTGCAGTGCTTTTTGCGCTTGGCGTTTTCGGCATGTTATTCAGGAAAAATGCCATCATCATTTTCATGTGTGTTGAGTTGATGCTCAATGCAGTGAACTTGGCATTGGTATCTTTTTCAAAAATGCACGGAGATA
Organism: Flavobacteriales bacterium; assembly: GCA_947504275.1. Lineage (GTDB taxonomy): Bacteria > Bacteroidota > Bacteroidia > Flavobacteriales_D > Sanyastnellaceae > CAMCTV01. The sequence goes on from CANNHA010000002.1 coordinate 55,010, forward strand.
CAGACGGACAAATTTTTGTATTCTTCATCATGGTTGTGGCCGCTGCTGAGGTGGCTGTCGGATTGGCCATTTTGATGATGCTTTACCGCAATCGCCACACCACGGATACAGATACATTAACCGATTTGAAAGGATAGTTATGGAGAAATTAGTTGCACTTATCCCCTTGTTTCCATTATTGGGATTTTTATACATTACCTTTTTTGGTAAAAACCAAAGCAAGGCCACAGCAGGAGGCATAGCCACTGCAATGGTTGGTCTGTCTTTCGTTTTAGCCATCTTGGTTTTCACGACACAAATGCACGGCGCTCATGCCACTTTTGTCAAGGTTTTGGATTGGATTCATGTAGGCAGTTTTCATGTGGATATCAGCTTTGTTGTTGATCCTTTGAGCTCACTGTACATCCTTTTCATCACCGGTGTTGGATCATTGATCCACCTGTACTCTATCGGCTATATGCATGATGACGACGGATTCCACCGTTTCATGTCCTATCTCAATTTGTTCGTTTTCTTCATGCTCTTGTTGGTATTGGGAGACAATTTGTTGTTGTTGTTTGTAGGATGGGAAGGTGTTGGTGTTTGTTCCTTTATGCTCATTGGCTTTTGGTACAAAGACCACGCGAACAACGACGCAGCCAAGAAAGCCTTTGTCATCAACCGCGTTGGAGATTTGGGTTTGATTTTGGGAATGTCCTTGATCTTTGTACAATGTGGTAGTTTAAATTACAACGACCTCTTGATTGGTGGTTCTGGTATAATGCACTTGGGCAAATGGGCCACATTGGGAGCCATCCTGTTGTTCATTGGCGCTATGGGTAAGTCAGCGCAGTTTCCTTTACACACTTGGCTTCCCGATGCAATGGCTGGTCCAACGCCAGTATCTGCTTTGATTCACGCCGCTACTATGGTGACTGCCGGTATTTATTTGGTTGCTCGTTTTAGCGATTTGTTTGCCATGTCAGAAGGTGCGAGTCAATTGGTCACTTGGGCTGGTGTGATAACGGCGTTGATGGGTGCGAGCATCGCTTTGACGCAGAACGATATCAAGAAAGTATTGGCCTACTCTACTGTCAGTCAATTGGGATTCATGTTTGCCGCTTTGGGAATGGGTGCATATAGCATTGCCGTTTTCCATGTTGTTACACATGCATTCTTCAAGGCCTTGTTGTTCTTGGGTTCAGGTTCTGTTATTCACGCAATGGGTGGAGAACAAGACATTCGCAGAATGGGAGGATTAAAAAGCCACATGCCAACTACCTATTGGACATTCTTGGTAGGAACCATTGCCATTGCTGGAATTTTCCCTTTTGCAGGTTTCTTCTCTAAGGATCAAATCTTGGCACATGCCATGGAAAACAATACCGTTGTTTTTGTTTTATTGATGTTGGCTGCTGCCGGAACAGCCTTTTACATGTTCCGCATGTTCTATTTGACCTTTCATGGTCAGTTCCGCGGAACGCATGAGCAAGAGCATCATTTGCATGAGTCGCCCAAAACCATGACCATTCCTTTGGTTGTTTTGGCCATTGCCTCTACTGTTGGAGGATTTATGGGATTCCCTCACGCCATTGGTCACGCGATGCACATTGAGCACGCCTTGGATCATTTCTTGTCCGGAAGTATTGAATTGGCGCATTCACACATGAGCGTTGCTACTGA
>CANNHA010000003.1 GCA_947504275.1 Flavobacteriales bacterium
TGGCCTCTACGGTCACCTATCTGATTCCCATCGTAGCTGTAGGCTGGGGCTATTACATGCATGAAAGTTTAAGCTTTTGGCAAATCGGATTTGCGGGTGTCATCCTCCTCGGCGTCTACCTCGGCAACCGACCTCAGAAGTAGGGTTTGAAGAGGAGTTGGCATATTTCAGCCTTGGTTTGAATCCACTTCTGCTCATACTCCAAAGCCTTGATGCGTTGATCAATCCAAGTGTTCTCCCGCAGATTGACCATGAAGACAGAACTCTCTCCCAACTCTAATCTCTGCAATTCAGCCTCCCATAGTTGTTGATAATAGACTGAATTGGTCTCTGCCCGACTCTGCTGGTTCTTTACTATCCGCTCTTGTTGCTCCAATGCTCTGGCCTTCTGAGCCAAACTATTTGTCTTTAATGACAAATCATTTTCATTCTCCAATTGCTTGATTCGCTGCAATTGCAATTGCCCACGAGCGTCACGAATAAAAAGTGGAAAGGCAAACTGTACTCCCCAACGGTAATTTTGGACTGAGAAATCAGCTCCATTGTTGGCCAATTCTTTATTCAGTGCATGATATTCCAAGTTCAACTTAGGCTTTAACTTTTCTCGTTTCCACTTCTCCTCCCAATCCAAGATTTTTGTTTTTGATTGATACCACTGTATCATCGGATGAGCCATTAGCCATGTCTGCATATCCATGGTCAGACTGTACTCAGGTAATGTACTTTCCAATGCCTTTTCTGGCCTTAGACTTAGGGCCAATATGTTCTTCTTCTCATTTAGCTCAGGCAAGAAGGCCGTCATGGCCAAACGAGATTTAATGGAAAACAATTGAGCTTCCTGCCATGCTATATTTCTCGTTTGCCACTGCGCAAATGCCTCTAAGGTGTCAATCGAAGGTCTGTCTCCAACCAAAAATCTTGAACGAACCGCGCCCAAACGAATGTTAGCTGCATCCATAAACTCTTTTTGTAACTGAACCCGCTCTTCTGCAATGTACCAATCCAAATACAACATTGTACTTTGAAACAACAACTCATTCAATGCCATTTGCTTTTCCAATACCGACATCGCTTGAATTTGCTCTGCCCTTCTCAGCGCCAATCGGGTTTCATCAAACATCAACCCTTGCAACAAGGGCAGATTTACACCCAAAGCCATCAGCCCATCCTTTCCTGTGTATGCCTCGGGATCCAAATAATCTCCACTGTTCACATCCCATTGCGCTACCAAACCCAAAGCATACGGTGACTGAAAAGCCAATTGTGTCTCTGAACGCTGGTAATAGGACTGACCATCATAAAACTTGTCCTTCCATTTTGAAGACAACACGGGATCTAAAAGTCCCTTGGCCTGCATCCATTGAGCATTTCCTGCTTCCTCTATCAATTTAGCATTCTTGGATTCTGGATGATCTTGCATGACCCAAGCCAAATACTCTGGTAAGGTCAACACAACTTGTTCTCTGCTCTGTGCAAAAATATTTGTTGTACTGAAAAACAAAAAAACAAAAAGGAAAATTCTCATTTTTTCTCCTCCTTTTTCTGATTCATATCCTTCTGACCACTGTCCTTTGGCTGGTAAAAATCTGGTGGGAATCCATTCAGTACCCGCCACATCTCATAACCCAATGGAACATCATTCAGCAACATGATTCCCTTGGCACCTCCTCCCAATCTCAAATTGGCAGGCCAAGATTTATCACCTGCTGGTTTGACCCAAACCCTGAACTTTCCTTCTTCTTGCACTGCAGGATCAACACTCACAATGACTCCATCAAACAAACCCGTTGACATTTGATTCCATCCACTAACAAAAAACGCAGGCCATCCATCAAAAATAATTCTGACATTCTCACCCACATGAATCAACGGACTATTGACAGGATCTATCATTAACTCTACTGCTTTATCAAAGCGATAAGGTGTAATTCTTACTACTTCTTCACCCTCTTTGATGGTCTCGCCAATTCCTGAACGGGTCACTTTCGAAACAAAACCGTTTTGTGGCGCAATGATGTAATAATATCCTGTCCTCTTATCGTAATTGTTGTATTGATTCTGTAGCTTGGTTACTTGAGCCTCTGCGTCATACATGGCTGAAAAAGTTGCATACTTATCACTCTCAGCTTTGCTAATCTTATCTCGATACTCAGCTTCTGTTCCCTTGTAATCACGTTGGGTGTTGATATACTCGGCACGCGCAATAGCCAACTTATTGCGTTGATCATTGATTTTTGCCTGCGCATTCTGCAAGGCCACTTGACGACTTTCCCAATCTGTTCTTGAAATCAATTCTTGCTGATACAACTGATCAAAACGCTTCATTTGCTCTTGGACTACTTTGTAATTGTTCTCAACAGCAATCAAATCCGTGCTATCTGTTTTGATCTTCAATCCCGTCTGCTGCAATTTGGTCAAGACCTGCTCTCGCTTGATGTCCTTTGCATTAAGCAAGGCATCAATTTGTGTATCCAACGCTTTAACCTTTTCCATATAATTGTCCACAGCGCCTTCCTTGGACTTGATTTGACTTTCTGTATTGTCCAACAATTTGGGATCAAAATAGTCATCTTTGATCTCCGAAAGAAATAACAAAGTATCACCCGCAGCCACAGAGTCGCCTTCTTGAACATACCATTTCTCAATTCTTCCAGCGATAATCGATTGAACCGACTGCGGACGCTGATCAGGCTCTAAAGAAATCACCTTTCCCTCTGTTTCGATGTTCTGCGTCCAAGGCAAAACCAACAAAGCAACCAAGGCCAACAAATAAATGAGCAGTAAATACTTTGTCTTTTTCTCGCTTTTTCCAAATTGTACTTTATGCCAAACAGGATAGGAGGCAGCAATAGGAGCGTCAAAAAATTCATCTGAATCTGCGTTCGTTTCTGCGATTAATGAAAATCCCTTCTCAAAGGATACCATGGTCTCATAAATTGATGATAAACCGAAAAGCAATTTTTCAATGCTGTTCACCAAAAGAACAATCACAATCTCAGCCGCTAAAAATTGACCAAGAGAAATTTCTTGTTTTATGGCCAACCAAACACCCAAAAGAAGCATCCCAGCCAACACGCACATTTTGAAAAATAAAAAGGAGCGCATCTGAAATAGTACGATAGCGAAGTACTCACGTTTGGCCTGAATATAATTCATTGAGCGGCCATGAAGCTGTTCATTTTTGTCAGTAACATCATCTCCAGACTTGCCTTCCTTTAGCAGCCATTCATACATACCATACTTCTCATTAGAAACATCAACACCGGCAGACAAAGCTGATTTTCCTTTGATCTTAATGATAAAATACAAGCCTCCCAAAAGTGAAAATCCAAAAACAAGGAAAAAAGGGTGATAGAAAGAGATTAAAATCACCCCTAGAAACAATTGCAATCCTGCCGTCATCACATCGATAACGGTCTTGCTATAACCTTTCTGTATGGATGAAATCTCTAAAAAATACTTGGACTTGGAAACAAACTTCTGAAAACTCCCCTCCGCGGGCTTGATGAATAAACGTTGGGCATATTCATACGCCATCAAAACAAACAATCTCTCCTCAATTTGCTCACCTGTTCTGATCATTTTCACTTGCCAACGATTGGCCATCCAAGTGGCCAGCAATACCAATAATATGATGGATATCGTTCCAATTCTAAACTCACCTCCAGTAATGAAGCCCATCAGGGCTTGAATGCCCAAAGGCAAAGCCAACTGAAACAAACTGGCCAATATGGAAAGAAGAAATATCTTGCGCAGGGCCTCACCCTCAAGTCGCATACCCTGTAACCACAACGCTCTAAAACCTCTCTTCATAAAAAATGACATTTGTCAGCAAAAATAAACACAAGCTCCGTGAAGAACTTCCAATAAATGATAACATTTCACTGCTGAAAATATTAAATCAATCGTTGACCTGCCAAGCCATAGGTATCGCATCCACTTCAAAATAATTACAAAAAACCTCATAATCTTCAACATCGGGCCAAAAGGCCTCCGTCTCTGTCCACTCTGAGACAAAGTGAATGAATAAATCTGTGAAGTGCTCCAACAACCACTGGTGAATGTCAATCACATCAGTGAGGTCAGGTATCATAAAAACATCTGAGTCCAAAAACTGAACCATGGCCATCGGATCATGAAAAGGAAGGGACCAATGCAAAAAAGTGGCGGTAGGCTTCAAAACCAAAGCCGCATGAGGCAATCTTTCAATCTTTTTCATGGTTCTAATTGTATAAAGAAGCTTGATCTATTATTCTGCCTCGTTGAAAAGAATACTTGCTTCCAAGGGGCAAATGTTGACAGGGATGAATCATCGAACCACAGTCATGCAGGTCGATCAATCTACTCTCCATGTAATGAAAAAGGAAACTGGTATAATTCCACGACTGATTGCCGATGAGCAGAAAACCAAGAGAGTCTGATTGAGCGTAACACACAGCACACCTAGCTGAGACAACACGCAAGAATTGGTCACCGCAACTTCTAAAAAAATCTATCAACTCAAAAGTTCGATCAACAAAAACATCCAACGCCATCTCAATCTCCAATACCTTATAAATCTCAAGAAAAACATGATGCTCGATAAAATCCTTGAGTGAAAAGATTTCTCGGAAGAGGATATTTGCAGGTCCAATACGCGTGGCAAAAGTTTCATTGTAATCGATTGGAATTAACTTACTCCATTCTGCAGATCGAATAACTTGTAGTATTTTAAAACAATCCCGTTCGTCCAATAGCTGTACATTCAAGTAATCAGAAGTTCCGTTCTGCAACTTGTAATTGATATACCGTACAATGCATTCCTTGGCGAATATGCTTTCAGGAAATAAAGAAACAATGTTCCTAATCTCAGAGCTGACCAAGTATCGACATGCCCTTAAATAGGGATCTGCGATAGTTCCTTGTTGATGGATATCGTCACTACTCCAAGCGATAAAATGCTGTGGGTGAAAGACACATTGGAATACCGTATCCTGAGGATGCAATGGAATGTAAGATGAAATAGAATCCGGCGATACCCGAACTGTTGGTGCTTTGCAATAAGGACAAAACTCGCCTCTGATTCCCTTATCGGAAATGGAAATAGGATGATACATGAACTTTCGGTTTATCAGACCAAGAACCGAAGGCTGATTGTAATGTATTTACAACGTAAAATGTCAATTTGACATCATCGCCTCAATTTCTTCTACAGTTGTAGGAAAATCGGCAAACAAATCCAAGGGCTCACCATTGGTGATCACAATGTTGTTCTCTATTCTAATACCCAAAGACTCCTCAGGGATATAAATACCTGGCTCAACGGTAAATACGTTGCCGGCCTCAATAGGAATATTCCAATCGCCAACATCATGGACGTCCAATCCCAAGAAATGACTGGTACCATGCATGAAATATTTTTTGTACGCCTGTGGTTGCTGAGACTCTTCAGTTGTCAACAATCCTAATCCGACCAACTCCACCGTCATCAATTTCCCAACCTCTGTATGATAATCAGCCATCATAACGCCTGGACGAAGCAACTGCTTGGCACCTTCCATCACGCGCAATACAGCATTGTACACATCTTTTTGACGTGGTGAAAACTTACCATTTACAGGAATACAACGCGTCATGTCCGCATTGTAATTGCCATACTCAGCACCCACATCCATCAGCAACAAATCGCCGTCTTTGCATGGCAAATCATTGGCGATGTAATGCAAAACACAAGCATTGGCCCCTGATGCGATGATAGGTGTATAGGCAAAACCTCTTGAGCCATTTTTCACAAATTCATGCAAATACTCCGCCTCCAATTCGTACTCCAACACTCCTGGCTTAACCATCTTCATCACCCGCTCAAAACCCTGTCTGGTCAAGTTGATGGCACGCTTCAACTGATCAATCTCTTCATCCGCTTTTATCGCTCGCACGTGGTGCATAATGGGAGCCATGCGGTACACACCATGATTGGGGTAATCTTGACGCATCTTCTTATTCCACCTGGCTTCGCGCGTTTCCACCTCAATGGTAGCTCGAGTATGCGCGTTGTCATTTAAACCCATTACTTCAGCCTCGTTCATGATGATACGCATAACCTTTTCAAAATCACTCGTCCATTGAATATTCTGCACTCCCGTTTGCGCTCTGGCTTGATCCTTGGTCAACTTGGCCCCTTCCCACACCGCAATGTGCTCATTGGTTTCTCGGACAAACAAAATTTCACGCATTCCAGATTGTGCAGATGAAGGAAACAAAACCAAAATGGTTTCCTCCTGATCGACGCCAGTCAAATAAAAAATATCAGAAGCCTGCTTAAAAGGCAATGTGCCATCAGCGCTTGTTGGATAAATGTCATTGCTAAAAAATACAGCTGCACATCCTTGTGGCATTTGGGCGCTAACCCTGGATCGGGCACCAGTATAAAACGAAGCGGAAAGTTGTTGGTATTTCATTCCTCAAAGGTAATTCATCACCAACCCACTTCACATTGACAAGGGAAAGAAAAATGCATTTGACAATTGGGAAGACCCTCCTGAAGGGCACGTTGAACAGTCTCGTTGATAGGATTATTGAGAAAATCCAAATGTTTAAGGTTGTTCAATCGCAACAATTCATGGCTGTAAATTCCTATGGGATTATCCCACATGGCCAATATCTCTAACTCTTGTAAATCTCCAATGGCATCAGGAATCGTAAATATATCATTGTAACCCAAATCCAATTTTTTCAAATGCAACAAGGTAAATAATGCAATGGGCAAACTATCAATGCGATTGAACTGCATTTCTATCCTTTGTAATTCAGTACAATTTCTGATTTCATCAGGAATAGTTCGAATATCATTTTTATTCATTCTCAATTCCTGAAGATGCGGACAATTGAATACTTCCAAAGGAATGGACTTCAATTTCTTTTTACTCAAATCAATGCGGTAAACTTCCTGTTCATGTCCTTGAATGGCGGCAATTGACCTGAAAATTCGGCAGGTATCCAGCTGCTCCGCAGGCAAACATTGAGCGTTATACTTAACAACAACTACAATCAGAAAGAAGAGGCATACCAATCTTTTACCCATTGGACATCTTTTGTTATTTGCGCAACCAAATCTTCCAAACCATTCATCTTCTTTTCATCCCTTAACCGTTGGTGCAATTCTAAGGTAATGCATTTCCCGTAAATATCTTGATCGAAATCCAAAATGTGTGCCTCAACGTGCAATTGGATTGTACTGCTTACCGTTGGCCGATATCCAACGTTCAATGCCACCGCATATTGCGTATTACTCCAATTCAATACTGCTGCATAAACTCCCCACTTGGGAATCAACTTATCCAATCCTTGAACCGTTATGTTGGCTGTGGGAAATCCTATTTTGCTTCCCAACTGTTGCCCTTTGATTACTTCACCCTTAAGTTGAAAAGGCCGCCCCAACATTCTGTTGGCATTTACAATTTCACCGTTCAATAAAGCTTGACGAATCTTGGTTGAGCTCACTGGGACTCCATCCGGAGCAAAGGCCTCTATTTGCTTTACCTCAAAACCATGAACTTCACCCAATTGCGCCATCAAGTGTATATCACCGATTCTGTTCTTACCAAAACGATGATCATACCCCATGTACACTCCTGCGGCGTGCAATCCGTTTACGATGATGTTTCTTACAAAATCAGTGGCGGATAATTGTGCCAACTCCAATGTAAAAGGAAGCAATACAAGATGATCTATTCCCCACTCTTCCAAAACCTGAGCCTTCTCCTCCAAACTTTGAATCTGAGGCAATGGTTCACTATCTGGGAATAATACTTTCTTGGGATGGGGATCAAAACTCAATACCACCGTTTGAGCATGATGCTCTTGCGCCTTTTGTTGCATGTTCAAAAGGATAGAACGGTGCCCCAAATGCAAACCATCAAAGGTCCCCATGGTTACCCATGTCTTGACATGAGGAGGTAGGGTATCAATGGAGTAATGAATTTTCATCGTGCAAAGGTATGAAGGGAAGATTTTTGTTTTTCAATGATGTTATTATATTCGCTGCGTCCAAAGGGGTGACGAGAACTTGTTTTCGTCTGAGATTATACCCTTCTTGTTTTCAAACAAGGGAACCTGGGCAGGTCATGCTGCCAAGGGAAACAAAGTAAATTGCATTGTCATGACCAATGCTTTGTATTTTAAGACAAATGAAAAAAATTTTAATCTTGGTCGTTTGCTCGGTGACGACAGGATTTTTGGGCTACTCCCAAAAAATTGAACCTACAAAGCCTCAAAGGGTTGCTAAAGACTCCATTCCAAAACAACCGATTATCCCAAGTTCTGGTCTTTACACTGCTCATCCTCAGGTAGGGACAGACTCGATTCCATTGCAACAAATCACCAATCCGCTGATCATCAGAGACTCACCCGTTTTTGTAGATCAAAAATCACCCGTTGCGCATACCAATCTTACCTCAAAAGATCTGGCCAAATTGAATACCGCACAAGACATTCCGTATTTGTTGCGCTTCACGCCTTCATTGGTATCCACAAGTGACGCAGGAACAGGCGTGGGTTACACCGGACTTTGGATCAGAGGAAGTGATCCCTCACGCATCAATGTTACCATCAACAATATTCCATTGAATGATGCAGAAAGCCAACAAGTCTTTTGGGTTAACCTTCCTGATTTGGCTTCAAGCACCAGTGAGATTCAAATCCAACGCGGTGCAGGGCCCAGCACTGCAGGTCCAGGAGCTTTTGGAGGGTCCATCCACATCAACACCATAGATCAAAACCTTAACCTTCCCCACCGAATATCTTACGGAATGCAATGGGGAAGCTTCAACAGTTTGCGCAAAACACTGCAATTTGACCGCATTGCCTTACCCAAAGGAATTTTCTTGAATGCCCGATTGTCACAAATCAACAGCGACGGATACATTGATCGTGCTTCCGCAAAAATGAACGGATACCAATTTGACCTTCAAAAAAACACGCAACAATGGAAGTTCTTGCTCACCGCGTTTGGTGGAAATGAAAGAACTTATCAATCTTGGTATGGAACACCTCATGAAAGGTTGTACGGAAACACAACAGACATGATGAACTTTGCCGCACGCAATGGTTTGACAGAAGCTGAGACTACTAACCTACTAGAGTCAGGGCGCACATACAATTACTATACGCACCCAAATCAGGTGGATCAATACCAGCAACACCATCAGCAGTTTCATGTGTTGTACCACAATGCAAAATTGAAATGGCACACCAATATCTTTCACACTCGCGGTGCAGGCTATTTTGAGGAGAAAAAAAATGGTACTGCCTTGGCCAATTATAATCTACCTGGATTCATCAATACTGGACAAGATGGAACGCTAGTAGACTATGCTGATATCGTCAGAAGAAGATGGCTAGACAACAATCTTTTGGGAGCATCATCCAGATTAAGCCTTTTCTTGAATGAGTTCAACACCCTGCACATTGGAACTTATATGATGCAATACATTGGGAAACATTTTGGGGAGGTAATTGATATCCAACCTATGCCCAACTATGATTTCTCATCACCATACTATCAAGGCAATTCTCAAAAATCTGATCAAATGGGATACGTGCAATACACCCACCAAAGAGACAAATGGAATGGCTTTGCAGATTTACAATTGAGAAGGGTGAACTATAATACAACAGGAATCAACAATGACTTAGTCAGTTATAACGTGAATGATGAGCTCATTTTCTTTAACCCCAAATTGGGAGGAAGTTATCGAATCAATAGAAAACATCAAATCAGTGCATTGGTTGCTTGGATAGGGAAAGAACCAAACCGCAATGATTACATCGATAATGATTACAAACCAAAGGCAGAGTGCATGCTTGATAATGAACTATCTTGGACATGGAGACGTTTGGATGTCAATAGTCAACTGGATTTTGACCAAAAGGGAATTCAACCCAATAGCAATAAACCTCAACTTAAATTAACCCAATTCAATGTCAATTTATTCCGGATGCAATACAAAGACCAATTGGTATTAACAGGAGCTGTCAATGATGTTGGTGCCCCCCTAAGAACCAATATAGCGTCCAGCTTCAGAAGGGGTATTGAGATAGAGGCAACAAAAGACGTCACGCTGTTCAACCGAAATCTTAGAATATACGCCAACCTTACGTTATCGGATCACCGAATCAAAGCCTTTGACGAAATCATCTATGACTACACCAACGGTTTTGATGTGATTAACATAGCGCATCAAAACACACCCATATCTTTCTCACCAAACAGCATTTCAAGTATTGTACTTCAATACAACATCGTGAATCACCTTGAAATTCTTTGGCAATGGAAATATGTTGGGCAACAGCACTTGGACAATACAGGAGACATGAACAGAACACTGTCTGCGTATCAAGTGCAGGACTTGACATTGCAATACACCAAAAGCAAAGGACGCCATGAGGTACAAACAACCTTGACGCTAAATAATTTGCTCAACACCTCTTACGTTAGCAATGGTTACACTTATGCTTACATCGTTGGTCAGCGCATTGACGAAAGATTTTATTATCCGCAAGCGGGAAGAATGGTGTGGGTAGGGGTTAAGATTTCATTATAACCAAACAATCTATCCAGAGCAAACTCTCTGGATAGATTGACCTCCTTATTTTTCAGTTTTGGTAAACGAATTCAATTCGGTCTGAAAGCTCAGTACAAGAGGAATCTTATTGGATGTATATTTTTGGCAAGGAATAATGCTATGTTGGCCCTCTCTATTAATAGCTCCAAAGGAGTAACATTATTCAATTTCCTTGAACAGATATTTGTCATTAAAATCAATATCCAATTTTTGCAGTAACTCGATGAACTCATTTCTGAAGGTTTTTGTAGCGTGATGTTCTTCTTGATTATTCATATATGCAATAACATCATTCAATTGAGAATGAGAACAAGAGAAAGCTCCAAAACCCTCCTGCCATTCAAATCTGCCCATGACCAACCTCTTCTCGTTGATCCATTTTGAAGAATTGGACTTAACCTCTCTCACCAAATCTGATAAAGCAATATTTGGTTTGATACTAAATAAAATATGAATATGGTCCGCTACTCCCCCAATGGCATAAACCTTTTGTTCCTTACCCCGAGCTATTCCTGAAATATACATGTACAATTCATCTTTCCAATTTTTTTGAATTAGGCTTTGTCTTCCTTTCACTGAAAACACAACATGAATATAAATCTGGGTATATGTATTTGCCATCAATTTATTTTATCTATTAATATGTCGCCCCTATTAATATGTCGCCCCTACGGGGCTTTGGTTGCTTTATTATTCGTTTCCTATAATATGTCGCCCCTACGGGGCTTTTTTCCTTTATTAACTCTCTCAGCTATTTATATAACGCCCCTACGGGGCTATGTGCAAATTCTCGAATTGCTAATCTCGATATCAACTTCTTCATTTCGATTAATCACGAATCTCTGCTGTAGAACCATTACCAATGCAATCCTAAAATGCTATATGAACTCTAAAAGTATTTTTTTACTTAAAATACAAATGTATAAAAATCCCAAAACAATAAATGAAAGCCCCGTAGGGGCGAAATACTAATAGCACGAATATCCACAGCCAAAAAAGCCCCGTAGGGGCGAAATAGTAATTAGTGTGATTGAAGAAGAAATCTAACGATTTGGAACTAGGCTAAATTGCATCAACTTACGCAATGGCTTGAGCAATAGCGTAAACCACTTTGGTTGAAGACCATTGATCTTCCATGACAAACGATCTTGTTGATTGGCCTTCCAGCGCTGATTCCAAGTGACGTTGGATGCGCCACCTGTTTTCATTTGTGTAATTACCTTTGGCAAATAAGACAACGTAATTCCATGCTTATGAATCATGCGCAACATGAGCTCATAATCGGCAGCGGTTCCTTGATCTATGAGATACAATCCGTGCTGATCATAGTATTTCTTGCGCAAGAAAAAAGTAGGATGAGGGGGCATCCAACCCTTTAAAAAATCACCGCTTCGATACAATCCTGACTTCCAGTGACGAACTACCTTTCCAGTTTCAGCGTTGACATATTGCAAATCAGCATAAACAGCATCTGCATCACCCAGTGTCTGAACTATATCGGCAATGACGGTTGGATAAGCATAAGTATCGTCACTATTTAAAATACCAATCAACTCGCCGGTAGCCAAAGACACTCCCTTGTTCATTGCGTCATATATGCCGTTGTCTTTTTCAGAAACAACATGTGCTATTCTGTGCTTGTACTTGTCGACAATCTGCAATGTGTTATCTTTTGAACCACCGTCAATGATGATGTACTCAATATCGGCATCCTCTTGGGCCAATACACTTCGAATGGTGGCCTCAATGGTTTTGCCACTATTGAAGGAAATGGTGATGATGCTGACTTTCATTTTAACAATGTTCGGGCAAGATATGCGTATTTTTAACACATGAGAAAAATTTTTGTTGGATTTCTTATGGTGATTTCTATCACCTCATGGGGACAATTGGAAATGTTCAAAGGTATGAGCATGCGCTCTATTGGTCCTGCAACGACCAGCGGTCGTGTCACAGCGATTGATGTAGACACCCATGCTAACACATATTACATCGGAGCAGCCTCAGGAGGTGTTTGGAAAAGTGAGAGTGGCGGTGCTACGTGGGAACCCATTTTCGATAAAGAAGCAGTTCTGGGCATTGGTTCTATCAAAATTTCACCCTCTCATCCCGATGTTGTTTGGGTAGGAACTGGAGAAGGCAATCCGCGCAACTCGCAAACCAGTGGAAGAGGAATCTATCGTTCTCTAGACAGAGGAAACAGCTGGCAATGCATGGGATTGGAGGAAACCAAAACCATTCACCGGATTTGCATTGACCAATCCGACAATGTTTATGCTGCAGCTTTGGGATCTGCGTGGGGACCGAATGTTGATCGTGGTGTTTTTTATTACAACAACCAAAATAAGTCTTGGAAAAAAATTCTTTATGTCAACGATTCTACTGGATGCGCTGATTTGGTGATGGATCCCCGCAATGACCAAAAATTACTAGCCGCCATGTGGCAATACCAAAGACAACCCTGGCAATTCAACTCTGGAGGAAAAGGTTCAGGCCTATACATCACCGTCAATGGTGGTCAAGACTGGAAAAAATTGACAGATAAAGACGGATTGCCCAAGGGAAAATTGGGTCGCATCGGATTGGCCATTGCCCCATCTGATTCGCGCATTGTGTATGCGATGATTGAGAGTGAAAAAACAGGATTATACAAAAGCACAGATGGCGGGCACCATTGGTCGTTGGTCACCGATAAAGGTGTAGAGGATAGACCATTCTATTACTCCGAATTTTATGTAGACCCCTCCAATCCCAATCACCTCATTTACCTGCACAGCACCGTTTCTGAGAGCATTGACGGTGGGAAAACATGGAGTACCATGCTGCCTTATTGGGGAGTTCATCCCGACCACCACGCTTTTTGGTGGAACCCCAACAATACGCTGGAAATGTGGGAAGGCAATGACGGAGGTCTCAACGTCAGCAGAGACGGAGGAAAAAATTGGGACTTCATCCCCAATCTTCCACTCGGCCAATTTTATCATATTCATTACGATCATCAAACCCCTTACAATGTGTATGGTGGTCTACAAGACAACGGAACTTGGAAAGGACCAGGCTATGAATGGCACTCCAATGGCATCCTAGACAGTGATTGGCAAGAACTGTATTTTGGAGATGGATTTGATGCCGTGCCTGACCCATCAGATGAAAACTATGTTTATGTTTTGTCACAAGGTGGAAACATGGGTCGAGTAAATGCTACAACAGGTGAAGAACATTTTGTTCAACCTGTGCACCCAGAAGGAAAGCCTTTGCGTTTTCATTGGAATACCGGAATCAGCAACGACCCTTTCATTGAAAATGGCATTTACATCGGATCTCAGTATTTGCATTATAGTACAAACAACGGACAGAGTTGGGAAATCATCTCTCCCGATTTAACCACCAACGACACCACCAAGCAGCATGCTTATCGCAGCGGAGGATTAACAACAGATGCCACCTCTGCAGAAAACTATTGTACCATATTAACGATTGAGCCCAGTATTTTCAATGCAGGCGAAATTTGGGTCGGGACAGATGACGGTCAAATATCCATGACCACTGACCACGGAAAAACTTGGAAAAACATTACAACCAACATCAAGGGGCTGCCAAAGGGCGCTTGGATTCCTCAAATTGTGCTGTCTCAAAACGATCCCAAAGAAATTTGGGTAGTAGCCAATCATTACCGCCGGAACGATTGGAAGCCTTACTTATTCCACTCCACTGATGGTGGAAAGAAATGGGAAAATGTTGTAGAAAAAGCCAACATGACAGGGCATTGCTTGAGCGTAGCACAGGATCATATCCAACCAGAATTGGTGTTTTGCGGAACAGAGCACGGGATGTTTGTTTCTTTAGACCGCGGAGCAACATGGGAAAAATGGAAACACAACTATCCATCAGTTGCAACCCAAGATTTAAAAATTCATCCTGACCAAGGTGATTTGATCATTGGAACTTTTGGAAGGGCAATCTACATATTGGATGATATCAACCCCCTCAGGGATTGGATAGCCAATGGCAAACAAATCAAAGATTCTTTAAGCGTTTACAATACCGTTAATCCTATCTATCAAGCACAATACAAACGCCACAACGGTCAAAGATTCCCAGCTGATATGTACTTCAGCGGCGAAAACAAATCGTCTTCTGCAAAAATGTATTGTCATATAAAACAAAATGAAAAAAACAAAGAACAGAAGTTAAAAGTAACCATTCACAGAAGCAATGGAGGAACCAAAGAAATCATTAGAAACTGGGAACAAGCACCTGACTCTTTCTTAACCGTAATCGACTGGGGCTTTGATAGCAACGGATTTGCTTATCCAAGCAGAAACAAAAGAGAAAAAGCAAAAGAAACCCCAGGCGGAGGTTTTAAAGTGGAGCCCGGTGAATATTGGGCTGTTGTAGAATGGGGAAAAGAAAAGGACAGTATTCTCTGGAGCATTGACTACGACCCAAGAATGACTTTCAATCCAGATCATTATCAAGTGCAAAAAAATCTCTATGAAGAATGGAAGAAAGAAATGATCAAACTTGGGGATGAATTGGAAAAAATCAATGAGGCCAAAACCCTTGCGCAATGGACACTGGATGCCATGAAGTACCAAGAAGATAGCACACTAAAACCAATGAAATCCTTAAAAGATTCCTTGGATAAATCATGGGAAAAGCAAATGCTGAAAGTATTCCTCAAAGAAGGATTGAAAGGAATTCAAGATGATAGCAAAGTCATCAGTGGTCATTGGTGGACACCTTATGCTTTGTTGAGCACAGAGTCTGCTATGCCAGGAGAAAATGCCAAAGTGGCCATCCATAACTTGCGGAATGAAATTGATGCTTGGATGGGCGAGAATAAACTCATCTGGGAAGGGCCTTGGCAATCTTATCAAAAATCAGCAACAGAAAAAGTGGACTGGCCCAAAGAATGGACGAATCAGAAATAATGCAATAACATCAGCAATACCGTGCTATTGTAATTGCCTCTTTCGTAATAGCTGAATTGATTGGTTGGAGAAGGATTGGGTCTAATAGGAACGACACTTTGACCGAATTCAAAAACGATTGAAGTGTTGTCTGTAAATACAAAACCAATCCCAGCATTGATTCCGAAATCCCAATCGTTGAATGCAGGCTGGCCGCCATACTCAGTCAAAGTATAGGATTCCTTATTGGCCATCACGGATTGGTGGACCAAAAAAGCAGCATACGGACTCAAATGAATATTGATTTTCTCATTCCAATGAATTTGCCATGTCACAGGAATCTGAATGTAATTCAATCGATAGGCAAAAACGTTTCTGGTCAAAGTATCCAGTGGTGCACGGCTTCCCTTGGAGATAAAACCCATACCCAAAAGCACATCACTTCTATCAGAAATATTTGCCCTTAAAGACAACCCGGCAGTACCACCAAATTTGTCAAAACCGCCCAAACCATCACCACTCATTTGAGAAGATGACGGACCAATGAAATAACCCAAATCAAATCGCTTGGTTGATGATTCTTGTGCTTTGGAAAGAAGACCTCCTAGCGCAAATAGAATCGCCAACAACCACTTATTGCAATTCAAACTCTGCTGCATTGACTACTTCTTGTGTTGATTTATCGGTAACAAAGGCCACAACAGTCATGTGGTTGCCTTGCCAACCGGCCTTCAAAGGATAGGTGTAGCTCTTGGTAATCATCGCCCCTGCTTCAGGGTTACTGACCAAATCATTTCCCATTGGTTGGGTGACTGCGTCACGCAAAAGATGCTTGTGCTCATAGTCCAAAATATCTGATGGACTGGCATTGTAATCCAATTGAGCACTAATGATATGCGACTCCACCAACAAAACAGTCAAAGCATAATTGCCTGACATGGTTTCATTGAACTGAGATGCAGTATGGATATTGATTACATTGTCTTCTGATACAAACTCCGCTTGAATTTGCACAGCAGCTTTAGCCGTCTCGTTCTTGGCATCTTGAATCAACCCTTGCCATGCACCTGGATTTCCTGGATCCAAATAATGAAAGGTGCTCAAGCTTCCATTGCGATCGATGCGTCCACATGGATTGAATCCACCCTGCAATTGCGCCCAATACAAATTGCCTGGCAACGTATTGTAGTCCGCTTCATACGGAGCTGCTTTGGTCTCTGCCAAAGTTCCAGCGTGGATAGCCACCGTTACCAAACGCTCACCCAATACTGAGTCTAGCTGATTGACCAATGCGGTTGCTGCAGGACAAAAGCCACACTTGTGCCCCGTGAATTCTTCCAAAAGAACATTCTTTTGAATATTGTCCGCAAAAACAAACGTTGGAGCTGGTCCATACACTTCGTCCTTGTAACGGTACTTCACCGCATTCACTGGTGATTCAATCTTATCACAAGAGGACCAAACCATCGCAGATAAAACAAAAAAACTAAGAATCTTTTTCATGATTAAAAACTACTGGTAATACTGATTTCGAAACCATTGGTAGCTGGTACCGCTCGGCAAACTCCACCGATGCAAAACACCCCTTCACGTCGTTTTCCATAACCCAATGTTACCCGATGTGGGCCATTGATATAACCTACTGTTCCAAATAGATAATTGATTTTCTTGGTCTCAACTGGATTTCCGCTGTTGTATTGATTGACAACGCCCAAAGTCCAATGAGGACTTCTGGTATACTCCACAACAATGGTCTCCCAATTGCCCTTGTCCTGTTTGGTGTGCAATTCCTGCAACTCAATACGAATATTGTCCTTTTTAGAAATCTTGTACCCCAACTCCAACACCTGAATATTGGCAAACAACAAACCTTTGAAATCACTTGTTACCGGTGTAACCTTGGTATTGAATTCCATGTAGTAAAAAGTATAGGTAGCTTGAAACTCTTTGGTCAATTTGCGTTTGAATTCAATATTAAAATCCCTCACATATTTGGTCTTTCCAAAACCCAATGAGTTTACCTGGTAAGACTCAGTAAAAGCTTGCAAACCGTTCAGACCAGTAGTATCCAAACAATTGGCTGCCGCATAACTTGCGGTGATTTGGGTTCCATATTTTCCTCCTAATTTAGATCCCTTGGGAACCGTATAAAATGCCTCCAACATAAAACTCGCTTCACCGGTTAATGGCGTAGCATAAGGATACAGTGTTGATGCAAGATTATAAGTATGCTGCTTGGTAATGGCAGGGGTATAGTTCAAAGGCACATCAAACAACTTCAAATTCCTATCTCCTCTGAAACTCAAATTATCGATGCTCTTGGCCATCAAATTAAATCCCATTCCTTTTTTACTGAAGGAAGAGTTCAAGAATATCCCTTGACCCTCCTTGTAAATGTATCCATTATCAGCACTGGGATCATTGATTTTACGGGCATACTCACCAGAAATCATCCAACCTCCGCGTTGTAACATAAGTCTACCGCTATACATAGCGACGTTGTCTGGAATGGTGAACACCAAACTATCTACAAACCGGCTTCCACCTTGTTGGTAGCGACTTACAAAATTCCCACCAATGGTTACCCTGGTTTTGGCTCCACTCCAATTTTTAATCAAATCATTGATTGCAATTTCACCATCCACACCGCGCACTATTCCTTCTGCATGAATAATCTGATTGTCAAAATCCAAACGTTGACGACCAAAAACACCTTTCAATGCAACACCTTTTGCAGGACGCAAGACAACACGTGCGCCGTCCATGGCATTGTCGATTCCCAAATTGGGTTCCCAATAAGTGCGCAAGGTTAAACCATTTCCAAATTGCTCATAGAAATTTCCAACGGTAATCTCAAAACTGGAATCAGCATAGGTCAAGTAGCGATTTCCGATACCAGTTCCTTTGTAACGGTTCTGGGCACTGTAGCCTTGCAACGCGTTCTGATAGGTCTCCAAACGCCAACCGGCAGTGACATTTCCATAGGTATAGGTGAAATTACCAAAACCATTGAGGGCAGCCTTGGATGGTGGCACGGTAGCATTGATCAAACTGTCCGCACTGTACTGCTGAGCGATGAATTGAAAATTCCCCCTGAGAATTCCTTGCTTGGGTTGTTCTTGCGCCCATGTTGTCAAAGAGCACAACAACAGTAAAGCCCCTGTAATTCGTTTCATGTTCAAATATAAGTCTTAGTTGTTACCGATGAGTTCTTGTTCAATCACCTTCATGCGTTGCTTCATCTCATCCACTTGCTGATAATAAGTATCTTTTCCTTGAAAAGGTGACTTCATGCTAAAGTAAAATTTAATCTTGGGCTCTGTTCCGCTGGGTCGAGCAGAGATGGTTGACCCATCCTCTAAGATAAATTGCAAGACATCTGATTGTGGCTGACCCAAATCATAAGTTGTCCCATTTGACAACGTGGCTCTTTGCAAATAAAAATCGCGCAACTCTATAACAGCTTTGCCTCCCAATGCTTTTGGAGCTTGCTCTCTAAAGCCACTCATCATGGATTTGATCTGTTGCACTCCATCCAATCCCTTGAGGGTGATGGATACCAACTCTTCATGGTACAAACCGTATTGAGTATAAATCCCCATCAACATTTCCCATAGGCTACTTCCATTGGCCAATGCGTGCGCACCAGCCTCGCTCAGCGCAGCGGCGCTGATTACCGCATCCTTGTCCCGCACATCATCGCCAATGAGATAACCGTAACTCTCCTCTCCGCCTACCAAAAACTTCTCTTTCCCCTCACGCTCTCTTATCACTGCAGCGATGTATTTGAATCCTGTTAAGGTGGAATAGCACGGGACTCCAAAAGAAGTGGCAATATCCTCTATCAATGTTGAGGTAACGATGGTACGTGCAGTAAAATATGGCAATCCCGAAGGGTGCATTTTTCCTTTTTGTTTCAATTGATGATAAGCCAATAATGCTCCGGTCTGATTGCCATTGAGCAAAGCCATTTGTCCTGTATGGTCTCTGACACACAACCCGACACGATCCGCATCAGGATCTGTTCCCAAAACCCAAGCCGCATTGGTCTTTTCAGCCAATGCAATGGCCATAGCCAATGCCTCTCTCTCTTCTGGATTGGGTGATTTAACGGTAGGAAAATTTCCATCCGGTTTTGCTTGCTCTTCCACTACTTGGACATTTTTAAAACCCATGCGCTTCAGCAGTGGTGGCACCATGGTAATTCCAGTACCATGAATAGAAGTAAATACAATGGGCGTATCCGCAACCTTTCCAATTGATTCCGAATTCTCAACCAAAGGCAACACGGTGTTCAAATAATTCTCATCCCATGATGCATCCAAAATATGCAACAAATCATCGTTGCCTTTAAAGACAACATCATTAAAAGAGGAGACACCGCGCACACATTGAATGATTCCTTTGTCATGCGGAGGCACAACCTGTGCTCCATCCTGCCAATACACCTTGTATCCATTGTATTCAGGGGGATTGTGAGAAGCCGTGATAACAATTCCCGCCTGGCATTGCAATTGTCGAACAGCAAAGGATAAAACAGGAGTAGGACGCAATGATTCAAACAAATACACCTCCAATCCATTTCCTGTTAAGACATCGGCAGCTGTTTTGGCTAAAGTATCTGATTGGTTTCTGCTGTCGTAAGCAATGGCCACTTTAGCAGGTCCATTGACTTGCTGGCGAATATAATTGGCCAATCCTTGGGTAGCGGCACCGATGGTATAACGGTTGATGCGCATCGCACCAATACCCATTACACCTCTCAGTCCGCCTGTTCCAAATTCTAAATCTTGGTAAAAAGCCTCTTGCAAGGCAGGGCCATTCTCAGCCATCAAAGCTTTCACTTCATTTTGGGTAGACTCATCTACCGCATCTACCAACCACGTGGCTGCTCTCTCTAATGCATTCATTGTGCGTCTTTCATTTTTTGAAAACAGTGTTGCAATTGATCCCTCCAAGAAGCGGGGACAATACCTGTTCTGGATTGGAAAAGTGAACTATCCAATTTGGAATAGGAAGGTCGCTTGGCCTTTTGAGGAAAAGCATCACTGCTAACGGGAGACAAGTTAATAGGAATCACAGCAAATTGAAAAATTTGCTGCGCAAAATCATACCAGCTGCAAATACCTGCTGGGCTGTAGTGCAAGATACCGTTCAAATTGCATTTGCTTTGCAAAGACAAATCCATGGCTGTATAAATATCTTTGGCCAAATCGTCCACGAACGTTGGGCTACCGAGTTGGTCATTGACAATTTGCAAATCTTTTCGGGTTGTAGCCAAAGACAATATGGTAAGTAGGAAGTTTTTTCCTCTTGAGCCATACAGCCATGAAACTCTGAAGATGGTATGGATGGGGAAAAGTCGCTGAACTATACCTTCTGCCGCCAACTTAGAACGGCCATAAGCGTTAAGTGGGGCAGGAACATCATTTTCAGAATAAGGAGCAGCCTTGCTCCCGTCAAACACGTAGTCAGTTGAGAAATAGATGAGCCACGTTTTCTGGGTATCGATGGATTGCGACAAGGTGATGAGGCTAGTGGCGTTGATGAAAGTGGCTTGGTCTTCTTGCTCCTCTGCTAGCTCCACGTTGGTATAAGCAGCAGCATGGAAAATGATATCAAATGAATGGGATGAAAAATACTTCTCGATACTTTCGGCATTGCTCCAATCAAGTTCATCACGACCTGGGGTAGCCACCTGCCCTTCCCAATTGTTGGCAGCCAGCACCTCAGCAAAGGCTCTGCCCAGCTGCCCACTGTACCCCGTCACCAGCACCGATTTCATGTTTCGAAGATAGTGATTTTGGGGGTGGGGGACACCCATCAACATCACCGAAAAAATTTATACCAAAAATTCTAGTGACAAGCAAACAAACAGTTTAATCTCAAAGATTTAAGGTATCCAAAACTGAAAATGATTAATGTGTCGATAAAAAGGTATTTGATTATTTGGAATGACTCACATTTAATCTCCTATTCACCTCTTCAAACCAAGATTTCAATACGGTATTATTATCCCAATTAATTTTGTGAAAAATAGGCGTTGTAAATTTATTATTAGTGTCACAAAAATTACTTGTAGGTTGTGGCCCCAAACCAAAAGTATTTCTACCCGCAATACTATGAAGTTCTTTTTCTAAATTCTTTAAATCTTCGCCAAAATTCACATTGTCTTCATCAACATCGATCCATGTAAATATCAATCTCTCAAACATCCAATCTACAGTTTTTCGAATTGTACGATTATAATAAAAATCATGAAGAACATGCAAACCATAATTTTTATAAATAACATCATTACCCAACTGACCGCATTGTACAGACTGTTGTTTACTGTATAAATTGGAACTAAAGGGATTGTTCATTAGCCATTGGTGACTTACAATTGTACCAAAACCTCCAACAATAAACTGAGTAATCTCTTCAGTCATTCGATTTATAACATTTGTCTGATGCTTTCCTATGTAGTAAAGTACAATCTCATCCGCCTTTTGAGGGATGCAATTAGGATTATCTCCCAAATAAAAACCCCACATATAGACTCCAGGCTTTGCAAAACTTCCAGGACCACATTGACCAAACTTCTTTCTAAAAAAATCATTTTGATTTCCTTGAACCGCCTTTAATGCAAAAAACTCATTTACCCTCATAATTCAATAATTATTTATTTCGTGAATTGTATCCACCGTCAGTATCTTAATTTCAATGTCATGCTCCTTACAAAAGGAAATAAAAAAATAAGGAATTTCAATTTCTCCTCCACCTTGAAAAATAATCTCATTGGCTTTGCAATTTTTTAAAATATCAATTAATCGAAGAAAAAAAGCTTCCACCTGAGGTTGTTTAGACCCAATCATGTCAACATTTATTGACTCTACAATCAACAATTTTTTATTGATTCGCTCTAAGATCGAAATACTAAGATCTCCATATCCACGTATCTTTTGTAATACCCAACCGCGACTTCTCAAAGCATTGATGAAGGATTTCATGAAATTTATTTGAAGCATAAACAAGTTCTTAAATTTTATTTTTCATTGAATCAGATAGTACAATTCGACCACTTTCATACTAATCCTTTAAACAACGAATGGACATTCCGTTGCTGATTTGCCCAAATGTGTACAACGCACTTCGAAAAATACTTTGACCATGGGCCGATAAAAATCTAAACCATTGCAAATCCACACTGAACGGGGTATTTGTCCAAAACAATCCATATACATAAACTCCAACATAACCTTGTTCAATATCAATTATTCCTGCTGGCAAAGCATTAAAACCTGAAGAGTTGGTGTAAGAATAACCAGAAACCTCCCAATAAATGTTTGACTTCAGCTTTTCACCCTCAAAATTCAAACCTCTGTTGTTGGTTTGTTGTTGCTGAAAAACATTCATCCCAAGCTGACCCTCTAAATACATCCATTCACAATCAGATGGTACGTGCCACCCTACTGGACACACATTCTTGTCACTTCGCACTACAAATCCATTGTACTTCATACCAAATATCTCATTCTGGGAAACGTATTGATAATTTGCATAACCTGGTAAAGTATTTGTGCTCCATTGCTGAGGGCTTGTAACGACCAAAAGCTCTGTTCCATCATTGAACTTGGTAGTAGCCAAATTCTCAGCAAACCAACATTGACCTCCAATCTCCACCAAATCATAAACGTGATCAAAATAGGAAAGGGTGGTTAACCCGCCACAACCGTTTACTGAAATATTCTCATCTTGACAAGTAATATTTCCAGGTAACAACACAGCGGCATTTCCTATCCCAGCATTTGGATTTACACCATTGCACTCGCACTGTCCATTGTATCGATCATTTATTGTAGTACCATCTTCATCATCACAAATTGCACCAATGAAAACGCAACTTCCATTATCGGTGGTGGCTAAACTATTATAATTGCAAGCAAAGGCATTGGTGCATCCTAACAGATTGTTAAACCCTTGACAAACACAATCATTGATATAAACGTCATTAAACGTTGATGGATTGCCATCATCACAACTTTCACCAACTGATTTACAAACACCATTATCAATAGTGGCTTGAGCATTATAATTACAACTTTGTGCATCAGTACACCCCAAAATCAATTCAATAGTTCCGGCATCATTCATACTCCCATTGGCCAGATAAAAGAGTAGGTGATTATTCTGTATGGAAATTGAATCAATAGTTGAAACATTGTTAACATCATTGGCACGTTCACAATACATCGCATAAGGCACACTCATCAATTGCTGATTTCCCATCTCTAAATATTCACCCAATCCAGTTTGCCTGAACTCTACTTGCAAGAACTTGGGCAATATTGACCAATCAATTGTCTGAAAATTTCCATTCAATACAACTCCCTCTCCAATGGTGGCGTGCATTAATCCCTGGTTATTTGTTGTCAATGCATGCTGCTCCTGATATACAACCACTCCATTCAAGGCATCCAAATTTCTCAATGTAAATCGAACTTCAACATTCGTATTAGACATGGCTGTGCCATCTACTTCTCTAACAACGGCCTGATAAGGAATACCCGGCATGTTAAGCTGAGCATTAACGGCACAGCCCAAAAATCCCAAAACCAAAATCAAAATATTCTTCATACTCCAAAGCTATTTTCATATCCCTCAGCTTTGAGGCCCACGTAAGCCCAACTAAAAAATTTCATCTTCAAGTATAAAGCGTGAACTAAATTCGCTCCATGTCTAGACGCGCTATACAAATTGGAGAAGAAGACATTGAGACGCTATCCCTTCAAGTCCAGCATACATTTGACGCGCCCATCAAAACAAAGAAGAACATTCACGACCTTATCGATGCCATTACCAAACAAAACCCCAAAGATGTAATAAGCTTCAACACCCTCCGCAGATTCTTTAAGCTCATCCCTTCTACCCACACCCCAACCATTGAAACCCTAAACATCCTCAGTAGATTTTGCGGCTATTCTCATTGGGATGAATTCACCTATGTCGCTAACCAAAACTCTGAAAATCTCCTGGGCCACTCCATAATCCAAATGCTGCGTCAAAAATGGTCCCGTGAGCACGCTGCTCAAATGATTCAAGACTTTGGGAGAAGCGAAAAACTATACTACTGGCTCGCTGCTGCTTTTCCCAATTTGGAAGAAAAAGACAAAATATTCCTTATCAATAACTCCCTAGACAACATCATCTCTCCTCAGTATGAAAATAGCGCACTGGGGTATGCCCAATACTTTTGGATACAAACTATTGGTTGTTATTTAATACAACTCAAAGAACATTCTTTTTTAAAAGTTATTCCAAAAATTAAACACCGAAAAATCATATCCGAAATCTGCGTGAGTTACAATACTTCTGAGAAAAATTATGACCATCTATTGGAGCAAACGAAGGATCTTTTTACTAACCAACAAGACCATGTTTTCCTCAAATCTGTAATCCTATTCCGATCTTTCCTCTCTTCAAAAAAATGGAATGAACAACACCAACACTACATTGCTGAACTGCACCTGACACCAGCGAACATAGACATCAAACCCTTTTCACGAATGAGGGCTTTGCAAATCCTGGCCAATCACCCATCACAAAGTACATTCACTACCATCCAATCCGACTTGCATTTTTTTAAGCGAAACAAATTCTACCGAGAATCAATCGTTTTCTATATCATTGAAATTACCCGAGCGCTCTGTTACAGCAAACGCAATGATGATGCTGTTGTTCTATTGGAAGAATACAACAGTCTCTACCAAGGGAACATTGGATTCTGGGCCAGCATTCACCGTAACACCCTTCAACTGTATGCCAGTTGGGCTTTTGCGATGAACAATCAAATGGAAAGAGCCATCGATTATTATCAAAAATTCAATCCATCCTTGATTGAAAACTTTCAAGAAGAATGCATCAAAAAAGATTTAGACAGAGTGAAAAAAATATTGAAACAAACTTAGCCTTAATTCTCCACTACCCTCACCTTTCCGACCAGTTGACCTTTGATCTCAAGAACCTTAAATACATAATCTCCTATTACTATTTCTTGTCCTTTGACTGGGAAATTTTCTAAGCAATGTAAAATCATCCCGTTAATGGTATCATACTTTTCTTCATCCTCTTCCAACTTCAATCCATATTGGTCATTGATGTTCTTGATCTCGTCCCTTCCCGTAAAAATATAACTACCATCAGCCTGCGGGTTGGTCACCAAATCCACCTCATCATGCTCGTCCTCAATCTCACCAATGATTTCCTCAATAATGTCTTCCAAAGTAGCCATTCCTGCCGTCCCGCCAAATTCATCCACTACAATAAACACTTGCTTCTTCTCCCGAATGTTCATGCTCAACATCTCTTGTGCGGGCATCGCCTCCGGGATAATCGCCACCGGACGAATCAAATTCTGAATGCGCGTGGGTTGGCTCAACAAATCAAAGGAATGGACATAACCAATGATATTGTCAATGTTGTTTTTAAATACCAATATTTTAGACAACTGTGACTCAACAAATTTGTTTTTTAAATCAACCATACTCGCCGTCAACGGAACAGCTACAATCTCATTTCGCGGAATCATGCAATCACGGGCTTTAACCTTGGAAAAATCCAAGGCATTCTGAAAAATCTCTATCTCATGATCCATGGTAGTGGTTGGATCTTGCTGGCCTGTTACCTTTTCCAGATAATCATCCAAATCCACCCTTCCAAATACGCGTTTCTCATTCTCTGTATTGGCCTTTTTTCCCAAAATCAAATGCGCCAACATCATCACCAACATGACAAATGGCCAAAGTATAAAACACCAAAGCACCAGCGGTACAGCCAAAACATTTAACCAACGATTAGGAGAATGCGTCACCATGATTTTGGGCAAAAACTCTCCAAACACCAAAATGATGATAGTGGACAAGATTGTTTGAACCAAAACCAAACCTCCTTCACCTAAAAAATGAGCTACATCGTGCAGGTGATTTTCAATTCCCAATACAATTTGGTCCCCTAATGTCATCCCAAATACCACCAACCCTATGTTGTTTCCCACCAACATCGCCGATAGGAACAACTGTGGACGATTAATAAAATAAGAAACAATATTGGCGGACCACAATCCCTGTTTTTTATCCAACTCAACCTTTAAATGATTGGCGGACAAAAAAGCCATCTCCATGCCGCTGGAGAATGCACAAACCAATACGCTAATGATCACCCACAATAACCAATTGTCTGTAACAGCTTCCATTTATCCCTGATCTTGATTGCGCTTCATGCGCTCGTACATTTTTTTTCTAAAGTAATACCAAACGAAAGCAATTACTGGAATCACCAAATTGTTGCTTTCCTTTTCAAAACCATTCAAGTAGATTCTAAAAACAGCATAGATTGTAGTAGCAATGGCAACCGCCAACCAGAAGTGAATGAGTAAACGTGTGAATTTGTCCATTAGTCAATGTTGTTGTTGATGTTCATTTGGCCTGTTGGTTTCAATATCTGATATTCAGTGAATGCAGCATTGCTGATTAAACCCTTTCCATGCAATATCCCCGTCTTGGTCTGTATCGTTACCCAATCATCCGTCTTGATTAAATCACTGTCTCTGAAAAAGACAACCGATTCAGACAACATATACTCTTGATCACTGTTGATCATCTTTACATTTCCGTTGGCTTTAAAGACACCTGACTTTTCCCAAAACTCTCCCGTATTGGCCGTTAGCACAGCATCTCCTTCTTGTGCATCATAAAAGGTCATTTTAAATCCTTTGTTGGCTATTATAATACTGGTATCTTGAACAAACCTCTCAAGCAATGGAGATTCCAATCGCGTAGAACGCTCACCGCGCTCAGAAAAAATATAATCTGCATCAACAATGGACTGCACAGGATAGTTAAAATCATCCGTTACAGCTTTTATCTCTGCTATTTCATTTTGACATGAAACACAACAAAAGAAAAGTATTCCTATGAGGAGTGCATGATCTTTCATCAATCGTATTTTCTAACCAAGAACCATTTCTCAAATGGTTGCATTTGGAAACCAACGGACACCACATTCTGACGGGTGGCCAATAAATCACCAGCGCTTTTACTGACGTTCTGATAAGAGAAATGCAATGCTGAACTGGACTTGGAAGCACGCAATGGGATGGTCAAACCAGCAGACCAAGATCTTAAGTCAACCGCCTTGCTCTCCAACTGAATATTCTCTTTTCCTTGAGTAAAACCTACCCTGTAACGAATACTCGACCAAAAATTATTGGCCCGTTCCGCAGCAAAAGGTTGTACTTCTAAGAATGTAGCATATCGTTCAGCACGAGAAAAATTTCCCAAAGTATTCAGAGAAAACGTAGTGGATACATTGGTCCAATCTTGAACAGAATACTGTACACCTAATGAAAACTTACCTCCTGCTTTGCTCAGCCATGTTAACATTCCAGCTACTTTCAATTGATCGGGCGTTCTCATGCTTCCTTTACCGCTGACCAAGACAAAGCCTGTATCCAATGTAATATCTTCGCCAGCATAGGAAACAGTGCTCACACCGTAAATTCGCTCGTTGGCTTTTAAGTCAAAAGATGGTGAATACATCAAACTGCTGGTTAGCAAGATTAAATGTTGTTTTCCAGACTTTTTTACATTGCCGATTAATGGCATTTGGTGAAGAACAGAAATATCATAACGCATTGTCTTTACTTCCAGCCATTGGTCAAATCGACTATCGTACATCTGTGTCGAATTAAAGTCCATCTTGCGGTGAAAACTCATAGCGCCAAACATAAAATATCCATTGACACCAATGGACAATTGTTGCCCCAAATAATGAGCACTATCCAAACCCCATGCAAAACTGCGTGCTCCGCCAAAGACCAATTGATTAATTCCCCCTTCACCACTATGAAGAATATCTCCTGATAAGGAATCATTCACTGAAAACGCATTGCCCATGTTGTAACCCACGCGACTATAATTGTTTAAACCTACAGCAAACCCATATGGAGATCCGCTGCGCTTAAAAGCAAAAGCCACTTCTCCTACCTGACCACCGCGATACGGAGACGAAGCAATCTCACCCTTGTACTTGGTTTCATGCATCATCATGCTAGATTGAAAGGATGTTTCTTTTAACCAAGCATATGATGCAGGATTGTCCAATAGTACAACATTCAAATCCGTAGGAACAAGAGAAACACCTGCCAACCCTTTGCTCAAAGCATTGTCATGTATAGTCTTTTCTCCAATTCCCCAGCGCGTAAACGGATCATTCATCGTGTATTGAGCCATCAACGGCACAGTCCCCAAGATCATCCAAAAAACAATCAAAAATAATTTAGCCTTCATTCAACCAATAATTTAAACCCCAAAGATTCATGTGATTTGCAACCACAAAGCGCTCCTTGAAATGCTTTTCCAAATGTACGACATCGCTTCCTGTAATCATGACCTGATCAACATGCTCTGTTTCACAAAATAAGTCAATCATACCCTCCAATTCCATTTGCCATCCCTTCATTCCGCCGATGTACAAATTATTTAATGTTCCTTTTACAGATGTAGGTTTTAGATGATCCATCAAAGGCAACTGGGCTGTAAAATGATGCATCGCATTCCACCGCATTTGCAATCCTGGAGAAATGGCCAATCCTGAAATACAAAAATCATTGACCATGGTATAGGTAATACAAGTTCCCAAGTCCACGACAAGAATTGACGCGTCATTGCTTGATTTAAATCGCGCTCCTATAGCAGCGGCCAAACGATCCAAACCCATTTCAGATGGCTCAGCATAATCGATAAAAAATGGTGAGATCTCACTAGCCGATAACAGTCGAACATTGTTAAAGCTAAGCCAATCCAAAGGCCCCTTTACATTACTAACTGCTATGCTATGCGGAGGATATTTTTCTTCTACTTCCTTAACTTGAATTGAAGTAGGGTTCTCTCTAAATTGAAATACTTCCAACAACTCATTGTCTTTAAAAACACCCCACTTGATTGAGGAATTGCCCGCATCAATGCACCAATTGTAGTTTGTCATCAATCTTTGTGCAATAAGGTAACCAAGCCCCGCGCCTCGATGGGCTGTCCTCCACCCATCGTGTATCGGATGTAATAAACATAAACGCCTTGTGCAATTTTGTCACCATCATCAGTTATACCCGTCCAGCCTTGATTATAGTCGTGGCTTTCAAACAATACATCACCCCATTTGCTGTATACATACATCTCATAAAAATCAAGAGGAGCATAAGAAATAACGGGCCTAAATACATTATTGACACCACCTGTCACTATGGCATTTGGAATAAAGAATTTAGGGTCATGAATCAAAACTACCTCATTTGAAAAAACAGAAAATGTTGTATCAAAATTCAACGAAGGATTGGAAATCATTTCCAATCGGTAAGCGACATAACCATCCGATTGATAAAGTGAATCAATATAATCATTATAACTCAATTGATTGACAGAAACGTCCGCTAGAAACTCATACCATCCAAACTCTCCTACCTTTCTATGCAGAACATACTTATTGATTCCTTCCGACCAAGTTTCATAGGGTTTCCATTGCAATAAGCCCTCATACTTGTTGTCCATTTTCAATCCTTCAAGCACCACATTCTTGCAGGTGTTACTGATATAAACGGTGTCGTTGCATTGATTAAAGACCAGCACGCGAAACTTGTATTTAAAAAACTCAGGATCCAACTCATACACTTGAAAAACAATTGGGGTTGCTGCATTTGTTTTCTCTTCAATAAAATTCCACGTTTGCAAAAAATCATCGAACCGTTGCAATTCATAACGATGTACCGTTGGTGTTGTAGAAGTTTGAAAAGTCACGGTAATGGAATTGTCTAATTCCACTGAAACTCCAGAAAGATAATTATAAGCCGGAGGAACAGGATAATTGAGTGTGATGGTTTGCACATTGCTCACAGCAAAGTAACCATCATTGGCGGTGGCCAATACATAAAAACTGTGATTTAAATCCGTAAAACCATTGAGGTTAACAGACCATTGTGTTGTATTTCCATTTACAACACCCAATTGGGTGAAAGTCCCATTGGCTTCAGCATGAAAAATGGTGTAGCTCTCCACACCGTTTTCCCAACCTTGGTATGCCGTCCATTGCAATTGAATTTGATCTGTGCAGGGCAGTTGATTGACGGGCGATAACAAGACCGCGCAATTGCAAGTACTTCCTGTTACACTGGTATTGGGTGAAGGCGGATTGCCATTGGGGCAGCCATCAAATGCCGCCAATAAGTAACAGCCTGTCTGAGTAGCGCTATTAATAGTTGGATCCAAATAAGTGGTTGTAGGAACAAACAACGTTTCTGCTATGGCCACTGAACCACCACTGCACCGATACAAAATATAACCTTCTGTATCCGTTGATGCACTTGGATCCCAACTGATCATGGGATTGCCATTGGACACACTTACCGAGGTAATCAAAGGTACTGCCGGCGGGGTTTGATCATTAAAAACACCCTCAGCCACATTGGAAACATTCAAACAGGTTCCCATTTGCGTAGAGACCACAAATGACATGAGTGCATTGCAAGTAGTGACCTCTACACTGTACCCTCCACTTCCATCAGAAATCAAAGCAGAGTTATTCCAAGACGTATTGACATCATCCCAAATAAGATTGTATGGCACACTCGATTCACCTGTCCAATCGAGGTCTGCATAACCCAGAGGTGAAGACGACGGCGTTGCCGTTAAAAAAGTATTACAGTGGGTAAGACCCGGATCAGACAATAAATTCCCAAATCCCGTATTGTATTCAATTACAATATAATAACAGATTGCATTGGCTGCAGCGTCATTAATATTGTCTAAAAAAGAAACAGTAGCAATGTTGTTGATCTGGGCAATTTCGATAAAAGGACCTGCAGATACTGAAGCAAAAATATGATAAGCCACAAACTCACCGTTGGGATCAGCTGGCGCTGTCCAGATAATATTGCTCGATCCATTGATATCAACCTGAGAGCAATCAATATCGGGAGAAGTCAATTGCGCTTGTGCGCTATGGACCAAAATCAACATGCCCATCATGAACAAAACCAAAACACTATTTCTAGTCAATGTTGATATCATTTACAACGATAATTTTTGAACGGCTGCTTTGAAATCCATCATGGTTTGATCAATGATTTGTTTGGCTGAAAATACATGGCCCAATCGGGCAGAAACTTGACCAATCTCCAATTCACCTTCTATCATATCTCCTTCAAACATTCCCTTTTTGGCCCTACCACGTCCCAATAACGCTTTTAACTCGTCATTTGTTGCACCGCTGTGGTAGGCCATTTTTACTTGATCTGCAAATGGGTTGTTCAACAAACGTACAGGGGTAATTTCTTTCAAGGTAAGGTGCGTATCACCTTCCTTAGCTGCAATCACCGCTTGCTTAAAGGCATCATGGGCGGAAGACTCTTCACAAGCCACAAATCGCGACCCCATTTGCACACCTTGGGCACCCAAAGCAAATGCCGCCAACATGGATCTACCATCGGCAATTCCTCCAGCAGCAATAACAGGAATGCTTACCGCATCAACTACTTGTGGGATTAAACAAAGGGTGGTAGTTTCTTCTCTACCATTGTGGCCACCCGCCTCAAATCCTTCCGCAACAACTGCATCACAGCCTGCGTCTTGCGCCTTAATAGCAAACTTGGAACTGGAAACCACATGAATCAACTTACAACCTGCGGTTTTGAAAGTCTCCGCGTACATTTTTGGATTACCCGCGGAGGTAATCACCACCGGCACTTTTTCCTCTAAAATAATCTGAATATGATCGGCTACTTGAGGATAAATCAAGGGCAGATTAACCGCAAATGGGCGAACAGTTGCCGACTTGCACTTTCTGATTTGTTCTCTTAAAACATCAGGATACATAGAACCAGAACCAATTGTACCCAAACCGCCAGCATTGCTAACCGCTGCAGCCAACTCCCATCCTGAGCACCAAATCATTCCCCCCTGAACAATGGGATATTGAATACCAAAAAGTCCTGAAATATCATTCACGCTTTAAAAATACTGCAAAATGAAAGACTTTTTTAATTTTTTGCTGCAATCCAAAAAAACATTATCTTCGTTGCTCACATTACTGAACCATGAAAAAATTAGTACTCTTTTTATTGTTGGCTTTCGCGTTAGAACAAAACGCTTCAGCTCAGTTTAAATACGATTATGGTTTCAGATTTGGTGGAGCCAATTATCTAGGAGACATCGGAGGAAAAAACTTACCCAGAAGGGATTTGGTTGTGGACATGCACCTACCAAGTACCAGATGGGCAGTAGGTGGTTTTATCCGAAAAAGGAAAAATAAAAAACTCGCTTTCACCAGTACTTTCGATTACATCAGAATTCAAGGGACCGATGAACTAACCACTTACTTTCCAAGAAGGGCAAGGAACTTGACTTTTAAAAATGACATGTTCGAGTTAGCGGCAAGAGCTGAATACACATTATACTACGACAGCGATTTGAGCAATCAAGGATATTTCAATCCTGATATGAAGATCTACGTTTTTGGTGGTGTTGCGGGATTATTCACCAATCCAAAGGGATTGATGAATTACTATGCTGCAAAAAATTATAATCGCGCTACAGGGGAAGATTTAGAGGGAGAATGGATTTCTTTAAGAAAGTATAAAACAGAAGGTCAAGCAAATGCATATTCAGCGGCGGCTATAGCGGTTCCCATGGGTATTGGCATGTATTTCACCTACATGAAGAAATGGAGAATCGGCTGGGAATATTCATGGAGAATGACTTTCACGGATTATTTAGACGACATCTCTGGCGCTTATCCTGATCCATTAGTCATAGCTGAAAGTAACCCAGATGCCAACACTTTGCTGGACTCATATATCTATCATAGCTATGATGAGAGCTTTGTGGGTAAAAAGGTTAATGGTACATTTATCCCTGCCGAATCCAACCCTGATGGTATACTTCCTGCCAACTTTGACACCAAAGGTAGCCCTAGAGGAAATCCTTTGAACAACGACAATTATATGACTTTCCAACTGTACGTGAGCAAAGTAATCCGCTCTAAATCCAACTTCTACAAATCCAAATACAGTTGGATGCGCGGGAAGAATAGTGGTGGGGTCCGAAGGGCAAAAATCCGATTCTAAAAGAGGATTTAGAAATCCATATTAAGAGATAGGTAAAACACCCGCGGCAGCACTTGTCTGTCATCTATTCCCCATGCCCAATCTGCCCGAAGGTAATAGCCCAAAACTTTTGAGCGAAGACCAAATCCATAGCCGACAATTACGGGTTCCTTGAAGCTACTAACCGCTACAGTGATTGGATTTTGAACTACCGTTACCGTATTGAATCCATTCTGTTGATCATATGGCGATTTACCTGTCCAAGCGCTGCCTGCATCTGCAAAACCAATCACTTGAAAATACCGCAAGAAATCACTGCTTATTGGTCGTTTCGAAAAATAACTAAACAAAGGCAAACGTATCTCTGCATTCAAAGCCATAAATGAATTCCCATTTCGAGCATTGACATAAAAACCGCGCATTGGGCCACAAAAAGAGGCAAATCGGTAATTCATTGTATCTGAAACTTCGGTAGAATTATCCACCTTTTGAAAGAGCCAGTTATCAACGCCACCCAGGTAATGAACGATTTTTTGCGTTCCAAAAGAAGTGGCACCGGCCCATCTAATGGCTCCAATTATGTTCCTATGCAACTTGACGTAATGTCTTATATCACCGCCAATCACCTGCATGTCCGATTTAATGCTCCAATCGTCTACACGCTGCATCCGCTCATACCAAATCTTACCTCTGGTGCCTTGCAGCAAATTCATGTCCAAAGAACGCGTGTTATCAATGACATACTCCAACAATACTCCTGCGTTGTGTTCATTGACATTTGGATTGGCCAAAGATTGCGGATCCACAGACAAATCAATGCTTCGGTCCCAACGGTATTGTCCACTGATCCTGAAAGATTGAAACTCATCCAAGGGGTATTTCAATTGCTGCGTTACAAAATAGGTCTCCTGTCTGTATGCACTAAATACACCTCCCCAACGTTGCGATCTTCTTTGAAATGTTGTCTTCTTATCCAATTGCTCTTTGTTGTTCTCAAATGCAATTCCAAAATCACTGTTTCTAATATCAGCAGAAATCCTTACGGCTGCAATCAAACGAAAATCCTCCATCAAATCACTCAATGAGACCTTGAACAATCCGCTCATACCTGGAAAAATACTCGTTGGTCCCGATGCCGCACTTTGATAAAAGTTGGTCACAAAGGTGTTGTCCAATAATGTGGAAGCATAATCAGTGGTAAAATTCAAATCATAATTGCTCCGCTTCCACTCATTGTCTTTGGACTTTTCTTTGCCTGGTATTAACTCATCCAATACCAAGGTTTGTTTCTCCAAAACAAAATTCTTTCGTTCATTGTAAAATTGATACTCAGAAACATCGATTCTACCCAATTGTATATCCCTTGGAATAAAACGCAAGGTGTCTGCGGGCAATGCAATGATGGTTTCTTTCCTATTTATTAATGACGTACTCTCAAAATGTTTCAGTTGCAACTTAGTAACATGAGGAAAGCCATTGAAATCATGCCGAATTATCCAAGAATGATCAGCGCTCAACCATTGTTCCACCTTTGACACATAAGACAACTTGGCCAACTCATTCAATCGGGGTTCTTTTCTGTAATGCACCGTTGTATCGACAAAGGCAATAACAGAATCCCATTTTACTCGATAAAAAACTTGTTGTTCATCTATATACTCCACACAACCCATTTCATCACTCCCCCAATCATAGGCAAATCGCAAAGGACGATTGGTTTCATAAATGGTCTCAATCTTAGGCGACATTTGTGTTGATTCAACCTGATTCAACTGGTATTTCCATTCACCATCTTG
The DNA here is from genome assembly GCA_947504275.1 of Flavobacteriales bacterium. Classification (GTDB taxonomy): domain Bacteria; phylum Bacteroidota; class Bacteroidia; order Flavobacteriales_D; family Sanyastnellaceae; genus CAMCTV01. Next base: position 35,444 of record CANNHA010000003.1, read on the forward strand.
GATTGATTTGGACAAGAAAATAACCTTCTTGTTGGGAAGATACACGGGTGAATAATCATCATCATCAGACTTGGTCAACGCCCTTGGTGTATTGGCTATTGTTGGCATTAAAAAGACATCACTTCTACCAGCCAAAACACCTATAAAAACAATGTTTTTTCCATCATTGCTAAAACGGGGCTGAATAATTTTATCTACAGCAAAAACTTCCTTTTCACTCCAATTTTTGTCTTGAACATTATACTGTGCAAAGCGCATAAATCCGCGTTTCTCATAAAATACAGCCAACATTTCCCCTGAAGGATGCCAAGCAATGGCCGGATAAGTTAAATCATCGGGACGATCTTGTTTGGGTTGTCTCTTTAATATACAATTTAATTTCTTAGAGGTTGTATCATAAACCCACACGCGGTATTGCCCCCACTCATGTGTAATAAAAGCCCATTGGTCACCTTTGGCATTCACCATAAAGTCCCTGTAAATAAATCGCTTTTTGGCCTTTCGATCAATCTCTCCCATGAGCTTCCTGGCCGCCATGGTATTGGGAAGTCCATCTGGCTTGAGCATGGGTTGGGTCTTTAATTTGTAATACTGATAAAACTCTTCAACTATACCATCCAATGTTTTTCCCAATACTATCTCAAATCCTGCATCAACACCTCTTGTGAACTTTGACATTTGAACAATGCTGGGAATAACACCTGAGCCATAACGATCTTCAATGAATGTCCAAAATGCAGCTCCACCAAGCGAGGCAGATGTATTTTTCCAAAAATTGATTTGATGCCTCTTTCGGCGCAGTTCAGAGTACATAAACAAATCAATCTCCTCATGAGAAGCCCCGGACTTCCAATGAGCCAAACCCTTTAAAAACCACTCCGGTAAAGAAGAAGATGCAGCTGCTTTAACAGCGTCCTTCCATCCGTTTCCAAGAATAATTTGATTCAAAGCAATGGAAGTCAAACCTTGCTTCAGTTGGCGAGCGTATGCCTGATGGTCACCTTCAAAAAAAACAAAGAGTTTATTTTGAATAATCTGATCTGTTCCCATGATCTGAAAACGCTCATCTAAGGTGGTGCCTACATTGCTCTGGCGCATGTCTGATTGACTGAGGTAAACCAAGATGTAAAAGCGCTCAGTGGGTTCAAAACCAAAAAACTTGGTTAACTCATCACATATTGCATCACTCTGCTTGGCCGTTTCCAAGGCCAACTTCTCTCCTCCTTGATAAAAATATACATCTGCATACTTTCCTTTAAAATACGACCAATCAAAATGCCTGAATTGCACCCTGTTTTTTCCAAAGTCTAAATTGCTTCCTTGATAAAACTGCGCCTGCACTTTTCCGCAAAAGAAAAAGATCAACAAGCACAATAAGAAAATTCGTTTTATCATTGCCGCAATTTAATGCTTAAAGCTTTACAACATGTCTATACAAACCATAAAAAGAAACAAAATTGAAGTTCATAGCTTAACCGCAGGACCCTTTCAAGAAAACACATTTATTGTTGTACATGACAGTCATAAAATCACGATTATTGATCCCGGTGTGAGCAACACAAATGAAGAGATGATTTTGAAAAATTTAATAGCTGAAATCAATCTTCCTGTTCAACAAATTCTCAATACGCACTGCCACATCGATCACGTATTGGGCAATGATTTTTGTGTAAATAGCTATGGAGCTCCATTGTATTATAGTGCAAAAGATGAATACAACCTTGAACGAGCCATTCAGATGAGTGAGCTTTGGTCAATACCATACAAAACTTCTCCAATGGCTACCAACTATATTGACGAAGGAGACACGGTCATTTGGGGAAATTCAGGTGTTGACATATGGCACGTCCCAGGACATTGCAAAGGTCACTTGGCCTTCATTGATCATGAGAACAGATGCATATTTAGCGGCGATGTTTTGTTCTATGAAAGCATTGGTAGAATTGACTTGCCTGGTGGAGATGCTGATGAAATTGAAAAATCTATAGCGCGACTTTACACCTTACCCGATGACTATACCATTTTCTGTGGACATGGCCAAACAACCAATATCGGACATGAAAAAAAGCACAATCCTTTTTTCAAGGGATAATTGCCACTAGGCCTTCTTCAAAGTAAAGCCAAAGGTGCTTCCAATGTCCTCCGTTGAACGCACAGATATGGATTGGTGATGAGCCTCAATGATGTGTTTGCAAATTGCCAAACCTAAACCAGATCCTCCATCATTTCTTGAACGACTTTTATCTACCCGATAGAAACGCTCAAATATCCTGGGCAAATGTTCTTTGGCGATGCCTATGCCATTGTCTGCCACTTCGCAGAGCATATGCTCTTCCATATCATAAAACCTAATCTTCACTTCTCCCTTCTCAACCCCATAATGAATGGCATTGGAGATTAAATTGGTCAGTACTTGCTGAATCCGCTGTGCATCACCCATCACCCATAAATTTTTAGGACTGCTCTCTTTCAAATGCACGTGCGTTTGCTTAATTGTCGCTGATTGTTCCAACGTCTCTATAGCAAGATGAACACATTGTATCAGATCAAAACGTTCAATATTCAGTGGCAAAGCTCCACTCTCCAATTTTGAAATTTGATCCAAGTCGCCAATCAAAGCGCCCAATCGATCTGCCTGTCGATTTGCCTTTTCCAAAAATAGTTTAACCTGCTCTTCATCTTTCAAATCATCATCGAGTAATGTTTCAATATAGCCTTGAATACCAAACAAGGGAGTCTTCAACTCATGCGCTAGGTTTCCAATAAATTCTTTTCTAACATTGTCTGTGGCGTGCAGTTGCTTCAATTCTTTGATTTTATCTTCCACCCAATCCGACACCTCTTGCTCAATATCCTGAATCACATCTGAAGCCATCGGCACAGAAGGCCTGCGCTCTGACTGACTTTTGAAAGCATGAATGTTTTTGTAAATGATTTTGATGCGCTTGTATAGAAAGCTCTCTATAAAACTCCTCGAAAGGAAATAGGAAAAGACCCATGAAAAAACGACCCATAAAAAGATGGACCAAATGGATAAAAATTGAGACTCCCATCTAAGCTTAACAACTGTAAGGATTACAGCAACTAAAATGGCATTGGCAGAAGCTAACCAAACGGCAATAGCATTGGGAGAGTGGGGTTTCATCAAGGCTCAAATTTATAGCCTACTCCCTTTATAGTTTTAAAAAGTTCTTCACCCAATTTCTCTCTTAATTTTCTGATATGCACATCGATGGTACGATCACCTACAATGACGTCATTGCCCCAAACAGCATTCAAAATATACTCCCTTGTAAAAACCCTTCCAGGCGCGCTAACCAAAAGTGCTAATAATTCAAATTCTTTTTTAGGAAGATGAAAAACCTCACCATTATTGGTTACCAGATACTTTTCCTTATCAATCACCAAACCACCTGTAGAAGCTTCGGTACCTGAATGATCTGACTTCTGTTCCCACCTTTTCAACCATGCTTTCACTTTAGAAACCAAGATTCTGGGCTTGATGGGCTTAGCAATGTAATCATCACCTCCTGATTCAAAACCAGCCATTTGACTGTAGTCCTCATTTCTAGCAGTTAAAAAAGCAATAATCACTTCTGAACCTTGAGGTAAATCCCTGATCTCCCGACAAGCCTCCATGCCATCCATCTCCGGCATCATGACATCCATTAAAATCAACTGAGGCTGAAAACTTTCAAATGCCTGAACTGCGAGTCTACCATTGGATGCTGTTTCCACCACAAATCCTTCCTTCTCCAAATTGTACTTCAACAAGTCCAAAATGTCCTGCTCATCGTCAACTAAGAGAACCTTAAATTGCATTGTCATTTTTTTTCCAAAACTAATCCTTTTCTTGTCAAATTAGGGTTAAGGCAATATTAACGAAATTGAAAAAAAATAGAATATGTTTGCCTCATGAAATGGGAAAACAAAATGGTGTGGATAATTGGCGCTAGCTCAGGGATTGGGCAGGGTTTGGCCATGGCCATCAACCAATTGGGCGGGTTTGTTGTTTTGTCCTCTAGAAATTCCTCATCGCTTCAAAATACGCAAAGTCAGCTTCGTCATCCAGAAAAATCAGGCGTTATTCTTTTGGACCTTACCAATGATGAATCCATCGCACAAGCCATAGCCCAATATGAGCAGCAGTTTAAACAGATAGATACACTCATTCATTCAGGAGGAATAAGTCAACGTTCGTTGGCTTTAGAAACAACTTCTGAATCAACAGAACTAATCTTTAAAAGCAACTTTTTAGGACAAATTCCCATTACCCAATATGCCGCAAAAAAAATGATTGCTCGACAATCTGGAAAAATTGTGGTCATTACCAGTTTTACTGGAAAGTGGGGATTCTTCTTGCGCTCATCTTATGCAGCCTCCAAACACGCCCTGCATGGTTTTTATGATAGCCTTAGAATGGAGATAGAAAATGACGGCGTTCAAATTCATTTGGTTACTCCAGGATTTATTGCAACAGACATTTCTAAAAATGCTATAGACCCCACAGGTCAGGCGACAGGAGAGATGGATAACAATCAACAACAAGGCATCAGTGCTTCATTGTGCGCACAACAAATCTTACAAGGTATTGACAAAGAAAAAACAGAATTTGGTGTAGGTGGAAGTGAACTTAAGGCACTTTGGATTCACCAATACTTTCCTAATCTTTTTCAAAAAATACTGCGCAAGCAATCTGCTCGTTAATCCTTGATTCTGCTGAAACGCAGAGCCTTGAGCATAAAATCAGGTAGAGGTTTCAACGGATCTCTTTTCTCGACATTCAAAAATATTCCCCATTTCTCCATAATGGGAACTTTATACACCTCAATCATTTCAATCAAAACACCATCTGGATCATCGATATAAACACAATGTACCTTGGTATTGCCCATGCTCAGAGCGTTTTGACTATCGCAAGTAAAGGGAAAGCCCTTATCACTTAAATTCTTCTCCAATGTTTTCATGCCTTTGACATCCAAACCCAAATGCACAAAACCCAAATCACCCCATATTCTTCCTTTGAATATTTTTTTGGGTTGACGAGACAACACTTGGATCAATTCAATCTGATTGTTTCCCGTGACTTTGGCAAAACCGCCACCAGTGGGTTGGCTCGGTGTTAAAAGAACACGTCTAAAAGTATCGTTGCCTCCTGGTAAACCTTTCCATTCTTCAAACTCTCCCGTTGTATCATAAACAACCTGATCAAAACCCAGAATATCTGAATACAATTTCATGGATTGGTTGATATCACTCACGCCAATGGCGCAGCCCATTACTCCACCTAGAGGATGTCCGCTATTGGTATACCAGCGATCATCGGATGTAATCTGAAACCAATTGCTATCTGGATCTTGAAGGTAAAAAGCGGGACGATCATCTGGTCTTGAATGAACATCTTCTATACGGCTCACCAACTGCTTGGCGTGGTCATGAGCACGGTGCACGTCTCTGGATTTAAAATGGATGAAATTGATTCCGATATCACCCAGTTCAAAGGTGTTCAAATTGGGTCTAGCCTTAAATGATGCGGGCTGAATGACTTCAATGGCACAGCCTCCTTGCAGGTTCAACACCATGCTCGCGCGCTTGGTGATGGTTTTTTGATGGGTATACACATCCATCAAAGGTGCCGGTTGAACTGAATCAAAAAACGGAATGTCTAAACCAAACAACTTTCTGTACAAAGGCAAAAACTTATCCATGTCACTCACCGCTATGCCGATGTGCTGCATGCCATTTACTCGAGCAATACTATTTTTCATATCTCTTCCTCCAATTGTTTCTTATTGATACCAATTCATTCCACTCATCAGAATGAGTCTTCTTGATGCGTTTAATCTTAAACACTGCCGCAATTTTCAAATTGTATCTGGACCAAGAAATTGAGAACAGTCCAAGCGAAATCAAAACGGCCAAAAACATCAACTGATTCATGAGACCCGACATAGGCAATAATGAAAGTAAAACTAACCAAATCAGCAGCGTGTAAAAAGGAGATAAGAAAGTGAAAAAGGCATATCGAATTGAATTATAAAACAACTCATCTTGCACGTTCTTTTTGACAAAATTCTCTGTAAAGAAAGACAACGGCCAATAAAGCAAACGACCCAGTCGCCCGGGAATAAACTCGACCAACCAAAAAAACCAATCGTTCATCCGAACTTTAAAAAACATCTCTGCCTCTTTGACTGTTAAATTCAGAGCGCTCACTTTCTTGTGATAAGCGCGAATTTCAACTTTCTCTGCTTCTTCCACTTCATGGTAGTTGTTGCAGAAATCTCGGTAGTGCTGCCATCCTTCTACAACACCTTCATGTTTCAATCTGTCAAATGCCGGCGCCATCTCTTCAAGTACCGTATAATCTTCTTCATCTTTGATGTCGACCATCAAATTAGACAGGGATTGGTGCACCGTTTTCAAAAGGTTATTGATGGCTCTATTGTCGTCTTCTTGGTAATCTGCCCAAAAGTCTTTTAGTGCAATGGGTTGACCTACTTCTAAAATTAATCGTGGATGCTTCTGGTAAAAATCGCTGTAGTCCAACCCCATGGGAACAATCTTCAAGCCCAACAATTTGGGATCCCGCTCAATGGAGGAAAATGCCAAACGGGCAAAACCTTTTTTCAAAGGAAGCATGAGTTGTTTCTTTCCGCGGTGGCTTCCTTCAGGAAACATGCTTACTACCGCTCCTTTGGACAATCGTGTTCTGCAAACCTCAAATACATCCTCATTTCGTTGAGATTGATCCGCAATCTTATCTTTCTCTCTGTAGATAGGCAACATGTTTAGCCTGTACAAAAGCTGAGCAATGGTAGGGCTTTTAAAAACATCTGAGCGTGTTAACCAATGCAATTGATGAGGAACAACGCGACAGCAAATCAATGGGTCAATCATCGCATTTTGATGATTGGCCACCAACATGATAGAACCAGATTTTGGGAAATTTTCCAATCCCTTGACATAAAATCCATCAAAGAACAACCCCAATCCATTGGCAACCCATGGGTACACCAATGAATACAACCATGATTGCTTTGATAACGGATATTGTGACTTTGACATATAAAACAAATTAATGATTTAACAAATGCTGCATGTTGAGCATTTTTCCGTACAATGAATGAGGGTCTTGTAAAAGCTGGTTGGGGTGTCCCATCTCCTTCACTTCACCTTTATCCAATACCAGTACTTGATCACAGTCTTTTACAGTTGACAATCGGTGTGCGATAACAATGCTGGTGCGCCCCTTCATCAATTTATCCAATGCTTCTTGCACTTGTCTTTCACTGCTGGTATCCAATGCACTTGTGGCCTCATCCAATATCAATACTTTTGGATTTCTAATCATTGCCCTGGCGATAGCAATTCTTTGTCTTTGACCGCCAGACAACTGAACACCACGCTCTCCCACCATGGTATCCAAACCCTCCGGAAATTGGGTGATAAACTCCAAAACATTGGCATCCTTCACCACTTGATTCAAAGTTTCCTCATCAGCATGGGGCTTCCCGTACAGAATGTTTTCACGTATGGTTCCACCAAACAAAATAACTTCCTGCGGAACAAAAGCCATTTGACTTCGGATAAATGACTTGTCCAAATCAGTTGCCAGTTGATTTCCCCATTTTATCTGGCCCTCATTGGGATCAAAAAATCGCAAAATCAATGCTGCAATGGTTGATTTGCCTGAACCGCTTTGTCCAACCAAAGCCAATTTCTCACCTGCATTCAATTGAAAACTCACAGATTTCAAAACTGTTACATCAGGGCGAGTGGGGTAATAAAATACAACATTTTCAAAAGACAAAGCGGTGTCTAAAATCTGAGTTCCCGATTGGGGCTCATCAAATGACACGCCCTCATCCTCAGAATCTATCAACTTCATGATGGTCTCAATGACACCGATTCCTCTTTGCAATGCACCCAACTGTGCGGCCAAACCACCGATAGATCCAGCCACCAATCCGGTGAGCATGATAAATTGAGGCAAAACCTCTGCTGGCAATTCACCCTTCTGATGCAAGTAAGATCCCCAACCTATTACCAAACCCAATGCACCGAACAAGAAAATAATAATGAACGTACCAAACATTCCACGCCAAATAGCACCCCTCATTCCATAGGCCTTGATATTCTCTACACTGGCTCTGAATTTTTTCCACTCCAACCATTCGTTGGCGTAACTCTTCACATTGACAATGCCCATCAATGACTCATTCACTATATTTCCCGACTCTGCAACTTTGTCTTGTGTTTCTTTTCCCAATCGCTTGATGAATTTGCCAAAAAACACCATCACAATCATTATCACGGGCAATGAGCTCAGCATTACCAAAGTGAGCTCCCAAGAAAAGGCCACCAAACAACCTACACCAAAAACAATGATAACCGTTTGACGAATAAACTCAGCCAAGGTAATTGTCAATGTTTCCTGTACCGTTGATACATCGCTGGAAATCCTGGTAACCAAATCACCCACCTTGCTGCTGTGATAAAAATCCATAGACTTGGAAATCATCTTTTTGTAGGCCGCACTGCGCAATTCAAGCATTGCATTCTCTGTGACATAAGCAAACAAGTACACCCGAATAAATGAGAAAACTCCTTGAATCAAAAGCAAAGCAACCAAAGCTATGAGAACACCCTTTGTGGTATCAAAAGACAAATTGGAAAAGAACATACTCAAAAATTGTTGTGTCCATGCCCCTCCAGGCACTGTAGTAATATCGCCTGGCGCCATCAACAATCCCAATAAAGCTGTAATGGTAATCACCAACAATCCTGATACTGACAATAAGATAATACCCAATCCAAAAGAAAGCGCATAAGGTTGTAAAAATCTAAATACTGCTAATGAATTTCTAAAAGACTCTTTAGAAATTTTTTTCTTTTCTTTTTCCATAAATGCTTACTCACTATACGCCTTTAGCACGGCATCCAAACGGGCCTTCATCTCGTAATAATAACGATCATCCCACAATACGCCTTTCTGCTTCATGCTGTAAATCCCTTTCCCAAAAGGTTTTGTTTTCAAAAAATTTACACCCATGTAATCATCATTTCGGTATAGAAAAGCATCCATCTCCAAAATCAAACTAGCGGCATTGTCATTACCAAATTCACTAAAATCAACATCAATCATTTTAGGAAGATGATTTACTTCTTTAAAAACAATCTGTATGCTTGGTGCATAGGGTATTTTCTTGATTTTATACTGCCCGCTGGAGCTAGCAGTATCTGAAGCTATCTTTTTTCCGTCTGCAAAAGCTTCTACAACGGCTTTGTTTAATCCCTTACCCAAGGTGTCAGGCCAAACAGCAGAGGTGATTTTACCAGAAAGCGCTATGAATTTCTTTATGTCCTTTTGGGCATAAGAGGACAATACAGAAAGAAAAAGACAAATGACAATGAGAGGTTTTCTTAGCATACATCAAAGATAAGGAAACTTTTTCACATTTATTTGTATCAACATTAATTGTATGTACATATATTTGCCCGGTGAAAATAGAGGAAGAAATAAAACAAGAAAAATTCAGAAGTGAACATCACAAGTTGATGATTAATCTTCTGTTTACTTCTTCTTGGCTGCAGCGCATGCAAATGAGTGTGATGCGGCCATATGACCTTACTCCTCCACAATACAATATTTTGCGCATTCTCAGAGGATCAAAGGGTGAGATGGTCAACTTAGGTGAAATCACCAGCAGAATGATTGATCGCTCCAGCAATACTTCTCGGCTTATTGATAAACTGGTGATAAAAAAATGGGTTTCTCGAAAAACATGTCCTAACGATCGACGACAGAGCGAAATCTACATTACTCAGGAGGGATTGAAGATATTGGAGCAACTTGACAAACCCATAGACAGCATAACTGAACAATTTCATTTCCTATCGGTTAAAGACACCAAAGAAGTGAATCAATTTTTAGATCAGCTTAGAAACCAAAATTTAAATCAAATCATATGAGAAAAATCATGACTATTGCCTTAATGGCATTGACAACTGTAGCTTTTGCTCAGTTAAAAGATGGTAAGTACATCTTAGATTACAAAACATCCAAAGTAGATTGGAGAGGTGAGAACCTAGTAGGCGGAGGCCACGACGGTTTTGTGAAAGTTTCCAGTGGAAATGTTGTTGTCACAAGAGGCAACATTGCTTCAGGAAAAATCAAAATCAACATGAACGATATCACCTGCACTGACATCTCTGATCCAGGCACCAATTCAAAATTGATTAACCATTTGAAGGCCGAGGATTTTTTCTACACTGAAAAATATCCAGATGCCATCTATGAAATCACAAATTGCGCAGCCAAAGCAGACGGAAATGGCAACTCACACGTTGTTAAGGGAAAAATGACCATCAAAGGCATCAGCAAAGAGTTGGAGTTTCCAGTGAAAATTGAAGGCCGTGATGGTGACATGAAAGTAACAGGAGATATTGTATTTGACCGTTCATTGTTTGACATAAAATACCCAAGTGTTGGTAACTATGCAGCTAAAAATGAAATCAAATTGAAATTGAACATTTCATCTAAGATATAAGACGAATCCAAAATACAAGAAGAGAGGCTAAGGCCTCTTTTTTTGTTTGGGTAAATCCTTATCTGGCTTTAAAAAATAACGCAGATCCAAAGTCAGGTAAGTCCCGCCAATAGGCATCCAAAGATCATTTCCGGCACCTTTTGATTCCACTCTAAGTTGAGTTAAAGCAATGTCTCCCATGGGGCGATGATAAGAAGCACCCGCATAAAAATAACCCTGGTCCTTGGTTCTGTATTCAAATCCCAGGTTGGCCGTTGCAGCTAACATTGCCCAACGGGTTCTGAATGTTTTGGCATAGGAGTCAACGTACAAACTATCTTTAAATACAGACCCTGTCTTGTACAAATTACTGGGGTAAAAATCCAAAGCCACACCTCCACTGCCGTTGATATACCATTTTGGACTCAATTGAACATAAATCAATGCTTGCACTGGAATTTCATATCCAACCATTTTGTATTTTAATACATCTTCAATCTGATAGCGTTGGCTGTAGAATTTTAGTTCAAAATTTCTTTGTACCATTGAAATTCCGGACTCTATACTCCACATGTCATTGATCCCCTTTCGAATAACCACTCCGGTATTCCATCCCAATTTTTGGAATAAAGTTGCGTCCAAAGAATCACTCACAAAGCGCTGTGGGCCAGTTTCAAAAAACTTACTGGCAAACATGGGTTTTAACTGCAAACCCAACGTGGTTTGGCCCTTCTGAGCAACCACTGCCAATTGCAAGAAGCAAAAAGATATCAAAACAAAAAATCTAACCTTCATCTGACAAGCGCCAAGTGGTCACGTATTCCAATGGTTTGCGGTGTGATTTAAATTCTCCATCCTCCTTGGGGTATCCCAGATAAAAGAATCCCAAACACGTCATCCCGTCTGTCAACTGCAGAAAATCACGCATCATTTCGTGCTGGATAACAGATGGTGTTGCCCAAAAACCAGCAAGACCATAGGCCGTAGCCGTTAAATGAAGATTTTGAACTGCAGCACCCATGGCTGCCACCTCCTCCCACTCCGGAACTTTTTGCGCTGGATCTCTATGCATATTAACCGCGATGACCACAGAAGCTGTCAAAATTCTCTCCTTCATTCGCTGTACTTTATGCAGATTAATATCCTTGGGATCCTTCTCATTGGTTGCGCAGAAAAAGGCCAACTCTGCCAATTCTATTTTGGATTCATCGTTCATGACAACAAAACGCCAAGGTTGAGTAAGTCCATGATTGGGAGCCCAACAGGCATTGGTCAGCATCAACTCTACTTGCTCCCGATGGACTTTTCTTGCGCCAAAATGTTCTGGAGCTATCGATCTTCTGTTGCGGATCAGCTCAGTTACTTCACTTAAATTGTACTTCATAATTGAATTTCAAAACTACATGCAAATCAGGAAACAATTACATTTGTTGACTGTAAAAAACACAATGACAAAGAATATACTCATCACCGGTGCGGGCTCAGGAATGGGCCGAGCAACTGCAATTGTCTTATCGCAAAATTCAGATTATCGCATCATCTTGGTTGGTCGAGACCAAGCTAAACTATCAGATACTTTGGCGCAAATGAATAGACACAACAATCATCTCATTTGGGCCATGGACATTAGGGATAGTAGTGCATGGGAAGAACATTTGCGCAGCCATACCATGACATCACTTTTTGCAGTATTTGCCAATGCTGGGGTTGGTGGTGAAAATCAGTTTGGTGAAGGGGATCGTTGGAAAGAAATCATCAGTACCAATTTGGATGGCACCTATTACACCATTCAATATTGTCTTCCCTTGCTTAGAAATTCTGATACAACTTTCAAACACATCTTGATTACTTCATCGTGTTTGGCACGTTTCGGTGTTCCCCGTTATACTGCTTATTGCACAGCTAAAACAGGGCTATTGGGATTGATGCGTTCCTTGGCCGTTGAGTTAGGACATGAGAAAATATTGGTCAACGCATTAACACCCGGTTGGGTAGAAACAGACATGGCTGTGGCAGGTGTAGAAAAATTGGCCTTGGCCAATGGTCGCTCATTAACTGAAGAAATGAAGATTCAACAATCCATTGTTCCATTGCAAAGATTCAGTCAGCCTGAAGAAATTGCTCATTTTGTTGATTTCCTTTTTTCTGAAAAACAAACGTCCATGACAGGTCAAGCTTTGGACATCAACAATGGATCTTTCATGATATGAAAAAGATTTCTCAACTTGTCATACTAATGATTTTGACTTGTCCCGCCATAGGACAGTACAGCAGCGATTCCATTGCATTGTCTAAAATATATGAGGAGGTATTGCTGCATGGTACGTGTTATGATGAATTGAATCATTTGTGTAAAAAGATTGGACACCGGGTAGCGGGATCGCAATCGGCTCAAAATGCGATAGACTGGGGTAAAAAACGATTGCTCGAACTTGGCGCGGACACCAGTTATTTAATGCCTGTTGAAGTTCCCAAGTGGTCAAGAGGAAATATGGAGTATGGAAAGGTGTACATAGGAAACAGCAAGGAGATACAAATTCCAATTGCCGCTTTGGGCGGATCCGTTGCCAGCACATTGAAAGGGGAAATGATCATGGTGAGTAGTGTTCAAGAATTGGAAAGCATTGACCCAAAAAAGATTAAAGGTAAAATTGTGTTTATTAACAAACCATTGGATGCTGCATTAATCAACACAGGTGCAGCCTATGGCAATGGAGGAGAAACCAGATGGAAAGGCCCCAAATTGGCTGAAAGCAAGGGTGCCATTGGCTGTCTTACACGTTCGCTCACTTTGGCTGACGATCAATTTCCGCATACGGGTGCAACTGAAGCAACCAATATTCCAGCGGCGGCATTGAGTGCATACCACAGCAAATGGCTCAGTGATGAAATAAAAGCGAATCCTGAACTTAAATTTGAATACCATTTGGAATGTAGCAATGGAGGAAGAGTTCAACAAGCCAATGTCATTGCGGAAATCAAAGGAAGTGATTACCCCAATGAAATCATCACCATTGGCGGTCACCTAGACTCATGGGACATTGGAGAAGGGGCACACGATGATGGAACAGGATGCGTACAAAGCATGGAAGTTATTCGCACACTGCGCGCCATTGGATACCAGCCCAAAAGAACCATACGTGTTGTATTGTTTATCAACGAAGAATTTGGAAATGACGGTGGGATAACCTACGCCAAAAAGACTGTAGAGCAAGGGGATCGCCACCTAGCGGCCATTGAAAGTGATGGTGGTGGGTTCAGTCCCAGAGGCTTCAGTGCACAAGCCCCAGATGCGCGTTACGAGGAGTGGATGAAATGGTTGCCCCTTTTTGAACCATACAACCTTCACTCATTCAAACGTGGATGGAGTGGAGTAGACATTGGCCCATTAAAAAATGATGAAGTTGCGCTGTTTGCATTGAATGTAGACAATCAACGCTATTTTGATTATCACCACACTGCCAATGATGTTTTTGAGAATGTCAACAAACGTGAATTGCAATTGGGAGCCGCCTCCATGACATCCTTGGTGTATTTGATTGATCAGCATTTTTCTCCACTTCCCTAATCACAACCACATTTGTGCATGCCAAGATTGCGCAAAAGGTTTGATGAGATTTTCTACATCACTGAATTGTGTAATGGTACTATCGACAATAAGGGTTTCATCATGCACCACATTGGCTTTGCGCAAAGCCCAAAACTGGCTCAATTTAGCCATTACCCATTCTTGATTCTCTGCCTGGTACATCACCCAATTTCGATCCAATAAATCGACATCCCAACCAGCAGATAAACCCTTTATCCAAGCCACACTTTTATCGATACTGCAACCTGACACCCCCTCAAATTCATTCCCAGCAACAATCAAAATGCATCTATTCTCTATCAACCAAACATCAGCTGAATTGGCCTTTCCATGGGTGTTCCATTGCGAGAGAAAATCTCTCTTTGACTGATGAAAATAAGTCAACTCATCATCTAACAAAGGTCTAGGAACCCAATAAAACCAAAGTTTGGCGTTGCTAGGAAATTGCTCAGTTTCTTTCTGAATATTGATCATGCTGGAATAAATTGTATATAAAAAACAGGACAAAAAGGGACGGTGATTGAAGGATCATCCACACCTTCCTAGTGATGGCAAAGATGGCATCAGATGCTGTAACATGAGAAATAAAATACATCAACAAAACAAGGAACATCAATGCCAAATAATAGTAACCAATCCACAGTCGACGGATAGACAAGGTAGAAAAACACAATGGAAGCATCATCCATTCGAGCAGGGCAAAGCACAAAGTGAAAAAAACAGGTATAACCCATTTCATGGTTGTCCAAAAAGACAAACTTTTTTCGTACATCCAATGAAAATCTGAATGGGTATGAAAAAAAGAAAAAGGCACATTTTGTTCGTCTTGCGTTTTGAATGATAATCGCTCTGAAAATGATAGTGATTCCCAGTCTGGATGTTCATTTCTGAGATGAATCTGGTAATTGCAATTGACTTTGCTCCAGTCATTGCACCAAATCAGGATGCATGAAAAAAGAACAAATATCAGGCGCCACCGGTTCATTTCACACTCCACTTTTTAATGCCCAACCACCATAAAAAAATCACAAAACCGTAAACCACTATGGTAAAAGTGTAATCATGATTGAAAGCCAAAGATTGGGGGTAATATTTGGTAATGATGGCCAAACTTACGATTCTTATCACATTCACACCTTCAATGGCCAGGATGAGCAGCGGTAGTGTTGCAAACTTCCAAAATTTATTAAGCGGTAGAAAAATCCAAACACTGAGAAATACCCAAACCACCATCCAGCCGTCACAGTTGGGAGAGACCCAAACGCCAACGCTATTCTCTATTTGAATCGTGTAGAAAAGTGATGTTAGGTGTGTTTTGGTAACAAATCCCAAATGCTGTATTACCCATTCAGAAGCCACTACCAGTAAATGGATAAGGTGCTCATCCATTTTTGTTTTGGGCAATAAAAAAGACTCGTAAAACACGAGTCCTATAAGATAAAATGCCAAAACGGAAAAAATGAACTTTAACAGATCATTGTTCCATCTCATTTCTGTTGATTGCGTTTTTCTTTTAGCCATTTGGCACCACCCAATGCAATACCCGATGCCAAGAGAATACCAACACCTCCGTCGATTGGAATAGGACATGGTCCAAACTCGCCGCCACAAGGAATCTCGCCGCCACCCGGATCTGGCAATGCAAATGCAACCGCCGACACAGTCAGAAATAGCAGAGTTAATAGTTTAATCTTCATTTTTTTATGAACGTTGAATTTACAAATATAAGCAAGTCACAAAATCCCACATCATTTGGTTGATATATTGTCACAGAATTCCAATGATTGAAGCAAATACTTTTGCATATTGCGGTATTATAAAAGAGAATGAGCAAAGCAGGCAAATCTGGTTTTTTAGATGCTGAAGATTTAATACCAGTCATTAAATTTATCAACAAGAACTGGATTCTCATTCCCATTTTTTGCTCCGTTTCTTTTGTTATTGCTTACTTCTATAGCAATAGAATGCCTGATATATATGGTGCTCGAGCGGAAATCCTGTTAAAGTCCAACGAGACGTATAACTACCAGAGTAAACTTTATTCCAATCTTGGATATTACTCTGTTATTCAAGATATCGCCAATCAAAAAAGGGTTATCGCATCCAAAGATTTAATCGGGCGCGTGATTGATAAGCTGAATTTTAACATTAGCTATTACATCGTTGGTCGTATAAAAACCGCTCAAGTTTCCAACTTTGGATCGATGAACATCATCTGCGATTGGAAAAATTTCAATCCTCGCATGCGCAATATGGCTTTTTTTATCAAAGTCATTGATGAAACAAGATACCAGCTTTCATTTGATGCACGCGGCGTTAAGTTTTTCAAAGAATGCGAGTTTAATAAACCTGTTAAAGATGGACAGATCCAGCTTCAGGTAGATTTGGCCGAAGGAATCAATGCAGAAGAATTTGAGTTGATCAAAGAGCAGACATACAAATTTATAGTTCACACCCGTGACCAATTAATAAGTAAATACGCTTCCGCTGTTTCAGTAGCCAACAACAATTACTCCAGCATTCTAACCTTATCCATCAATGACGGATTAGCCGAGAATGCGCAACAATTCTTGGACACCCTCACCAAAGAGTACATTCATCAGACGATAGAAAATCAAATTGAAATCAACGAAAACACCTTGCGTTTCATTGATAAACAAATCAGCCAAATGACCCACATTATTGATTCATTGGAGCTCATTCTTGACTCTTACTCAGATGACAATGAAGTTGTGGATTTATCACAAAAAGAACAAAGTGCCTTCAATCAACTCTCCAAAGCGCAAGAAGCGCTGGCTGAAATTGAGATTCAGGTCAGCAGCATCGAAAAAATACAATCCTCCTTTGGAGACATTAATTCATCGGATTTGATACCATCCGTATTTGCCAACACCTATGAGGATGGCAATCTCCAAAACATGATCACCAAAGTTCTAGAGTTAAAACAACGCAGACATAACTTTTTGATGGATGTAACACCGCAGGACTCCCGGATTGTTAGGATAGACAATGAATTGAACGGCTTAACCAAAAACATTAATCAGCATATCTCTGATCTAAAGAAAATGTTATTGGTCAAAAAA
>CANNHA010000004.1 GCA_947504275.1 Flavobacteriales bacterium
AGTTTCAGTAGATCCACCTTCTCTTTCACCAGCTTCATCTTTCCTGCCTCAATCTTGGAAAAGTCTAAAATCTGATTAATCAATTCCATAAGCGTCAATGCAGAGTCATTGAGATGCCTAACATACTGGTCTTGTACACCATCTAACTTTGTACTTTTCAACAACTCTCCAAATCCAATAACACCATTCAATGGAGTTCTCAACTCATGGGACATATTCGCCAAAAACTCAGACTTAGCTTTGTTTGCTGAATTGGCCATCGTTGTCTTTAAAACCAATTCCCTGTTCTGCAAATTCCTACGCACCACAGAACCAATATTGTCAGCCAAGATGCGCAACAAGTGACGAGAATCATCTGTCCATTCTACAAATTGATCTACCGCATCAAATCCAATAAAACCATACAAAACTTCACTCTCTCGAACGGGGATGCTCAAAAGAGACTTGATACCCTGCGGCTCTAAAATTTCTCTCTCTGGTGCCCAATGCGCAGGTAAACGTTCTAAATCATCTATATATATCTCACCCCCAGTTATCATGGTTTGAATCCAATTGGGAAAAATCTCACTGGGCAAATCCTGCAAATACTCAATCTGCGGATCAACTCCTTCCTTGCACCACTCATTGGTATTGGAAGCTGTCAGTTTTGACTCGGAGAATTCAAAATAGTACGCTCTATCAACACCAGAAAACGAACCAATCTTGGAAAGAACAGAATCTAATCGCTCTGAAAAATTCTCTTCATTGGACTGAATGATTAAAGATGTACATTCCACTAACAGTGAATTGAAGGATCTGTAAAATTCTGTACTTTCCATGTATATTATATTGCTAAATATTAATCAAAGATAGAATAAACTAGCTGGGATTTTTGCAAAGGAGAATTACAATCCCCTGGGCGACTATCAATTAGCCCCTACTTGACCCCTTGTATGAACTGATCAAACAAATACCTCGAATCATGCGGACCGGCGCTGGCTTCTGGATGGTATTGAACACTGAAAACGTTTTTATTCTTTAATGCAATTCCTGCAATGGTATCGTCATTCAAATGGATATGGGTGACTTCTACATTGTCCTGAGAGGCTATACTTTCCTTCGAAATAACAAAACCGTGATTTTGACTGGTGATTTCAGCCTTTCCCGTTTTTAAACTCTTGATGGGATGGTTAATGCCGCGGTGTCCATTGAACATCTTCACTGTCTTTAGGCCTTGGCTCAATCCAATGATTTGATGTCCCAAACAGATACCAAATCCCGGTACGCCTGAATCTATTAATTCTTTCACCAATTGAATACTGGATGGCATCGCAGATGGATCACCAGGACCGTTGCTGTACATGATACCACTGGGTTTCCATTCCAAGACCTCCTGCGCAGTTGTATGCATCGGAAACACTTTACAAAAAGCACCGCGCTCTGTCAAACAACGTACTATGTTTTTCTTGATTCCAAAATCAATCACGGCAACTCTCACCGAGCTATTTTCATCACCTTCAAAAAAGGGTTCTTTGCAACAAACCTCTTGAGACAACGACAAGCCATCCATCGATGGAACCTGCGCCAATTGCGCTTTCAAATCTTCAATGCTCTTGCTTTCATCTGAACTGATGATGCAATTCATTGCGCCAACCTTTCTGATATGGCGAACCAAAGCTCGGGTATCGATATCTGAAATTCCTACAACTTTATCACGAACCAAATAATCCTGCAAGGTCCCAATGGGTCCAATGCGACTGGCGACATCTGAAAACTTCTTGATGATAATGCCCGAAACTTTGCAGGTTTCGCTCTCAATTTCATCCACATGAACACCGTAATTGCCAATGTGCGCAGTTGCCATCACCAATACTTGACCAAAATAGGAAGGGTCTGTAAATACTTCCTGATAGCCTGTCATGGCTGTATTGAAAGCGATTTCTCCCGTTGTGACTCCAACGTATCCACAAGATTTTCCTTGAAAAACAGTGCCGTCAGCAAGAACTAGGACGGCGGGTTGACTAATGCGGTTCATTAGACTGCGAAGTTAAAACATTTCATGTCCTTGGGAAAACGAAAGATTTGAACAAACCATTACCGAATACCTTTTTGAGATTGGACGATAAGCATGGCATTATCATTCTATTTTCGTCCAAAATCTGTACAATGAATCAAGACGATCAAGAGAGACATCTGGCTCCTGTAAAAGAAATAACGGTTGTGGACAGTCGCATCAAGCCTGCTATACTGCCGCCCCATAAGGATTCTAGACTCGACTCGCAATTGTTGAAACATCACCCCCTGTCCAGTGAAGGCATGACTTTCCGCGACATGTCCGATGTGGAATCCAAGAAAAAAAGCTTACACGCGATTATTGACCAACTTGACGTGAGTCACAACTTGCGCTATCAGAAGACCCCAGAGGATACCTATTGCAATGTATATTCATTTGACTATTGTCATTTTTCTAAAGTATATTTACCAACGGTTTGGTGGACGGAGGACTCTTTAAAAAGAGTTTTGAATGGTGAAGAAGTAAAGCCCATCATGTACGATACCGTAGGACACATCTATTCCAATGCCCTTCATGACTGGCTGTTAACGTGGGGTATTAGTTTTGGATGGCAACGGATGACCAGCTTCGACGAGGCTCAACGCAAAGTCAACGAGGAAGGAGGCGTAGGAATTATCTGCGCCAAGCGCGTCACCTTTGGATTGTCGGGACACATTGTTCCCATCGTACCTGAGACCAAACAAAAACAAGCTTACCGCGAAAACGGTGTAGTTGTCTATCCGCTTCAATCACAAGCTGGAAATGTGAACTACAATTATTTTGCTAAGAAAAGGAAAGACTGGTGGAACCATGAACGCTATCAAAGGTATGTCGTGTATTACCATGCTTAAGGACTTTTCAAACCGAACCAAATCGACCAATACACAACGACACACATGACAAATAACCCGATTAATAAATACTTCTGGGGCATTGGGTTAGAGAATGAAACCTATTTTCAAATGGAGGAATGGCTCATCGTGGATGGCCAATTTATCCGTGAAGAAATGGGCCGTGAAAGATACAGTATCAACTATTTGAATTGTTACAAAGAAGGCACACTTGATATTTTATTGGCCGCAGCTTTTGATTCTGAAAAAAAGTACCGCGTCAGCAGAATGATCAACAG
This sequence comes from Flavobacteriales bacterium, assembly GCA_947504275.1. Taxonomy (GTDB): domain Bacteria; phylum Bacteroidota; class Bacteroidia; order Flavobacteriales_D; family Sanyastnellaceae; genus CAMCTV01. The sequence goes on from CANNHA010000004.1 coordinate 3,162, forward strand.
CCACTCATTGGACAAGATGGATGTGCATTACGAGCACAAGACCTTGCTTTCCAAAACCCCCAATTTGGAAAATCCAGACTACTCAGGAAAGTCCATATTGGAAACATTCTTGGAGCAACAGCCCCATGCCATACAAAGTTTATTGACCCAAAAGAACAACCCCAATGGGCCCATTATTTTTGATGGAGATACCATTGAGTTTGTCACCAAATATTTCGAGAACCGCACAGTTGAAGACACCGTTCGTGAATTGCAAGCCACCAAAAAAGTTTTCTTGGATAAATTGAATGAGTCCAAAGTTATTCCCGGTCACTTGCATTTCACGGATTACAATGTGGGCATCAACATGTTCATGACCAACCAAAAGAATTTGGTCTTGTTTAACAACGGAACGTTTCACTTTCACTTTACCCTGCCTACCCTCACATCGGACAGCCGCATTGTGGACCATGGGCAATTTGACAAGGTGCACGGCAATGCCATTTATTTATTGCAGTGGTTTGAGCCGCTCTTCATCAGCACCCTGGGCAGTCCCGATATCATGGGTGTGATCAGCAAAAAACATGGATTGCAAGACCAATTTGCTTGTGGGTCCATGCGCAACGCCATGTCTCGATACACCGGAGTGGGCACTTATCACGAAAGCATGGCCAAGGGAAAAATCCTCACCTACCCTGTTGAGGATTTTAGAAAGATATTAAAATTTGACAAAGAAGACAACATCTGGTGGCGCGATCAAATTGAGAACGCCCTATCTTATGAGTTGCTGACCGACCTGGGTCTAGACTTCAATCGGGAGAAACTCTACCAAAGTGGATTTGAGTTCCGCAGTTTTGATGAATTCCCCGCTAGCCACCTATCCGATGTATTGCATGCCATCGTCCTTATCAGCGAGCATGCGCTACAATTTGATGCCGTTCCCTGGTGCACAGACAACATCACCTGGAACAACATTGTTTTTCGTGCTTTAAAAGATGGTCACCAAACCACCATCTCAGTTGAAGAACAAAAAGAGTTATTGGAAATTTTCCGATTGAATCATTTGACATCAAAAGCGAGCGGCGATCAAAAATTAGATGCGTTTTTCTTTGGGATTCTTGAGGACTTGCATCACCAGTACCAAGACCAAAACCAAATCATGGATTCTCTTTTGGGACATCGTGCAGAGGCCGCGCCGCATTGGGATAATTTCAATCAATATCAAGTGGAGCAGCACTTGTTGCAACTCACCGCCATTGCAGATGAGAGCCATTGAAAGTAAATTTCTTTTTTCAAAGTTGTGAAAATGAAAAACATCGATCAGCAAAGCATTGAAAAAGCATTTCACTTGTTTGAAAGTGGCCAAATTGACAAAATAGAAATTGGCACTGCCGCTGGCCTAATGACCATAAACCATTACTTGTTCGAAGGGCTATACCCTTTCGCTGGCATCATTAGAACACAAAATATATCCAAAGGAGGATTCCGATTTGCAACGGCGCTTTACTTGGCCGAGGCTTTGCATAAAATAGAAAACATGGCAGAGGAAAATTTTGATGCCATCATTCAAAAATATGTAGAGATGAATATTGCCCATCCTTTTTTAGAAGGCAATGGCAGAAGCATGCGCATTTGGCTGGATCTGATTTTAAAGAAACAATTGGGCGTTGTTGTCAATTGGCAAAACATTGACAAGCAATTGTATCTGCAAGCCATGGAACGCAGTCCCATCAACGATTTGGAGTTGAGAACCCTCTTGCAACAGCATTTGACACACGAGGTAAATAATAGGGAAATCATTTTCAAAGGCATCGAGCAATCATACTATTACGAAGGATACAAAAAGGAAGACTGATATTCAATTTTGAAATGTCTCATGATTGTGTACAACATACACTTTTGATTATCTTGCGCACATGGAAATGAAAAAATTGGGATTCTGGGATATCTGGAACATGAGTTTTGGATTCTTGGGCATTCAAATGGGCTTTGCCCTTCAGAACGGAAACGCCTCTCGTATATTACAAGAGTACGGTGCCGATGTTCATGAACTTTCTTGGTTTTGGTTGGTCGCTCCATTAACAGGAATGATTGTTCAGCCCATCATTGGTTATTACAGTGATCGCACTTGGAATCGCTTGGGCAGACGCAAACCCTATTTCTTAGCAGGCACGTTAATCTGCTGTTTAGCACTGATTCTATTGCCCAACAGTGGCGCTTGGTTCACGGCCAAATCAGCTTTAATGATTGGCGCTGGTGTATTGATGCTCATGGATGCCAGCATTAATGTAGCCATGGAACCGTTTCGCGCGCTTGTTGCGGACAATTTACCCGACCATCAGCGTACCTACGGATTCACCATCCAAACCTTCTTGATCGGAATTGGGGCTGTAGTAGGATCCTGGCTACCTTGGATGTTAACCAACTGGTTTGGGGTGTCCAATGAAGGTGCAAATGGCGGAATTGGTGACAATATCATTTACTCTTTCTACATCGGAGCATTGGTTTTTATTACAACCATCTTGATCACCATTTGGAAAACACGTGAGTATCCTCCTCAAGAATACGAAGCCATTCATGGTAAAATGGAAGAAGAGAAATTGGGCTTTGGGCAAATCGTTAAGGACTTTGTTAATATGCCATCTACCATGCGTCAATTGGGGCTGGTGCAGTTTTTCACCTGGTTCGCGCTTTTCACCATGTGGGTATTCACCACGCCTGCTTTGGTAGAACACGTCTTTCAAATTCCAGTAGATGCCGATGGCCATCCCATGGGCGCGGCTGCGGAGCAAGCGGCCAAAGATGCCGGAGACTGGGTGGGCATTTTGTTTGGTATTTACAACGGCGTTAGTGCTATCTACGCTTTGATGCTGCCCAGTATTGCCGCAAAATTGGGACGCAAAGGAACACACGCATTCTCACTTTTGGCCGGGGGCGTTGGTTTAATCAGTATCTTTTTCATTCACGATAAAAACATGCTCATTGTTCCCATGATTGGAATCGGTATGGCATGGGCCTCCATTTTGGCCATGCCTTATGCCATTCTCGCAGGATCTATTCCTGCAGGAAAAATGGGGGTTTACATGGGTATCTTCAACTTTTTCATTACCCTACCCCAGATTGTCAACGGTATTTTTGGCGGACCAATGGTAAAATACCTTTTTGAAGGGCGCGCCATTTACGCCATTGTATTGGGCGGAATCTTTATGCTGTGTGCCGCGTTGGTGGTGGTGTTTGTGAAAGAGCAAAACAATATTCGCATCAAACATTAATTGATTCTATCTTTGCGCCCGCATGACGCAAAGAGTTTCTGCACAACTGCCAACTGCATTCGGGGAGTTTACCCTTATCAGTTTTCCCAATGGAGATGACTTCCATCCCCATGTTGTTTTATTGAACAACAATTGGAAAACGACACCCACCATTCGCATTCATTCAGAGTGTCTCACCGGTGATGCCTTGGGTTCCCTGCGTTGCGATTGTGGACATCAATTGCATCATGCCCAACAATACATCCATGAGCACGGAGGAGCGATATTGTATTTGAGACAGGAAGGTCGGGGCATTGGGCTTAACGAAAAGATCAAAGCATATGCCTTGCAGGACCAAGGTCATGATACCGTTTCAGCCAACATCGCTTTGGGCCATCCTGCGGATGCGCGTGATTATGATTTGGTCAAAGAAATTCTAACAGAATTGAAATTGACCACCTTTCACATCATCACCAATAACCCAGCAAAAATTGAAGCATTAAAATCCATGGGATTTCATATTGAAAACGTGATTGCTTCGCCCAACAACCGCAATCCGCACAACGCGAATTATCTTGACGCAAAGCGCGATCAGATGGGCCACCAGATTGGCTAATCAAAAAGGATCTGCGGGAACTGGCGGAGGAATGTTGTACTCCTCATATTCATCTTTCTTATCTACGGGTTCTGAAATTCTCCAACCGATAGAAAATTGCAGAACAAATTGCTGCGCGTTAACAGAAGCTCTAGACATAGCCGTTGCCCCCGATATTGGGTCGGCTGGCAAATCATACAAGGTGTAGGCCATGGATTGGAAATGCATACCAGCGCCAAGTTCAAAGAAAAAGTTGGGACTTCTATAACCCATGCCCACATTGCCCATTGCACGTGAAGAGGCGTCATCATAAGGACGGGTTTGATACATTCCTCCGAAGCGGGCTCTGAAATTTTCGTTCAACCTAAACTCCATACCAGTCTTGACAATAGTAGATGTCATACCCATGCCTCTGACCGCTGCGTTCTCTGCGCCGTAGGCATAACTACCTTGTTCACTGGGATCAATTCGACCCGCGCCAAAATTCACGGTCTCCATATCCAATGTCCAAATTCCTTTGTCTTTTATGTTAACAGCAGAATTGAATTGAAAACGCTGCGGAGTATTGATGAGGTATTCTATTTCATTGATGGGTGAGGTGGCATTGTAATCATTGTTGGCAAATGAAGTGACCATCGAGGTGGAGAATTGGTCCCGCACTAAATAATTGGATCGGCTGTGAAAAGCTGCTCCCAAACGCAGCCAAGGGAACAACTCGGGCACATAAATCAAACCCAAACGCAATTGAAAAGCGGAGGCGTTAATGTCTAGATTTTGATCGTAGATCATGCTCTTCATATCGTTTCCTTGATCAGGATACTCTTCCTGATGACTCATTTCTTGCACGAAACTCATGTTGCGCAGGGCAACTGTTCCGCCGATAAAGAGTTGGTCGCGAAAGTTGGCAGAAAAAGTGTAATTCAAATCCCACTTTTTTCCAACTTCAGAAATGCTTCGCTTTTGAATAACACTGGTACTTACTCCGCCGTAATTGGCATAAAACTCATCCACTGTTCCTGGCAGGGTGTCAATTCCGTAGGTGTACCAAGCCAAACCTGCATCAAATGGGTAATAAGACAACAATGAATCGCCGTGAATACCATTTACTCCCAATGCCATTGCATCCAACAAACTTTTGCCTTTGGTTTCAAAATCAATAGCGATATCACGTTTATAGAAATCCACATTGCCAAAAGAAAAAGCACCATTGAAGTAGCGCCAATCGCGGGACTTGGATGCATAATTTCTTACATAGGTGAAGTGATCAATGGGCAATTGGACATTGCCTGTGGTTTGTTTCTGCCCCTCCCAATTTCCGGTATGAAAATCAAGCATCAGTCGAGCGCCCAAGTCCATCACACCCGAGCGATAAACAGCCATTCCAGCGGGGTTAGTGAAAGCCGAACTTGGATCTGCTCCGACGGCTCCATAGGCACCGCCCATTCCAAATGAACGAGCCGAAACAAATGGGTGATCGTCAATCAAACGAAAAACGTCCAATGAAGATTGCGAACTAGCAAGTTGTACAAAAAAACAACTTAATACTAGGGTGAAATAAGAGATACTTCTCATGGACGCTTAGGAGAAGTGCTACTGGGTTTGGAAGAAGGCGCTGAACCTCGGGCCGGTGAGGTTGAGGGTGCAGGTTTACTTCCGCCACCGGAGGAATGACTTGGCCCTGCGGGTCTGTTTCCTCCAGAAGATGGCTGCAAACCTCCGCCATTGATATCACTGACTACAACCTTGCCGACTTGCTCCAGCACTCGGCCGGCACGTTGTAAATTCTCTTGCCTTCTTTCTAGTTTATCAGCATTATTTCTTGGACTACCACCAACAGCTTGCTTGGAAACATTTTCCAAAGCCTCTACCATCAGATTCTTCCTTGGCTGTGCTTGACTGGGAGACATTGATTTGGGTTTGCGGTTGATTTGACCAAAGGTGCTGCCCATGCTTGATGTGCCATTGGGCCTTGGAACTGATGTCGTTGGCTGGTTATCAGTAGTGAACCATCCATAATTGTTATTGTAAGGGTTATTCCAACCGCTTGCTGCGCCGTTATATCCATATCCCCAAGGATTGATTCCGTATCCATAACCTCCATACCCATATGGGGAATATCCGAGGTAGGGCGAGTAAACCATCCCTGGATAATTGGAATAATAACCAGGATAGGTTCCAAAACTATTGAATCCAGAACCGCTCCAATAATAGGGAGTGTAACTGCCGTAAGGATTGATGCCTATGCTGCTGTTCAGCCCCCAACCCAATAGCGTTTGATTGTTCTGATACCCCAAGCGCCATCCCATGATGGGATCCCACATGGGCACCATGCTTCCCATGCTGTTGTATTCATTTTCGCCATTCAAACCAGGAGCGTACGAGTTTCTTCTAGGACTATCTGAGCGGTAATAATCTTCGCCATTCTCGCTTTTCAAATCCTGAGCGGAAAGATCCTGAGGTTCACCAAAGTGTTCACCAGGCTGCCAATAGGCCTCGTCAAATTCGTAAGATGTGGATTGCGATGCTGGTTGTATTGAAATACAAGATGAAAATCCAATCATCGAACCCAACAAAGCCAAGAATTGTATTTTTTTCATGGAGATCATCGCATTAACGTAATAGCAAGATGATAAATTATCGGAGCAATGTTGTCCGTGTTTTTACACATCTTTCGTTACAAACAAAAGTAATGAAAAATATCGTGTACTTTTGAGGTCAATTAAATGAAAGAAGGTTAAAAATGACGGAGAAACTTACCCCCCGGTCACAGGATTATTCCAAATGGTACAATGAATTGGTTGTGATGGCCGATCTAGCGCAGCACAGTGAAGTAAAAGGATGCATGGTCATCAAACCATACGGTTATGCCATATGGGAAAAAATGAAAGAAGCTTTAGATAAGAAGTTCAAAGATACTGGGCACCAAAACGCCTATTTCCCGTTGCTTATTCCCAAGTCTTATTTGAGCAAAGAGGCCGCACACGTTGAGGGATTTGCCAAGGAGTGCGCAGTGGTTACCCATTACCGATTGAAAACCGAAGACGGAGTTGTTGTTGTTGACCCAAAAGCCAAATTGGATGAAGAGTTAATCATCCGTCCAACAAGTGAAACCATCATATGGAATACCTATCGCGGATGGATTCAAAGTTATCGTGACCTTCCCATTTTAATCAACCAATGGGCCAATGTGGTGCGTTGGGAAATGCGCACACGATTGTTTCTAAGAACCGCTGAATTCCTTTGGCAAGAGGGCCATACAGCGCATTCAACCGCACAAGAGGCGATAGAAGAAACAGAAAAAATGTTGGACGTCTATGCTGACTTTGCAGAAAATTGGATGGCGATGCCCGTTATTAAAGGTCGCAAAACCCCCAATGAAAGATTTGCTGGAGCTGTTGACACCATGTGTATTGAGGCCTTGATGCAAGACGGAAAAGCCCTGCAGGCAGGAACGTCTCATTTCTTGGGCCAAAATTTTGCCAAGGCATTTGATGTGAAATTTGTCAACAAGGAAGGAGTGCAAGATTTTGTTTGGGCCACTTCATGGGGTGTATCCACCCGTTTGATGGGTGCTTTAATCATGACGCACAGTGATGACAAAGGATTAAGGCTGCCTCCAAGACTTGCTCCAATTCATGTCGTTGTAGTTCCGATTTACAAAGGTGTTGAACAAATTGCAGGAATCTATGATCAGATGAAACCTACCATTGATGCTCTTAAAGCCAAAGGCCATACAGTGAAATTTGACGATGATGACACCAAACGCAGCGGCTGGAAATTTGCTGAGTATGAATTGAAGGGTGTTCCTGTTCGCATCGCGGTAGGACAGCGTGATTTGGATAACGGAACCATTGAAGTGGCTAGAAGGGACAGCGGTGAAAAAATGTCGATTTCAATAGAGGGTGCAGCTGACCATATACATGATTTGTTAGAAAACATTCAAGCCACCATGCTTTTAGAATCTCGCACTTTTAGAGATAACAACATCACTGAGGTCAATTCCTACGAGGAATTCAAAACGGTCCTAGAAAACAAGGGTGGATTCATCGCTGCACATTGGGATGGTTCACCAGAAACCGAGGAGAAAATTAAAACAGAAACCAAGGCAACTATTCGTTGCATTCCATTGGATCAAAAAGAAGAGCCTGGAAAATGCATGGTATCGGGACAACCCAGTTCCGGTCGTGTCCTATTTGCCGTTGCTTATTAATTCTAATTCCCATGAATACACAAGAAACCATCCTTCAGCTGATCAAAGAAAAAAGCGTTTTAAAGCAAGATGTAAATCAATTGACAACAGACACCTTCAAAGAATTGAAGAAGGCCTTGCAAGAAAGTATAGATGAAATCAAATCCAAATTCGGAAATGCTGACCAGCGTGTTGAATTTTATTACAAAGACAAAGGAGATCTTCAAGCCGAAATCAAAGTAGCAGGTGACGTCTTGGTCTTTCAAATGCACACCAATGTTTTTCAGTTTGACAAAACGCATCCCCTTTGGAAAAGCAGTTATTTTCAGAATGACGAAGCCAATAGTTATGTAGGTGTCATCAACATATACAACTTTCTTTCAGACTCCTTCAAATACAACAGAGAACAAGATTTGGGCTATTTGATTGGTCGTATTTTCATCAACAAAGAAAAACACTTCATGGTGCAAGGCAAGCGCCAATTGGGTTTTTTATATCAAGACATGATCAACGCCACAATGGATTACACGGCTTTGAAGAGCATTGTTGACAGCAGCATTTTGTATACATTGAGCTTTGATTTATTTATTCCGCCCTACGAAACGATCCAGCAGTTAACGGTTGATGACATTCAAAACATGAATCATGGAATAAGCGCAGCAACGGGGAAAAGACTAGGCTTTCAATTTGGCATAGAAAACAACCCACATTAATAGGACCACACTTTAAAACTAGGATCTTCCCAATCCATTTGATCAATAAGCATATCTACGATATGCTTATTTTTTTGCCAATCAAAAATCCAAAAATCCCAACGTTCCGCCAGGTGATTCTTAGGCGTTACTTGTAGGGCCCATCGTTCCATGAATGAAAAAGTTTCCTCCTCCTTCCTCTTACGTGCACGTTGAATCTTTTTCTCCAACTGCTCAACCATTTGAACGCTTTTCACACAATCTCCTTTGGCTGCATTGAGCAATGTAGCATCCTCCAACTCTATTCTTTCATAATGCGAGTCATATGCTGAAAGAATTGAACTTTTCAACTCGCTCAAAGGTTCGGTGGAACCATATTTGATTTTCAAATCCAATTCAAAACATTCTTTTGGATGAATTGATTGATCTTTATTCCAACCCAAGGATTCCCATTTTCTGCACCATTTCTCAGGCACCACCACTCCCCTCTCTCTTAAAATAAACAAGGGTTGAGGAATATTGAGATCCGCAAAAAATGGGGCAACTTGATTCCAGTACTTTTGCTCGGATGGGCCACCAATGTAGGCCAAATTGGGCAAGATAGATTCTTGATAAAAAATACGCAAAGCTACATTGGGGCTGCAAGATGCTAAGTCATTTTGAGCCAACAGGGTTTGTGCCTCAATTTCATTCTGCACACGGAATCGCTTGCCGGGCGACAATTGAAATACATTGTAGGGCTTGATTTCAATCTCACCATGAACGCAGTTGTACGATTGCGCTAGGTTAAACAGCTTTTGCTCATGAAGTTCAGCGGTGAATAGTTCTGAAGCCATGGCTTTTAGATCTGCATCGTCACCATCCACTACTACCAATCCTTGATGACCAAAGATCTGATTAACCAGCCATCTCGTTGCATCCCCTAAAGTCGCATGATCCTGGTAGGCTTTCATTACAACATCACTGACCAACCATTCAGGATGCATTGCATTCCAGTGCTCAATGGCATCCAACGTTGTATCGCAAGACAACCTCCCCACTGCCCCTCCTGTTGGATTATCCCACTTCAAATGTTCTTCACCTTTCTTGATCTCAGCAATTTCAACCCAATCGTGATCCTCCGTGGCCATCCAAAAAATAGGAACAAAATAATGACTCTGGAATTGATCTGCTAAAACTTTGGACAATTTTATCGCAGTTGCTACTTTATACAACACCATCCAAGGACCCAGGGCCGTTACAATCTGCTGTCCTGTTGTAACGGTGAAGGCATTGCTATTATTCAGCAATAAAATGTTCTTTTCAACCTCTATGTGACATTCAATGGAGCGATACTGCCTCTTCAAAGCTTTGGACAAAACATCTCTTTGATTCGAGGTGATTTTTTTTCGCTCCATCAAAGCAGCCCAATTCTCTTTGGAAGCTTCAACGGTTTTGGCCGAAGGCAATACTTGATTTAAAGGGATTTTGTGCCAAATGTTCACTGCACAAAAGTAAGCACTAACGCAACACGTTGACAAAACCCTGTCGCTCAGAGCGGCGACCACTTTCATTTTTGTAAATCAAAGTCCAATAGTACGAACCCATTTCAACACTCTTCCCATTGAACTTGCCGTCCCATCCTTCCATAGCAGACTTGGATTGAAAGACTTGACTTCCCCAACGATTGAATACCGATAAGTTCCAACCATCAATCTCATAAGGGTTGGACAAGAAAACATCGTTCAATCCATCATCATTGGGAGAAAAGGAATTGGGCACAAAAACCTCGTCCTTGCCAACTGCCTCGATGGGATTGATCATACCATCAAAAATCTTAGGCTCGCTCAAGTCCAGCGAGTCTGGCAGTGGATCAATGCGAGCATCATCAAAGAAATAATAAGCCACCTTTTGACCTGATCTTGCTGCAGTTTTCAATGCTCTACCACCGCTGTTACCGAAAAGTCCAACGGTTAAAAATTTAGCTGCAACATCAGCTCTAAACTGAATTTTAGCCTCTACCCAAGTTTCTGAAAAGACCGGCCTTGAAAAGGTAAATTGAGGTTCATTGATAATGGGCAAAGTACTCGATTGAACTGTCATTTGCTCCGTAAAAAAGAAGCCTATTCCATTGATGGCCAGACCTGCATTAGAAATGGGAGTGAGCTTTCCATTGGACCATGAAATCTTAAACTCATAATTCTTTCCCACTTGCAATGGTTCATCCAACAAAATGGTTAGGTATTCTCTTTGAACGGCTTCATTGGTTCCGGAAACTTCAATGCCCATCACCGCCTGTCCCTCTTTGGGCTGCATCATGGCATAAGGCGTTTCTGGTAGGTCACAAGATGCATTTCCCAATACATGAAAATAATCTGGAGTAGCCTGACCGTCTGAGGAAGGATTAGAAACGCCTCTTATCCTGTACCACTCTCCTAAACCATTAGGCAAAGAAAGGTAATCTTCAAATCCACATTGAAAAGACTGAGCAACGGTAAGCATTGCGCATACCAGAAAACAACCAGTCATTGAAATTACCTTCATGGAAATAGGTTTAATTGTTAAGCGAATGTAATGATTTGCCCCGCTCCCATAAAATTCCAAATGTTAAAAATGATTGAGGCAATTTCCATGACCAACCGGCTTGCTCGAAGGAAAGAGGCGGCCAATCCATTTGCAATCTTGACACCAAGAAAAGCGAATTCAATCCCTTCTTACCCATCATCCTTTTCCAAGTAATAGCGGTCCGCATGCTCCATTGAGTCCATTCAATATTGGTTTCTGGAAAAGATACCAAATCTTGTCTATCCGTTATTGACGACATCGCTGGAGCTTGAACTTTTCCATAGCGACAAACAGCACCCATTTCCATCATCAATACATTTGGCGTGCGGTATCGTTTGCTCGGCGAACTCAAGTGAAAAGCAGCCATCACCGGAATGGAAAACAACTGATGCTTGTGTTGGTTTATTGCTGGCTTGACTGTCATGGTGTCCAATTCATAAAGCCCAAGACTTGAGTCTACCAAAACCCTGTAAAAGGCTTGTAATCCATTTGCATTAAAAGACGACTCAAATATATCCAAAGCATTCCATTCATCGATGTTCTCCAAATGCATTGACTTCCATTCGATCTGATTATACTCTATTCCTGCGCGCAAAGCCAAATGATCCTGAAAATGATAGCAGGCCATGATTGCTGCACCGCTTCCCCAAGATCTTCTTTGGAAATCAGGACTCAAGGTGTACAAGGCAGATTGACCAATTGGAATAACGTTGTTCTCATTGGACATTGTCATTGTTCCAATATTTGCCTCCAATCCCCAAATTCCTTTCTTCCTTATTTTTCTGTAATCTGAATCAAAAGCATACTGTTGCCTTTCAACATCAGAAAGAGTATCCTGTTCCAAATAAATGACTTGTCCATCTAGGATCAAGGTATCACTTGTGGTTGCAAAAGACAACAACTCATTTGAAAAAATGAGCATCCCCGCAACCAACAGGAGTCTTTTCAATGGACTAGGGCTTTGCGTTCTCGCCAACTTTAACTCGGAGTGAGCGCCCTTTCTTGGTCTGTTCACCCTTAACAGGCAGCGGCTCCGATGTCTTCAACTCTGGCTGCAATTCTTGACTCGTTGCAACGGATGTTTTTGTGTTGACTTCAGTATCGGATAAGACACTCAAAGGTTCTTGTTCATTGATCTCTGTTGAAGTTTCTTCATTAGCTGCAACAGTCCGATCATTTGCACTTAATCCCTTACTAGCAATTGTGGTTATCTTTTGGGAAGCAACGACCGTCGAATTGTTCACTTGAATCTCGGCACTCCCTTTCATTTTCTGATCAATAGGAGATGTGGAGGGTATTCCAATTGTTCTTGTTTCCTTCACTTCAGATCTGAATTGACCACTCTGTCCATTATTGGCGTTGAATAACAACAGTGCCAACAAAGAACTAAGTCCCAATGCCAAATACCAAACATTGAATGAATGCTTTTGAAAATAGAAAAAACCGTTTCTATTGCTCTTTTTGATTGCCGCATGCATGATATGCTCAGGTGCCTCCACCTCAGCATTTCTTAATTGTTCAAACATGGGATGATTCCATTTTCCTTCGCTCATACGATCATTATTTTATTCATCTTTTGTAACTCATTTTGAATGTGCACTTTTGCTCTAGACAATTGTGACTTGGAAGTATTGATGTCAATGCTCAACATTTCTGCAATTTCCTTGTGCTTGTATCCTTCAATCACATACAAATTAAAAATAGTCTTGTACCCCTGCGGCAGTTGCTGAATGCATGTGTGCATCTCCTCCATAGAAAACTCTTGACTCCAAGCATCGTGTTCATTGGCCACCTCAAAAACACCATCATCAATATCTTTCTCTAAATGTTTCTTAATGGCCTTGCGGTAAAACGTAATAGAAGTATTCACGGCAATTCTCCTCAACCACCCTTCAAAACTCCCATCAAAATGATAGGTGTGAATGTGATTATAAATCTTGACGAATACCTCCTGAAGCACATCCTGAGCATCCATTTTGTTTTTGGCATACCGCAAACAAATGGCATAGAGCAGTCCCGAATATTGTTTGTACAAGCGCTCCTGTGCCCAGCGCTCTCTTGCACAACAACCTCGGATGATATCCTCCATTTTTTCTTTCATGTTAACCGCATTAAAACCTCTAACTAAAGATACAACGCTTTTTGGTGCAAAATAGTTGCTCGCCTACATAAATTTAGAAATGGCCTCTCCCCGATTCTTGGTCAGAATGCGGTAATCCAGAAAATAAACCAGCCTAAAGCTCACGCTGCCGCTGATAGGAATTTGGGCCGTGGTTTTGAAATCATCCAACAAATCAGTAGGAATCTCTGAAACCTCGTCAATTTGACTCCATTTCCAAGCAAAGTTTAATTCACTACCTGGTGTAAAATTCCATTTGTAGAAAAAGTCAACCGTAAATGAATTGAAATTTCTGTTGGCAAGGGAAGATGATGATCCTTCTTCCCAGCCATTATAATCTGTCGCTGTCAATTCACCATTGCCATCCAATTCATAAAACTGATGATAGCGAGAGTAGCCCCAGTAGTGCCTTACTCTGCAATTGAATGACATCAAGGGATTCACGGCGTAGGTTGCTGTTAGCACATTGGTATGCGATATGGCATCTCGTCGACCAAATACAGGGGTATTATCCTTGGTATCATGGAAAGTAGCAAATCCTATATCACCAAAATGCTGTTGCAAGCTATATACATAGATCAACATCCAATGATCATTGACCCTGTAGCGAGGAGACAATCTGAAATTCTGAATGGTTCTGTCTCTGTCTTCGTAAATACCATATCTAACGCCTGCATCGATGGCGAACTGCTTCCTATAATCTGTTGAAATCCATCCACCAATCTCAACATGAGCAAAATCATGAAACTTCATACCCCATACCCTGGGCTCAAAGTAATTGTATGCTCTGACAGGTTCTGTATGCATAGAAACATTGTACGTGGTAAACTTTTTGGTATTTAAACCCAATTCCCAATCGATTTCCAAACTAGAGAAAGCTCTTGGCGCATAAAGACTTTCTCGAGCCACATTTAGCTCACTCCACATGCGGTTAAAGGGGCCAAATGGCTTATACAATCGATAAGCCAAGTTGATGTATTGACCCCATGAATTGTTGGCTTGCAGATAGCCCAAATCATTGGGATTGTATCCATCACTCTCCATATAGTAACCGGTGGAACCAGTCAAATTTCCACTTAACCTGGACAACGCGGCTCCGTGTGAAAATCCCTTTTGATTCAATTTCTGATTGGAGAAATATTGTGCTCCTCTTCGCAAAGAGGAGGCTCCCCATGAATAAATGGACCAATCATTGGCCTTGTCCTTAAACTCAAAATTATAGGCAGAAACATTTGCATCATATATTGAACCAGCCCTTGTCACATTGGTATTGGTATAAGTAATGTATGAATTGTTTTTCAAGTTCTGATCCATCACAAAAACATTGTAATTGGATAAGGGCTGAGTCTCTATTTGACGCTCAGCACCTGCAGAATCCCGCACAGTGGCATAGGAAGGTGCTGTGACACTATTCATTAGACCAATCCCCGTGTTGCCTTTGGTCCTACCTGATAATTTTGTACTATTGAACAACTGACTTTGCATGGGATTATTGACAACAACATCCCCAGCATTCAATTGACCATACAAATCATATGCACCAACAGGAGCTCCACCAACGCGCCTAGAATAAAAAATTCCAGACTTGTTGAACAGTTCAGTTCCTTCCATAAAGAAAGGCCGATTGTCTTGAAATTCAATCTCAAAAGGTGTTAGATTCAAGATCAGCTGATCACTGATTGTCTGACCAAAATCTGGAATCAAAGTAGCGTCCAATGTGAAGGCATCATTCAAACCCATTTTAATGTCCATCCCTCCATTGTAAGAAAAACTGGAAGGACTGCCTTCAGCGTAATTGTAATAGCCACTCAGATAAGGAAACAAAAAAAATCTTCTTGGCGTTTTGATGTCCTTTATACCTTTCAATTTGCCCATTTGGGCCAATTCACCTGGACCATTGGGGTTTACTGGATTCCATTGTGAAACCTCACGATGCCTTCTGATCTCTCTTGCAAAATTGATGTCCCATTCTTGTACGTCCTTATCTGGAAAACGCAGGGCCGCAAAAGGAATCTTAAACTCCGCGCACCACCCCAGCTCATTGATGTGCACTTTGCAATCCCAAACTGCATTCCAACTTACATCAGGCTCTTTTTCTCCTGCCGTTACTCGACCGTCCCATTGTTCGCCCCAAGGGGAAACCGCAAACGAAAATCCATTGATACCATCCTGATAACAATTGATGGTAATGGCACACCAATCGCTATTCCCATCTCCATCTCGTCCAGAAAGTTGTTTTAAAATACTATCCGGATGATTATCATGACAGAAGAATCCTAAATAAAGAGCCTCCTGGGTGTAAACCACTTTTACCTCACTGGGTTGGGTTACGGGTCCGCCTGGCACTGGCAATTGCTCCGTAAAATCTACAGCACTTGACACATCTCCCCAAATCTCAGGTTCTAAAATACCATCCAACTTTGGAGGACGGGAAACCAAAGAAGCTTCTAGCACATGCTGAGCAGATACTTGAATAACGCAAATAGCAAAATACAAAATCTGTAAAACAATAATGCGGTAACCTTGTTTTTTCATCGGTAGCAAAAATAACCTACTACTTTTGCACACGATGAAATTTTTAACGCATTTCTTTTTGCTCTGCCTGATAACTGGCGCCCCTGCTTTTTCATTTGCCCAAGAAAAATACACCATCAGCGGTGAAGTTCGCGAATCACGAACTGGAGAAACAATGATCGGAGCTGTCGTTTTCTTGGCAGGCACTCCTTATGGAGCAACAACCAACAATTTCGGCTACTACAGCATTACAGCACCCGCTGGACAGTATCAACTAAAGATAAGTTTTGTTGGTTTTCAAGAAATTGTGCAATCCATTCAATTAAATAAAAACGAACTGCTCAATTTTAATTTAGAAGAATACAATAGCCGTGATTTGGTGATTCAAGCAGACCGAAATAGAAACACAGAGAGCACGGATATGGGACGCATTGAGCTACCGATTGATCAAATCAAAAAGTTACCTGTCGTTTTTGGAGAGGTGGACATATTGAAAACTATTGCGCTTTTACCGGGTGTTCAAAGCGCGGGTGAAGGAAATACCGGTTTCTATGTGCGTGGAGGCGGGATTGATCAAAACCTCATTTTATTGGATAATGCCACTGTTTACAATGCATCCCACCTTTTTGGCTTCTTTTCCGTTTTCAATGCGGATGCTGTAAAAAACATTGAGTTATTTAAAGGTGGCGTTCCTTCCGGATATGGAGGCCGTTTGTCCAGTGTTTTGGACATTTCATTGCGCGACGGCAACTACAAAACATTCCATGGTACCGGTGGTGTTGGAACCATCGCTTCTCGGTTTACAGCTGAAGGTCCAATTAAAAAAGACACTTCATCCTTTATCATTTCCGGAAGAAGAACATACATCGATTTTCTATTAAAACCGCTCATCAACAAACGCCCCAATATCCAAGGAACGGGCTACTATTTTTACGATCTCAATGCCAAGTTCAACTACAAATTGAGCAGCAAGGATTGGATATCTATCAGCGCATATTTAGGTCGTGATGTCTTTAGCTTTAACAGCGCCAAAGCTGGATTTTCCACCAAAATTCCATGGGGCAATGCTACTAGTACTTTGCGTTGGAACCATGTCTTTAGTCCAAAGCTTTTCATGAATACATTGTTTTACTTTACAGACTATTCATTCAGTTTCGAGGGAGGGCAAGAGGAGTTTACTTTTGGGTTAAAGAGTGGTATCCGTGATTATGGATCTAAAATACAATTCAGTTATTTCCCCAATCCCAACCACAAAGTCAAATGGGGTGTTGATTACACCTATCATATTTTCACGCCCAACAATACCTACGCCACCAGTGGAGACACCCAATTTAACTTGAACAATAGCAGCCGATTGAACTCACATGAATCCGCCGCATACATTCAGGATGAATGGGATATCAATGAAAAATTCAAAGTCAACATTGGATTAAGACAAAGCTACTTCTTGCACACAGGAGCATTTACCCGCTACATATATCCAGAAACTACTGGACTTATTGGGGCTGGTTCTCCCCAAACCGTAACATATGGAAATGGAGAGAAAGTAGCAGATTACTGGGGCTTTGAACCCCGAATTTCAGGTAGATATTTGATTAAAGAAGGAGCCAGTATCAAGGCTGGATACAACAGGAATTTTCAATACATCCATCTCAATAGCTTTTCCCCAACATCTCTGCCAACAGATGTCTGGTTGCCAAGCACAGATAGATTAAAACCGCAATTCTCTGACCAATACAGCATTGGATATTTCAGTGACTTCAACGAAAACAAATGGGAAAGCAGTGTTGAAATATATTACAAAGACATGTTCAATGTTTCCGAGTACCAAGAAGGCGCCGACCCATCACAGACCGTAAACGACAACATCGATAATTTGCTTTGGTTCGGTAAGGGTTGGAGCTATGGAGCTGAATTCTTTTTGAAACGCAATACGGGCAATCTAACGGGCTGGATTGGATACACCTGGGCCAAGACGATGCGTCAATTTGATGAAATCAATGAAGGCAGGGCATTTCCTTCAAGATGGGACAGAAGACACGATTTTAATTTTGTCATGAATTACAAAATCAATGAACGTGCTGACATAGGATTTGTTTTTGTTTACGCCACTGGAAACGCCATAACGTTGCCAACCTCTCGATATTTCTATCAAGGTAATGTCATTGATGTCTATGGTGACAGAAACAGTTTTAGAATGGCACCATACCACCGATCTGACATTTCTTTAAACCTGATCTCTAAAAAGAGCATTGAACGACAAGAGCGGGCTAAGCTCAATCCACATCTCAATACCCGAGTATTTATTTCGAGCTGGAATTTCAGTATTTACAATCTTTACAACAGAAGAAATCCATACTTCATCTATTTTGCAGCTGAAGGAGACTTTAGTCAAGGCACTTTTCAAACCAAAGCCTACCAAGTTAGTCTATTCCCAATTTTACCTAGTGTAACCTGGAATTTTGAATTTTAATGAAATCACTCGCCTACCTAAACAAGTATTTATGGAAGTACAGAGGCCGCATGATGGCAGGCTTTTTTTTCATTCTACTTACCAATATTTTCAATGTCTATGCCCCCCAAATTATCGGTGAAGGAATTGACTTTGTTGCCACACTAATCCGCGAGCAAGAACAAATTCAAAAAAATGATGTTGTCATAAAAACCCCTGAATCGCTGCATTGGATAAGTTCATTAACCGGATGGGGAGATGCACTCACACTGAATGCGCAAAATTGGAAGGATTACAGCCTTTACATCGGTTTGCTTCTGGCCACTGGTTACATCGTTGTGTATCTGATCAAAGGTTTGTTTCTATTTTATCAAAGACAAAGTCTCATTGTGATGTCAAGGCACATTGAGTACGACTTAAAGAATGAGATTTACCAGCAATACCAAAACTTGGATGTTTCATTTTACCGACAAAACAGAACGGGTGATTTAATGAACCGCATCAGCGAAGACGTCAATCGCGTTAGAATGTATTTGGGCCCTGCAGTTATGTACACCATCAATTTGGTCATCCTTATTGTCCTTTGCGCAGGTGTAATGTGGAACATTGATGCTACGCTAACCTTGTATACTTTGGCGCCCATGCCGCTCATGATGGTGGGTATTTTCTATGTCAGTACAATCATTAATAAACGCACTGAGAAAGTTCAAAGGCAGCAAAGCAAATTGACAACCATCGTTCAGGAAACTTTCAGTGGAATCCGTGTCATCAAATCTTTTAGGAAAGAAAAAAAGCTTTCCAATGATTTTCAAAATGAAAGTGATCAATACAAGGGATTACAGATGAAATTGGTAAAATCAGATGCTTTGTTTATGCCGGTTATCAGCATATTGGTTGGACTAAGCACCATTCTCACCATTTACATTGGCGCATCACAGGTAGAAAAAGGAGCTATAACGGTAGGGACAATTGTCCAATTTGTATTTTATGTCAATCAACTCACATGGCCTTTTGCCAGTGTTGGTTGGGTAACCAGTCTTGTTCGGAAAGCAGAAGCCAGCCAAACGCGCATCAATGAATTTCTTCAGGCAAAACCCATCATTCAAAACAATCCAACTGTTTCTTCACCAATTCATGGAAACATCAAATGGGAAAATGTTTCCTACACTTATCCTGATACTGGCATTAAAGCCTTGAAAAATGTGAGCTTTGAATTAAAGCAGGGGCAATCTATGGGAATCATTGGCAAGACAGGATCAGGAAAATCAACACTTTTCCAATTGATGACCAGAAACTTTGACCCTACCCATGGTGAAATTGCATTTGAAAATACTCCACTTCCTCAATTGGATTTAATACAAATAAGAAAATCCATCAGTTGGGTACCGCAAGAAGTTTTTTTGTTTTCTGATACCATCAAAAGCAATATTCTTTTTGGAAAAGATGATGCAAGTCAAGAAGATTTGATTGCCGCTGCAGATGATGCAGGTGTTCTTCAAGACATTCTGCAATTTCCGCAACAATGGGAAACTGTTTTGGGAGAGCGAGGCATCAACATCAGTGGTGGACAAAAACAGCGGATATCCATTGCGCGTGCTTTCATCACCAGTCCTCAAATTTTACTTTTGGATGATTGCCTATCTGCAGTGGACACAGCGACAGAAGAAAAAATACTTCGAGGTATCAAACGAAGAATGCAGAACAGAACCAGCGTCATCATTTCACACCGCGTGTCCTCTATTCAACATTGTGATTTGATATTGGTCTTGGATAATGGACAAGTGATGGAGAGTGGAAGTCATGAAGAACTCATTGCTAAAAAAGGAATCTATCATCATTTCTATCAAATGCAACATGAGCAAAATTCAACCTCTTGATGTGAATCAAATTGGTAACTGACATCGGTCATCATTTCTTTTCATTCCACTTCTGATATTCGCAACTTAAACGAAAAGTTGCCATGCGCATAACCATAGATATCACTTCCGAGACCACGCTGAATGATTTAAAACTAGCGTTTGCGCAGCATTTCTCGTATTTGAAATGGGAATTTTTTCGCAGGTCACATCAACATCACGAGGGCTCGCACAAGAAAGAAATGATCACAGAGAATCCAAAAATGCACCATGTCTCTGATAAGATTGAACGCAACCATATCGAATTTCAAGATACAACATCAGTGCAAGATGTAGAGCAATTGCTTTGGGATGCTTTTGGACTATCTGTTCAGGTCTTTAGGAAGAGTGGAAATCTCTGGTTAGAAACCACAGTGACTGACCAATGGTCATTGGCCTACCAAAATGAACAAGGTCGTGAACTCAGCGAACAATTCGACCGCAAGAAATAATCAACATGAATTGCTACCACTGCGGTGAAAAAATCAGTGGCCTTGTTGTAACACATAACAACTTATCATTTTGTTGTCATGGATGTCAATCTGTTTACATGCTTCTGGAGCAAAATCAAATGTGCTCTTTTTATGACAATCCTAAAAGAAAACTGAGCAAAGCTCCTTCCATTGAAAAATACAGTCACCTAGACAACACAGAAGTAGCCGCACAGTATATTCAATTCCGTTCCAATGAAAAAAATCTAATTCAATTCAGAAGCCCTTTCATACAGTGCGCTTCCTGTGTTTACTTATTGGAAAAACTTCATTTACTCCAAGCCGGCATACTAGAGAGCCGGGTGCATTTCTCTCAACAATCTGTTGCCATTCAGTACAACCCGCAAATTATCACTCTTCGCCAATTGGTGGAGTGGTTAACCTATATTGGTTATGAACCTATCTTGGATCATGAAAAAGCAGACAATTCATTTTGGAAAAAAATTCAGAAAGATTATTGGATCGCCATTGCTGTTAGTGGATTTTGCTTTGCCAACATCATGTTGCTCAGTTTTCCTGAGTATCTCCATTTGGACATGTCAGATGCCAAGGAGATGACATTTCTTTTTAGATGGATCAATATTGTCCTTGCCACACCAGCGTTATTCTGGGGAGGTAGAACATTCTTTTTAAAAACAATTCAAGGCCTTAGAGCCAAAACCATTCCCATTGACGCTCCTTTGGTACTGAGCTTACTACTCACATTTTCGAGATCTATCTATGAAATCATTTCTGGAACCGGAGCCGGCTACCTAGATTCGATGACTGGAATAATTTTCTTCATGCTCATTGGAAGATACATCCAAGAATCTACTCAACATCGACTTCACTTTCAACGAACCTACAAATCGTTCTTCCCCATCAGTTCGTTGCGCATCAAAGACAAAAAAAGGGAATGGATTGCTTTGTCTGAAATCAATACTGGTGATGAACTTATTATTCATTCCCGTGAGATGATCCCATGTGATGGTGAACTGCTGAGTGACCATGCCTTGATAGATTACGCTTTTGTAACCGGTGAATCTAGGCCACAGGCTGTTCAATGTGGCGACAAACTATTTGCCGGTGGAAAACAAATGGGCGGGACATTTATCATGCGCGCCAATCAAAAAGTAGAACACAGCTATTTGATTAACCTTTGGAATGACAATACCTCAGAAAAGAACAAAATAAAACAGACGTGGGTAGACCGATGGGCCAATCATTTCACATTGTTCTTACTGGGCTTAACTGTTTTGTCTTTTGTTTACTGGTTCAAATTAGATTGGAACCGAGGATTGCATGCCGCAACCACCATACTTATTGTTGCCTGCCCTTGCGCGCTTTTGCTCTCATCTGCATTTACGCAAGGAGCTGCACTTTACCAATTGAGTAAAATCGGATGCCATGCGAAAAACGCTCGTGTGCTAGACACATTAGCATCTGCCAATTATATAGCTTGGGATAAAACAGGTACAATTACCACCAAAGATGTTCAAGTAGAATGGAAGCTACAACCAGAATCAAATCACCTTCCAGCCGTTCATATTTTGGCACAGCAATCTACCCACCCCATCAGTCAATCGTTGTGCAATAAAACAAAAAATTACCATCAGGATACTCCTGTTTCACAATTTATAGATGAGCCGGGAAAAGGAATTTCCGCTATGATCAATGGTCAGTTTTACAAAATAGGAAATGCAGAGTGGGTTGGTGTGAAAGCGCTCAACAATATCAATGCTTACATCAGTTGTAATGGCAATATCATTGGAACAATATTACTCCATCATCCCATCAGGAAAGGGATGAAGAAGGTTCTGACACACCTGAACGAGTCATTTGGACAAACCGTTCTAAGCGGAGACCCCATAAAATTCTCTACTGAAATATTGTCTATTCTACCTGCAGGTTGCCATCCATTTCATGGATTGAGTCCAGAACAAAAAAGAAATCACATTTTACAACTTCAAGGACAAAACAAAAAAGTAGTCATGATCGGTGATGGCCTTAACGATGCAGGAGCACTGTCCTGTGCAGATGTCGGCATAGCCATCACTGAAGATGCCTTTGGCTTTTCTCCATCCTGTGACATGATTATTGAAGGAAGACAAATTGATAAAATCCCTCAGATCATTCAATATGCAAAAGACCAACAAAGCATTGTCCGATGGAGTTTTGGAATTAGCCTATTGTACAACATAATAGGCCTATCTGTTGCCGTTCAAGGACAAATGCATCCATTGATAGCGGCCATACTCATGCCCACTTCAAGCATTACCATCATGTCCTTTACATCATTGATGGCTTATTGGAAACGTCCTCGCTAACGGAGGTTCCAACCATTACTCCTATATTTGTGTCATGTTGGATTACGAAATCAAAATCAGCCCTTCATCCACCATTGATGTCTGGGGAAAAATCAGTCTAGGCGCAGTGGTTATGGGACTATTTTACCTCATCCCTAACCGTTGGGAAGGCCTGCCCATACTTCCTTTTGAATGGGCCGGCATTACTTTGGTGGCGCTTACGCTCAATTGGAGAAAGGCACTAGCCTCCCTATTGCTTTTTCAATTGACCATCATTTTGATTGCTGTATATTTTCAAGGTTATTCAATCAAAGCATTGCTATCTCTTCCCGGTATGATGATGGCTGAAATAGCAGCTGTTGTCATTACGGCCAGATGCAATGAATGGAAAGATGCTTATTTGCCCTGGTGGAATTTTATGATTGCAGTTTTGGGTATGACTATAATTCTGCTGGGCTCTGCCTTTTGGATGAAAGCCTTGGGTGATCAAAATTGGACACAACTCATCAAAGCCATGTACACTGGCATTCTTATGCTTTCAGCGTTTCTATTAATGCTGCAACAATTGCTTTGGAGACTAATCAAAGGAAGAGAATCTTATTACAACAAAAAATGATCAATTACGATATCAATCAAGGTATAGCCACCATCACTTTGAATCGACCAGATAAGTTCAATAGTTTCAACCGTCCAATGGCGGATGCTTTCAATGCTGCTTTACAAGAAGCTAGCTCAGATGAAAATATCAGATGCGTTATCATCACAGGTGAGGGCAAAGCCTTTTGTGCTGGTCAGGATCTACAAGAAGCCATTGACCCCAATGGGCCTGGTTTAAAAAAAATCATTGAAGAAGGATACAACCCTTCAATTTTGCGCATAACAGAAATGCCCAAGCCCGTCATTGCTGCTGTCAATGGAGTAGCTGCTGGTGCCGGAGCCAACATTGCATTGGCTTGTGATTTTGTAATCGCCAAGCAAAGCGCTTCCTTTATTCAAGCTTTTTCCAAAATTGGATTGATTCCCGATAGCGGTGGCACTTATTTCTTACCTAGACTCATTGGTTATCAGAGAGCATTGGCGCAAATGATGTTGGGCGATAAAATCAGCGCAGATGAGGCCATGCAAATGGGAATGATTTATCAAAGTGTCAATGATGAACAATTCAATGAAGCCACACAATCACTAGCCACCCAGTTGTCCAATATGCCAACAAAAGCATTGGCTCTAACCAAATTCGCGCTGCAAAAAAGCATGCAATCTGATTTGCCGACGCAATTAGGAAATGAGTTGCACGGCCAATTAGAAGCGGGCAACTCCCTAGATCACAAGGAAGGTGTACAAGCTTTTTTAGAAAAAAGAAAACCAATTTTCCAAGGTAAATAAGCCATGTCACAGGATTGGATTAATGTAAAAAATCAATTGCCAATGGATGGTCAGCGTGTTTTGGTTTTTGTCCCAAATAACAAACACTTCCTTCCGGGTAAGAGCGGTGAATTCGAGATGCGCGAGGTGATGATCATGAAATTCTGTGAAAACTTTTACCCCGCTGAAAGCGAAAGAGGCATGAAGTACGGTGTGCATTTTTGGTCTGGTGAAGGAAACAGCAATTGTTTTTTCCACACTGTCACCCAATGGATGCCGCTGCCAGAATAAAATTTACGCGGTAAAGATTTTTCCGATTCAATTCGCAAACCGGTATCTGCAGATATTCACTTTTAATACTCCAAACGAATATTTGCGCCGTCAATCTGAACATGCTCAATGACATTAACGTCGTCTGCCTGAAAATCTTTGGTCAAACGAATGTAATTATCAGAGTACCCTAACATGCGTCCATCTTCATTTACACCTTCCCACAATACACTTCTTTCTTGGCCAACAAAAGATTGATAAAATGCCCTTTTCTTTTTCTCAGAAAGCAATCTCAACTGAGTAGTTCTCTCTTGGCGTTTTGGAATGGGCACTACTTCTTCAATGCGCAATGCTGTGGTATTGGCTCGCTCACTATAGGTAAATACATGAAGATATGAAACGGGCAATTCCTGAATAAAGTTCATTGTATTTTGAAACAACTCATCCGTCTCTCCAGGAAATCCTGTAATGACGTCAACACCTATGCAAGCATGCGGCATTTTTTCTTTGATGGCTATCATTCGAGACCGATACAAATCAGTGCGGTACCGTCTGCGCATGGCGCGCAATATCTCATCATCGCCGCTCTGCAATGGCACATGAAAATGCGGCATAAACTTTTGAGATTTTGCCACAAAATCAATAATGTCCTCAGTTAACAAATTGGGTTCTATGCTAGATATGCGGTATCGATCAATACCGTCGAGTTCATCCAATGCTTTAATCAAGTCAAAAAAATTCTCTCCGTTATGTGCACCAAAATCACCAATATTGACTCCTGTTAAAACTATTTCCTTGGCTCCTTTTGAAATGGCCAAGTTGGCTTGTACGATGGTATCCGATATGCTTGTGCTTCTTGATCTTCCGCGCGCCAGAGGAATGGTACAAAAAGCGCAGAAGTAATTGCATCCATCTTGCACTTTCAGAAAAGTTCGGGTTCTATCGCCCGAAGAAAAGGAAGGAACAAATTCATTTACCTCTTTGATGTGTCCTACCACAATTTTATTTCGCTCCTCCGATTTTTTCTGAATGTGGTCCAGTATCTTAAACTTCTCGTTGGCACCTAATACAACACTAACGCCATCAATCTGTGCAATTTCTTCTGGCTTCAATTGCGCATAGCAACCTACTACAGCCACAAACACTTCTGGATTAATCTTAATGGCACGTCGTACAATATTTCTGCACTTCTGATCTGCCTGATCTGTAACGCTGCAAGTGTTGATGACCAAAACATCGGGATGTTCATTCATCTCAACTTTTGCATAACCAGCCTCAGCTAAAATCTTAGAAATCTCACTGGTCTCCGCAAAATTCAATTTGCATCCCAAGGTATGAAATGCCACTTTAGGTCCTGCTGCGCTCATGGTATTTTTTTAATACAACTATGGCTATCGATCCACCAACTACCATTACCAATGCTATGACCATGGCTTGGGTCCATTTCATTCCAAAGTACTCTACAAAATTGTTGACCCTTATTTGCTCAATGAAAAATCGCTCAATACCATTCATCACCAGATACAGCGCAAAGATGACTCCTGGAATTTGAATACGCTTGCGCAATGACCAAAGAACAAAGAATATCATTGTGGCCAAGATGGTCTCATACAAGGGTGTAGGGAATACTGGAATTTCGAGGTGAGTTCCATAACCAGGAAATATGACACCATTCTCAATAGGCACTCCCATTCCCAAAACATTATTGGGGTAATCATATGACCAAAGCCAATCTGGAAAAATCTTCATCCAACTTGGAGCAGGTGAACCATTGTCGATTCCCCAGTCGCCGTCACCGCTGGTTTGACATCCCATACGACCAATGCCATAGGCCAATATCATACCCGGTGCTGCTGCGTCTGATAAGTTGAGTAATGGAAGATTTTTCTTCCTAGCGTAGATCAAAACAACGATTGAACCCACAATAATTCCACCATAAATGGTGAGACCACTTGTGAAATTCTCCAAAGAGGGGTTGCTAAAAAAGACAACCAATTCATTGGGGTTTTCCAAAAGATGGAACAACTTAGCTCCTGACATCCCTGCTATTGCCGCAACAAAAGTGATGGATCCAACCAAAAGATGAGCAGGCTCTTCTACAATCTGTTCCTTGGGTTGGGGCAATTGGGCTTTCTTATCTTCCCAATACTTCCAACCTCCCAAAATCAAAGCCAGCAAAATACCCAACAACGGATAACCATCACCAGACATCAATGCTTTTTGAGCCATGCCATGCGCAAATATCTCATTGCTATTGACAAAAAGAAAAATCATTTTCCAGCCCAAAAAGAAACCCAGAACAGCATTGGTAATAATCTCGCTCCATTGAGGTCCTGCACCCAATATCTGCTTTACTTTTTGCGCGGGAAAGACTCCCTTTTGCTCCATCCGCTTCATTTCCATCTTGAGCAATACACTTGCCGTGATAAAAGCAAGGGCAACAAAAAAACCGAAACTATTGACCAACTTGAGGAATGGCAAATCCAGTCCTAAAAGATCTAAAAGGGCATGATAAAGGGTTGGGTACATGTTACAAATATAAGGCGCATCAGTTGGCCGATGAGAGGCGCTCCCATTCTTCTATGCAAGTAACTCCTCTGTCATCCGCATACCATTTGTGAATCATGGTAATAAAAGTTTCTTTGGTCAACCCCTCCGACTTCCATTGTGTAACTGCATCCTGCAAGACTTTGGGTCTAGCTCCCCACTGCTCCTCAACAACTCCTTCGTCATTGATAAATAAAAACATGGGAACTGCTCGCGCACCATTGGTCAGGTATTGATCCATCAGATCCAAATTCTCATCCCGCACAACAATTCGCAAATCATGTCCTTTGGCGACTGCCCACTTCTGCATATAAGGCAATATCTGAGCGCTATCCCCGCACCAACCCTCAGTAATGACAAGAATCCTTTTGGAGTCCTTCGCGCGGGCAACCGGAGCAATATCTCCATGTTTATCAATTCTATTCATTCGTTGCTCATTCAAAATGCTGTAAGCCAATAAATCCGAGGATTGATTGGGACCCGTGACCATTTCCTTGGCATGTAAATCATGCATCAAAGCCCTAAAATCGGCATAAGTCAAGCCTTTGGCCCAGTAATTCTCTATCTCCAATTGATTCATGGTGCAAAAATGCAATGATTTAATCTTGTAGACCAAATCATTTTACACAGAAAAAACTTGACATGATAAGTATTTCGTTTATATTTGTTTATCCCTACACAAGTAGGTTTTAATTTTTTTAATTTTTATTACATGAACATTTTTGTTTCAGGCTTACCCTTCAGCCTTACTAGAGAAGAGTTAGAAAGTGCATTTCAGGCTTTCGGTAATGTAACTAGCGCACGCATCATCAAAGATCGTGACACTGGTCGTTCACGTGGATTTGGTTTTGTAGAAATGGATAGCGATGACGCTGCTCATTCTGCTATCTCAGCATTGGATCAAAGCGAATTGAAAGGTCGCCGTATCAATGTGAAAATTGCTGAAGAGCGTGCTTCAAGATAATACTTTACCAGTACAAATGAAAAATCCGCTTTCGAGCGGATTTTTTTTTGATTAAATTCAGATTAGATTTTCGTCAATTCATCACAAAGGGGACTTCCAAATGAAAATCCGGAACTTTGGCAATAAACAATTCCTTGGTCAATCCATGCTGCATGGTGTAATAACCCGTCATGCGACCGCGGGGACTGCGCAAATCACAAGCTGAACTGTACACAAATGTTTCATTGGCCGCTATAAACGGCTGCTCTCCAACGACACCCGCTCCCTCAACTTCCCTGCAATGGCCTGAGGAGTCAAAAATATCCCAAAACCTGCGTGTCAGCTGCACCGGAAAATCATTGGTGTTGGTGATGCTTATTTCGTAGGAAAAAACGAAACTATTCAAAACAGGGCTTGATATCCCGGGCTCGTACTTGGCCAAGACATCAATCTTTACTCCTGCGGTAGTTAACGTCAACATGAGAGCGAAGATAAATCATTTCATCCACAACTTTGTTGATAAGTCGTTGTTTTATTTGAAAAACGCGCGTTTTGAGGTTCGCATACCTCTTTAATTTGCTTTCATTATTAATTCACTTTTATGAAAAAAATTATTCTTCTGTCCATTTTGTCTTTTGCCCTGACTACTGGATTTGCACAAGAGCGTGCACGCACAGCATGCAAGGACAGCGATGAAGGATTTGTCTATGAGGCAGACCGGTTTGCAGATATTCGAATCTTGAGATACCGTATTCCCTGCTTTGAATTGTTGACAACCAAACAAAAGGCCCTTGTTTACTATTTGACCCAAGCAGGTCTTGCGGGTCGTGACATCATGTGGGCCCAAAATGGAGAGTATAACTTACACATTAGAAATATTTGCGAGGCAATTTATAGAAGTTACCCTGGGAACAAGGATAACTCAGAATGGAAGGCGTTCGAAACCTATCTCAAACAACTTTGGATGAGCAATGGTATTCATCATCACTACTCCAATTTGAAACACCAACCGCAGTTTTCAGAGAAATATTTTGATCAACTTTTAAATGAATCCAAAATTGATTGTCACGAAGGACATAAAAAAGTAATCTTTGATCCAACCATTGCCCCACGCAAAGTGGAGAAAGATGCCAGCAAAGGTTTGGTAGAAAACTCAGCTGTCAACTTTTATGGCAAAGGCATTACCACAGCGGAGGCCATTGCATTCTATGAAAGCAAAATCAAACCCGATGACAGAACCCCATTGTCCTATGGAATCAATGCGGATTTAATCAAAGTAGATGGTAAAATTCAAGAAGAAGTATACAAGGTTGGAGGCAAATATGGCAAAGCTTTAGAACAAGTGGTTTATTGGTTGGAAAAAGCGGAGAAGGTGGCAGAAAATGATAAGCAGGCAGTTGCATTGCGCAAGCTCATTTTGTTTTACAAAACAGGTGATCTTAAAGCTTGGGATGATTTCAATATTCAATGGGCCAGAGCAACAGAGGGGGACATCGATTTCATTCACGGTTTTGTTGAGGTATACAATGATCCTTTGGGCAATCGCGGTTCTTATGAAACCATTGTGGAGATCAATGATTTTGAAGCCAGTGCCCGCATGAAAAGCATGATGGATCATGCCCAGTGGTTTGAGGACAATAGTCCAACAGATAAAGCATACAAGAAAGACAAAGTGGTAGGAATTACCTACAAAGTAGTGAACGTGGCTGGAGAATGCGGAGACGCCAATCCATCTACCCCTATTGGAGTCAACCTTCCCAATGCCCAATGGATCAGAACCATGTACGGATCCAAGAGTGTTAGTTTGGGAAATATAGAAGATGCCAACAATAAAGCGGGAGGCTCTGGAATATTGAAAGAATTTGCGCATGACGATGAGGAAGTTGAAAGAGCCATTAAATATGGCGAAACAGCAGGAAAGATGCATACAGCCATGCATGAAGTGATTGGTCACGCCAGTGGTAAACTCAAGGAGGGCGTTGCTCCATCTTCACAAACATTGAAAGAGTATGCATCAACCATTGAAGAAGGTAGAGCTGATTTGGTAGCCTTGTACTACGTCATGGATCCCAAATTGGTTGAATGGGGATTAATGCCAAGCCTCGAAGTGGGAATGGCTGAATATGATGGTTATTTCAGAAATGGACTTTTGGTACAACTTCGCAGATTGAAATTGGGTGAGGAAATAGAGGAATCTCACATGCGCAACCGCGCTTGGATCTGCAACTGGATTATGGAAAAAGCTGCACAAGAGGCAAATCCCTGTGTTGCAATAATTAAACGAGACGGTAAAACTTTTATTGATATCAGAAACTACGATCAAGTGAGAAAGCTAGTCGCCTCTTTACTCAATGAAGTACAACGCATCACTTCGGAAGGTGATTATGAGGCTGCCAGAAAATTGGCTGATGGCTATGGTAAGAAAGTGGACATGTCCATCCACAAAGAGGTACTTGATCGTTCAGAAAAATTGAACATTCCTCCATACAATGGTTTTATGAATCCATTGTTGGTTCCTGCCTTGGATGAGCAAGGAAACATTAAAGATGTTCAAGTTACCTACATGGATAGCTTTGCAAAGCAAATGTTGATGTATAGTGAGCAGTTTGGATTTTTGAAATAAAAGACAACAGACGAAAATAAGGAAGGCTGATTCAAACCGAATCAGCCTTTTTTTTTATAGGTCTTTTATCATCAAATAATGTGGACCTATTTGTTGAATATGATAGACCTCTGACCTTATCTCCCAACCGCACTTCAAGTAAAATGGGACTGCAACCTCGCGCGCATCGCACCAAAAAGATTTTCCAGGGAATATACCCATCACATGATCCAACAACTGTTTACTCAATCCCATTTTTCTCACACTGGGATGGGCTGCCATTGCCCTAAGGCGAAGCACATACTTTTTACGGCTCACCTCTTTAGCCTCTTGCACTATGGTGCAACATGCCACAACCATTCCTTCATCATTTCTCATTGAAAAATGCCTTGTTGTTTCAGCAAAATCGACATCCAACAAACACTCCTCCATCGCAGATTTGTGGGGCCATAAAACCAAAAAGCGCAATGAACGTAGGTCCATTGCGCTTTCTTCTTGAAAACTATAATTCATTTGTTCTTTATGCCAATACTGACTTTACTTTATCAGCAGCTTCTTGCAAAGTGATGGCACTGTGAACAGCCAATCCGCTATTGTCTATCAATTGCTTGGCCTCCTCTGCGTTGGTACCTTGAAGACGAACAATAATAGGAACTTCAATATTTCCCATGTTCTTGTATGCGTCCACCACACCTTGAGCAACGCGGTCACAACGTACAATTCCTCCGAAAATATTGACCAAAATAGCCTTCACTGCAGAATCACGAAGAATCATTCTGAACGCTGTTTCTACACGCTTGGCATCAGCTGTACCTCCGACATCCAAGAAATTGGCAGGATCTCCACCGCTCAACTTGATAATATCCATGGTGGCCATAGCCAAACCGGCTCCGTTCACCATGCAACCCACATTACCATCTAACTTCACATAATTCAAACCTGCTGCGCCAGCCTCAACCTCAATGGGATCTTCCTCTGTTACATCGCGCATGGCCAAATAGTCTGGATGTCGGAACAATCCGTTTCCATCAAAAGTAACCTTGGCATCAACAGCAATGACTTTGTCATCTGATGTTTTCAAAACAGGATTGATTTCAAACATCGATGCATCACAACCCACATAAGCAGCGTACAATGACTTCACAAACTTGCCCATTTGCTTAAATGCCTCACCGCTCAATCCCAAATTGAAAGCAATCTTTCTGGTTTGGAAATCTGTAACGCCTGTCAAAGGATCAATGGTTTCCTTGTAAATACGCTCAGGTGTTTTCTCAGCAACCTCTTCGATATTCATTCCACCATCTGGAGAATAAACAATCACATTGCGTCCCTGACCGCGATCCAAAAGAACAGACATATAAAACTCTTTGGGCTCGCTAGCTCCTGGTGCATAAACATCCTCAGCTATGAACACCTTGCTGACCAACTTTCCTTCAGCTTTGGTCTGTAAAGTGACCAAGTGTCCACCCAAAATTGCTTGGGCTTTCTCAGGCACTTCATCAACACTCTTGGCTAGGACAACGCCGCGAGAACCTGTCTCGGTTACTGTTCCTTTACCTCTTCCTCCTGCATGGATTTGCGCTTTCACAACAAACCACCCTGTGCCGGTTTCTTCTTTTAATCTTACTGCAGCATCTTTCGCCTCTTCAGGCGTTTCTGCTACATATCCGCGCTGCACGGCAACACCGTACTTGGCCAAAATACTTTTTCCTTGATACTCGTGAATATTCATGGTAATAAAATTACGCTTGCGAAGGTAAGGGAAATCCTCCTTTACTTTGCAATTGTGATTGAGATCAAAAATATTAGAAAATCCTATGGCCCTTTGGAAGTTCTTAAAGGGGTCAATTTCAACATTAACCAGGGAGAAATCATGGCCATTGTTGGCGCATCTGGTGCCGGTAAATCAACACTCTTGCAAATCTTGGGGACGTTGGACCAACCTGATCAAGGAGAAATCCTCTTCAATGGCCAATCCATCTTTGCGTTAAAAAATCAAGCGCTAAACGCCTTTCGAAACAAAGAAATTGGCTTTGTATTTCAGTTTCACAACCTATTGCCAGAATTCACAGCTATTGAAAACATCATGTTGCCTGCACTCATCAAGGGTGAGCCTAGTCAGAAAGCCAAAGAAAAGGCATTAGAAATTTTGAAAAGACTTGATGTGGTGGACAGAGCGCAGCACAAACCCAACGCACTTTCTGGCGGGGAGCAACAACGCATGGCTGTCGCAAGAGCGCTGAT
This sequence comes from Flavobacteriales bacterium, assembly GCA_947504275.1. GTDB lineage: Bacteria > Bacteroidota > Bacteroidia > Flavobacteriales_D > Sanyastnellaceae > CAMCTV01. Next base: position 36,136 of record CANNHA010000004.1, read on the forward strand.
GAACAACCCTGCCATCATTTTAGCCGATGAGCCTTCCGGAAATTTGGACAGCCGGCACGCAGAAGAATTGCATCAACTTTTCTTTGATTTGAGAAATGAATTCAACCAAACTTTTGTGATTGTGACCCACAATGAAAAATTGGCGGACCAAGCTGACCGCAAATTGACCATGACCGACGGTAGGATTCAATAATTTTCACGCATCCTTTTTTTATCTGATTATCTTTGAGGCATGCAATTTTTGCGACCAGAGATGTTGTGGGGGCTTTTGGCCTTGTCCGTGCCCATAGCAGTGCATTTGTTTAATTTTAAAAAGCAACGCATTGTCTATTTCCCTTTCACCTCTTTTCTAAAAGAAATCAAAGAAGAAACACAACAGCAATCCAAAATCAAACATTGGATCATTCTATTGCTAAGATTACTTGCCATCCTGGCTATTGTTCTTGCTTTTGCTCAGCCCACCTGGAATGCGCAATCCAACTCCAGCGGCAAAAAAAACATTAGCATTTACATCGACAACAGCTTCAGCATGGAAAACCAAAAGGATGGTATCTCCCTTTTGGAAAACGCCAAGAATAAAGCACTAGATATTGTATTTGCACATGGAGAAAATGACAACTTTCAAATCATCGCCAATGAATTCTCCGGAATACAACAGCACTTTGTCACAAAAGACAAAGCATTAGATATCATTCAAAGTATCCAACCTTCTCCTCTCTCCAGACCGTTAACAGAAGTATTGGAAAGACAACAAGATTTACTCAGCAAAAAAGCAGACCATCCCGCAGCCATCTACCACATTTCAGACTTTCAAAAAAATCATCTCAACAATTTTAAAATCCCCTCCAATTTCAAAACTCCTTTGCGATGGGTACCTGTTCAAAATGTTGCGACGGAAAACATTTACATTGACTCCATTTACTTTGAAATCCCTTATCATAGCCCAGAACAGGAGGAGATTCTTCATGTTGTCCTAAAAAATGCTGGTAATAATCCAGTTCAGAATGTTCGTTGTGAATTCTCCGTGAATCAACAAATCAAAGGTGTGACAAGTGAAGAGTTGCAAGGACAAGAGCGAAAAGAAGTACTCTTCAAATTCACAAGCAATGGCGAAGGTATTCAAGAATGTAAAATCAACATCAACGATCAACCCATTGTTTTTGACAACAACTTTTATTTCACCTATTGGATAGAGAAAGAACGTCCCATTGGGATTATAGCGGATAAAACTTCCAATGCCAAAAGGGTTTTTCAAAATGATGCCCACTACCCTTCAACTGTCCAACAAAGTAGCAACGCCAATCTCAACAGTATAATCAATAGCCCCATATTTATATTGGAAAATCTGTCCAATCCTGCAAGCGGATGGGTCAGCAGCATCAAAGCAAAAGTTGAAGAAGGCGGCACACTCATTATTATTCCACCTGTGCAAGAAAACAATGCAGCTTGGTCCAATCTCTACAACCAATTGGGCATCGGGGCGGGATTTGAATTTGCAGCAACAACAACCAAAGGGGATCATGTTGATTTTAATCACCCATTGTTCAAAGGTGTCTTCAGCAAAGCAGATAATTTCCAACTCCCCACATCCAATGGACATCTCACTGGAAATTGGAACCCTGAAGTACAGAACCTGGTGTATTACCCTGACGGATCACCCATGTTGTGGATGAGAAAAATAGGAAAGGGTCAAGTTTTTGGTTGGAATTTCAATACCAAGGAAAGCAGTATTTTTCAACACAGTCTATTTCCAATTGCCATGATCCGATGTGCTGAGTTGTCGGGAAATCAACAACCGCTCTATTTCACTTTGGGGCAAAACGCCCCATTTGTCATTCAAAATTTATCATTGGGAAATGACGAGCAAATAACCTTGCAACTGAATAACAGCAAGGAAAAAATACTACCCTTGGTAAAAAGCAACAACCGCCAAGTATCCATTTCCATTGGTCAATACATCAATTCAAGTGGTATTTACAAAGCGATTCAGAACAACCAACCATTTTACTCCATTGGTATTAATTACAACCAAAACGAATCATCGCTCCAATTTTTCAAGGATACGGAATTAACTGATCTGATTTCCCAGAACACATGGACAGGTATAGAGGTGGTGGATAGCAGTATAGAAAACATTGGTAACTATGTCAAAAAAATGGATGAAGGAAATGAAATCTGGTGGTACCTCATCATCGTTGCTTTAATCTTCCTATTAACTGAAAGCCTATTAACCGGACTATGGAAAATGTAAAATCTGTTTTTATCAAGAACGCCAAAATTGTTGATGTTTCGAGCAAATGGAACGGCAAACAAGTGGACATCATCATTGATAAAGGATGCATTAAAGAAATAGGAAAAAACCTGACTGCACCCAAAAGCGCCTTGATCTACGATCAACCTGAGTTAATCATGTGCCCAGGTTTTTTTGATATGCAAGCGCGTATTGGGGAACCCGGAAATGAAATGGCTGAAACTTTTGAAACAGCATGCGCCGCAGCTGAGCAAGGTGGATTTACAGACCTATTGGTATACCCATCTCACAATCCGCCAACTTGCCACGCTGCTCAAGTTTCTTATATCAAGCAGAGTGGGAAAAGAGGGATTGCACTATATCCTACAGGTTGTATTTCAGAACAAATGAAAGGGAAACAATTGGCGGAGTTGTTTGACATGACGCAGGCCGGTGCCATGGCATTTACGGATGACAAAGAATCATTGTCGACTGCCATGATGATCAAGGCTTTAGAGTACGTGAATAGTTTTGGAGCGCTTCTCATGGTTTTTCCCTTGAACCAACAAGTCAATCCGGATGGATTAATGCACGAAGGAAAAACATCCACAGCAATGGGAACAAAAGGATTGAGCAGCCTGTCAGAATACATGCAAATTCAAAGAGATATCGAAATCCTTGGTTACACTGGTGGACGAATTCATTTCTCCAATGTATCATGTGCTGAGAGTGTTGAACTCATTCGCAAGGCAAAGAAAAAAGGAATGAAGATAACTTGTGGAGTTTCCGCACATCAACTTAGCTATCTTGACGAAGATTTAACCACTTTTCCAACCAACTTAAAAGTACTTCCTCCCTTCCGTTCTCAAAAAGACAGAGATGCGCTCATCAAAGGATTACAGGATGACACCATTGATGTTATTGTTAGTGACCACACTCCTGTTATCATTGAGGAGAAAAGCGTTGAGTTTGAGTTTGCTTCTTTTGGTATCAGCTCTTTGCCTACAGCATTTTCCTGCATATACACCGCACTAGAAGGTGATATGGAGCTCAGTGCCATTATTCATAAGATGACCATTGCTCCAAGAGAAATTCTAGGTATTGAAACACCTAAAATTGAAGAGAGCCAGTCCGCTAGATTTACGCTCATTTCGACAGCTGAAAACACACAATGGAATAAAAAAGAGTGGGCTGCCAAATCCATCAATTCACCTTTCATTGGCGAAACTTTACGCGGTAAGGTGATTGCTACCTTGATTCAATAATTTCTATACTGTATTTCGTTCCCTCCTGCGCACACTCCACTTGAGGAAAAACGCTACCTGCTTCTAATTCAAAAGCACAGAGATCTGGATAACGTGCGCTGAAATGACCCAGAATCAACTTTCTAGCTTGATAAAATAGTGCAACTTCTGCAGCTTGTCTGGCGGTACTGTGATGGGTCTCTTTTGCACGCTTAACATGATCTTCCAAAAATGTTGCCTCATGATACAACAAATCAATTCCGATCAAATCCTCGTCTTCCAATTTCAAAGGCAATGTATCCGTGCAGAAGAAATACTTTCTGACTTGTTGTCTTGGACTACAAACCTCATTGGGTTCTATAACCTTTCCATCTTCTCGATGTATAGGCTTGTCCTTCTTCAAAACCAAGAGCTCATCCAAAGTCAATCTATAATGAGGTATGAATGACTTGACGATTTTTCGCTCAAGCGGTTTCTCGACAAATAAATACGCATTGCAAGCCATGCGATGCTTGACAGGTATGCTCTTCACTTTTAAAAAATCATTCTCCCAAATCCACTCACTGCTTTTGTTGGTTTCGATAAAATGAAGCGGAAAAGAAAGGTAGGTATCAGAAATTCTAAAGGTCAAAGCCAACCATTCTTGCAATTCAGGGGGCCCTACAATGGTCAAATCAGCAGTTCTACCTAGTAATGAAAAAGTACTCAGCAACCCAATTAATCCATAAATATGATCACCATGCAAATGTGAAATGAAGATAACCTCAATACGTTGCATCTTGATACCATATTGACGCAACTGTATTTGCGTACCTTCTCCGCAATCTAACAGAAAATAATGGTCACGTACAGAAACAACTTGGGCTGTGGGGCGGAGACGCTGAGTTGGCGTCGCTGCTCCACAGCCCAATATGGTAACGTCAAAATTCAATTAATGCTGAACTACAATTCTCTTGGTTGAACGACTTGAACCGTTTTGCACACTGTACAAATAAACTCCCTCCTCCCAATCTTGGGTATCCATCCACAAGGTGTTGAAGCCTCTCTTGGAAGCGAAAGATTTATTGTAAACCATACCGCCCAAAAGATTGTGGACTTCAACTTTCACCATTTCAGAAACGGGGGATTCAAAATTCAAATTGAAACCATTGTTGGCTGGATTGGGCTTTGCATTGCTGAGCTCAAATTTCATTGATGTGTTTTCAATTACTGCAGTGCCATCGGTAATAGTAAGTGTATAACCTGCAAAAGCATAATCGACAGGAATCGGGAAGCCGAATAACAACGCTGTAGCGACTACATTGATTTCAATATTGAAAACGCCTGTTTGAGTGGGAGTACCAGACAAGGTAGCGCATTTTTGCTCACCAGCAGGGAAAGTGCAATTGGCAGGATTACAAGCGATGGCTAGGCCCAAATTTGAGATGGGTTGTCCGTTATCATAGGTAATGCTTTCAAGGGCAACGGTAGAAATGGTATAACCCGCGTAAGCAGGGTCAATTAATCCAGCGTCGTCTGGAATCATGAAGTAAATAACTTGATTATAGGGCTGGTTGATAATCCCGTCCATCAATCCTACTGTTGTATCTGGGAAAACTCCATAAACCGCTCCGCCAAAATCATACGCCAAAGGATCACATTGGGCTGTTGCTCCGAAAGACAACATCGCCATTAAAATTAAAGTGTAAAGTTTTTTCATCTTGTTTATCATTTATAATTCTCTTTCAACTTCTTCCATATATACCAAATCCACTGCCTCGTTAACCGTGGGGGTAATTTTCAAAACAGATTCCAATTGAGACAAAGTGATTAATTTTTTTACTGAATCTTGAAGACCTGTAATCACACATGACCCATTGGCATCACGACACAAACGGTTGGCCACCAAGATGGCTGAAAGACCGCTGGAATCAATATAACGTGTTGAGGAAAGATCCAAAACAATGTTTCTCACTCCCGCCTTATTTTGAAGGACAATTTCACTCTTGAGTTCTGGAGCCTGAAGAGCATCTAATTTTTCGACATTGGTGGAAATAATTACCAACTTGTCTTTGGATTCAACAGCGAATTTCATTTGATGGTGTTTCCACAAATATAACGAGAAATTTCAAAATTCCTAATTGCGCTGAATTCCTTGTGCCAGTAGATAAATCACGGCCATGCGCACTGCCACGCCATTCTCCACCTGATCCAAAATGATACTGTAATCACCATCAGCTACTTCAGAGGATATTTCAACACCACGATTGATTGGGCCGGGGTGCATGACAACAATTTTTTTATTGATTTTCGCCAAGCGTTCAGCAGTCAAACCGTACTGCAGATGATACTCTCTCAATGAAGGAAACAAGCGAACATCACCATCCTGGCGCTCCAATTGAATGCGCAGCATATTGGCCACATCGCACCAAGCCAAGGCTTTATCAAAATTGTATTCGACTTCAACACCCAAAGAATGAATGTGTTTGGGGATCATTGTGCTTGGCCCACAAACCATCACCTTTGCGCCCATTTTCTGCAGGCAGTCAATGTTGGAAAGTGCAACACGAGAGTGGGTGATATCACCAACAATCAGAACTTTTTTCCCTTTGAGATTACCTAATTTTTCACGAATGGAATAAGCATCCAATAGAGCTTGGGTTGGGTGTTCATGTGTTCCATCGCCAGCATTGATAATAGGAACATCAATGTGTTGACTCAGGAAGATGGCAGCTCCAGGTGAAGCATGACGCATTACCACCATATCCACTTTCATGGCCAAAATATTATTTACCGTATCCACCAAAGTCTCTCCCTTCTTGACACTGGAGGTAGCGGCAGAGAAATTAACCACATCAGCGCTCAATCGCTTTTGTGCCAATTCAAAGCTTAATCTTGTCCGGGTGGAATTTTCAAAAAACAAATTGGCAACGGTCACATCGCGCAAACTAGGAACACGTTTGATGGGACGTTGCAAAACCTCTTTAAACTCATCAGCATGATCAAAGATGAGCTGAATATCCTTGGCCGATAAATCTTTGATGCCCAAAAGGTGTTTAGTGGAAAGTAATTTTTCAGCCATTATTTTCTTGTTGTAACAATACTTGAGATTCTTTTTCCTTTTCAGACTTCCATACCACCCTGACCTTTTGCCCATCGTAATGATCCACACTTTTCCCGATCATCAATGGCTCTATGGGCAATTCTCTGGAGAACTTCCTGTTGATTAAAACCAACAGGTCAATTTTCTCAGGACGACCATATTCCAACAAAGCCTCGATTCCCGCGCGGATTGTTCGTCCTGTAAAAAGTACATCATCGATCAACACAACCTTCTTTCCATCCAAATGCACGGGGATTTTAGTAGTATGGGCTACCAATTGCTTGTCACCTCTTCTAAAGTCATCTCTGTAGAAAGTAGGATCAACACAACCGTGAACAATTTGAATGTTGGGATGAATGTTCTTTAATTCATCGATAATGGCGGTCAAAAGGCTTATTCCCCGGGGCTGAAGACCAATAAGCACAGTGTTTTCAAAGGGATAATAATTTTCAGAAAGCTGAAGACACAATCGTTTGATGACCACACCCAAGAGTCCCTCATCCAACAAAACCCGTTTCTTAGACATGCCACAAATTTAATGCTTTCCAATTATTCAGGCGAAATAAAATGCATATCATCATGCTTGGATTGAATTTCATTTTTCACGGTCCTCAATCGCAACGCCAAACGCAACAAACTTTTCTCGTCTTGCTCCATCATCCATTGAAGCGCCGCCTCATCATTGTCTGCAATTCGTGCCACCTTCTCCAACAAAGCGTAATCAAATTTCACCAACCATTGACACGCTTGCTCCCGACCTTCTGCGCATTCAATCATGGCCATCAAATGCGGAAATTTGTTTGTCAACAACCATTCACGAGCCTCTCTTTTGTGATGCAAGGCAAATACAAACAAGCCCAACTCAGGATATCCATTGGTCATTAACCAATCCCGAATGTCCTTGTTTCCCGTGATGGCCTCCGACCAAGCCAATATTATTTTCTCAGGATACGCCACTTGATAATTTTTGACAAAATAAAAACAATTCCAATACAACCACCTTTATTTTGCATTGAATATAGAATTTATGCGCACAACATTACTCATTATCTTCATTCATATTTTGTCCTTAAAGACAATTGGTCAAATCATCTTGGGCCCTGATGGTGAGAAACTCATCAAGAGTCCATTTGTAGTGGTGGATCAAGGCTGGGTGGATCGCGGAGCTCTTTCCATTAACAGCACGCAAACCTATCTTTCCCATTGGGCCTCTGGAGGAAACAGCGCATTCAATGTAACAGGACTATTGAATTATGGCATATTTTACAGAGACGACAAACACAGTTGGGACAATATCATAGATGCAGCCTATGGGAGAACTGTCATTGAATTGAATCAACCCTCCGTTAAAACGGATGACAAATTTGATTTCACAACAAAGTACGGAAGGCGAGCCAAATTCAATTGGAGCTACACCGCAATGATCAATTTCAAAACCCAATTTGCTGGAGGTTACATATCAGGCAACCAGGGAATTCCCGACTTGGAAAGAGGAAAAATATCTGATTGGCTCTCCCCTGCTTACTTCACGGCAGCGCTTGGAATGGATTATCTGCAACAAAGAACGATTACTTGCTTTCTTTCCCCTTTCACCGCCAAAGGGACCATCGTGAAAAATCACAAATTGGCAGATATGGGACAGTTTGGTGTAAAGCCTGCTGTGAAAGATGAGAATGGACAAATCATCAAACCAGGAGAAAACTTAAGGATGGAGTATGGGGCCTACATTCGCGTGGGACTCTCAAAGTCATGGAAAGACCAATACCGATTGGATGCCAAACTGGAAATGTTTTCTAGCTATCTCAACAATCCTCAAAACATAGACTTCAACCTAGAAAGTGTTCTAAGCTGTAAAATCAACAAGTACTTGGGATTTTCTGTAACCATGCAAATGATCTATGACGACGATATTATACTGGTTAAACAGGCTGCAGGTTTTGATGACAAAGGCAACGTCTTACCTGAAATCAAAGGTCCTGGACTTCAGTTCAAAGAAGTTTTAGGTATTGGTTTTCAATATTCTTTGTAATTCAAAAGAATTTACCTATATTTGCATCCCAATTTTTAAGAAAATGAAAGACGGAATACACCCCGAAAACTACCGCTTGGTTGTTTTTAAAGATATGTCAAACGAATATGCGTTTTTAGGCAAATCAACCATAAACACCAAAGAAACCATCCAATGGGAAGATGGCAATGAATACCCAGTTGTAAAATTGGAGATTTCTCACACTTCACATCCATTCTTTACTGGTAAAGTTACCTTGGTGGATACTGCTGGACGTATTGACAAATACAACAGCCGCTTCTCTAAGTTTAAAAAATAAATTTGCGTTTTGCAAAGTTTCAAGGGGCTCAATGCCCCTTTTTTTGTTGGTACCGCGGGTGGTACAAACTGATCTCCTCTCTCAATCGTTGTCGATCAAGATGGGTGTAGATTTCTGTGGTGGTGATGGAAGCATGTCCCAACATTTCTTGAACTGCTCTTAAATCTGCACCAGCCTCTACCAAATGAGACGCAAAGGAATGCCTAAAGGTATGGGGCGAAATGGACTTTTTTATTCCGTTCTTTTCCGCCTCTCGCTTGACAATATTCAGAATGGTCATTCTACTCAACCTACTCCCGCGCTGATTCAAAAAAACGATGTCTTGAAATTCTTCAAGCACTTTCTGATGATTGCGCTCCTTTTCCAAATAGTAATTCATCCATTTCATGGCTGTGCTTCCTATGGGAACCAATCTCTCCTTATTGCCTTTTCCCAAAATCTTCAAATACCCTTCTGAAAAAAAACAATTGGATAGCTTGAGCGTCAATAATTCCTCGACACGCAGACCGCAACTGTAAAGCGTTTCCAATATTGCCCTGTCTCGATGTCCTGCCGATGCAGACAAATCGACATGATCCAAAATTTGAAACACTTCAGATTGATTCAAAACATCTGGCAAGTACTTCCCCAGTTTGGGACTGTCAATATTTAGCATGGGATTTTTAACCATGCCATTCTCCATGACCATGAAATCATAAAACGCCCTTAAGGCAGAAAGCAATCTATTTTGAGAAGTAGCAGCAATACCATGCTCGACGCAATAGGCCAAGAAATCACGAACATGTTCCTCTGTTACATCGATGTCTTTGACCCCACGATCCAATAGGTACTCCAACCATTTGGTTAAGTCAAATGCATAGGCATCAACGCTTTTCGGGGATAAGCCTCGCTCCAATCGGAGATAAGTGATAAATGGTTTAAGTTGATTTGACATGCCTTCTCATAAAAACGGAAACCCTCCACTAGGGAGGGTTTTCAGACATCATTACCTAAACAAATTCTATTATTAACCAAAGTACTTAGCGCAAGCCGTTGCTTATCAATAAGTATGCGTTCAATCTTTTATTGCACCCATTTCTGCTGGGTAATCATCAATGCCTCTTGCACTGTTATGCGGTTGCCATCTTGGTATGCTGTTACAAATGGTCCCGGCAAATTGGGACATTCAACAGTTAATGAAACCCTTTTATCACGGGCTTCCTTATAATTTGCAAACTGGCCATGTGTCCATTTCATCCAACCTTCATGGTTCTCCACTTGACAATTGCCTTCGAAGCCAAACTTACTCTTCCACTCTGCCTTGCCTACGCTGCGGTGATTGGCCAGAATCTGAACACGGTATTTCACTCCATTGCTGCTGCTAACGTTCAGCTTGCTTTCTTTATTCTTGACAGGAGCCTCTTTCAATCTTTCTTTTGGTGCCGCAACTGGTTTTGAGATTTCCTTTTTTTCAGCGACAACCTTTTCTTCTGTCTCCACTTTAGGTTTAATTTCAGCAACCACATCAACATTGTTGCTTTCACTCTTCACCTCTTGGATTTCAGCTGGTTTTGGTAATACTCTTGCACCCGCCACGATGGGAATTTCTCTGGGCTGATTGTCTACAACAAAACTCAACTTACCATCAATGGTTAAACCACTTTCAGGCAATGCGCCACATGCCAATTTGTATTTTATAGCAATCACATCTGCACCAGGAACTTCAAACCAAACGTATTTTATATTGCTTCCATCTACGGTAACTGTAGCTCCACCATTTTGAATTTTGGAAATAACACACCCCTCGCTAGACCATTCCTGTAGTTTTAGGAAGCCCGTCAATCCATTCAATTTTACCAACAGTTCTACCACAAAATCATCACCTACTTTATTGATAAATCTCTCACAAGTGGGCAAGTCATTGTTGGCGTTTAATGTTGTTTTATAAGCATACGCCAACATCTCATCCTGTGTTACCAACATTTCGTTTTGGGTACTCCCCTCTTGCAGGTTACTCGAAACTGCGATGTCCTTTCGCTTGCTTTTGTCAATGTAAGAAAACACACCAGAAATATCATTTAAACCGCCTTCAGCGCCATTCTTCACCAATTGATAAGTAATTTGAAACTGGTCAACTTGAGGCAAGTTCATCCAAACAAATCTAATCTTCTGCTCTGAAAAAGTGAAAGATGCCCCTTTGGTTTCCATCGCTCTAACAATATAACCTTGAGGAATATTGATTTCCAATTTGGCAAAACCTTCTAAACCAGTTTTATCAATTTTAACTTTCACGACACTTGTACCGCTTTTGGTAAAAGCCATTGGGATTTCTTGCTTTACAGTGGGCTCATCCAAGTCCAAGCTAAAGAAGCTCATTAGGCTAATGGTCATTAGATGAAGTGTAATCAAGAGAATTCTCATGTTTATTCTTTTTGTCGAAACAAAAATGAAATTTGTTGCCAACCCTTTTCCATTTTGTTTCAACATTTGCAAACAGCAAATTGTGAATTGCATGAAAACCATTGTACAAAAAGTCAACGCCGTAAAAAAAGTATACGCGCAACTGGACAAGAAGATTGATTCGCTGCAAAAGCAATCTGGACTTCATTGTCCATCAGGCTGCGGACAATGTTGTAAAAAGGCAGACATTGAATGTACACCTGTTGAGTTCTTGCCCATGGCCTTGGACTGGTTGGATGAAGGTGTGCTTTGGGAAAAATATGAAGATATCAAAAAGCAAGAGTCTTCATTGTGCTTTGTGTATCGCCCCAGCGTCACCTCTTTTGGAGGTCTTTGTAACAATTACCCCAACCGCGGATTGATTTGTCGGTTGTTTGGTTACTCAGCTCGGGTGAATAAAGAAGGGAAAAAGGAGATGGTTACGTGCAAGATCTTAAAAGAGGAACAAGCTCCAGCATTGGAATTCATTGCAACCCATCCCAAGACAATGCCTGTCATGACCAACTACTCTTCGCGCATGGCCAGCATTGATTTACAACTCAACACCCACATGCCCATCAATCAAGCCATGCTGCAAGCCATCGAAACCGTTGGTGCCTATTATGCTTATCGGAGAAGAAGAAAGCCCAAAAATAAAAGACCACCCCAATAACAAGGTGGTCTTTATAAACCTGCAAGGAAAATATGAAACCGGTTTTATCCGGCAAACCAAACCTATGACGTTCAACTCATGGAGCGGTTGCCTATTGAGTGATTATCAATTGAGCAATTTAGGACTTTGATTCTTGTAAACGGCTGGCATCATACCCAAATCTGCTCCAATATAAGTAGGATCACAAAAGACATATTTTAAACCATCTACAATAATCAAATCATCCCGGGCGTCAACTTCGTTTAAAAGAACCGCCATGGCAACATGCCCTGGATAGTTTAATCCAACTGTTTTTAAATGGGTCATCTCTCTTATCAATGCATTTAAAAGAAACGTTCTATCCTCACAATCTGCATATGGGTATAACAATACCTCCTCTGGAAGACAAAACTTCTCTCTTTTAAATTGTTGTTGATCGGTTTGATAAGGAATGCCTTGACATATCATCGCATATAAAAACCTGACTCGCTCACGATCCGTTGCAAGTCCCTTCATGAGAGGATCCAACACCCCATGAATCTGGGCTGAAAGTTGAGCAGGAAGTGGCTCCTGAAAATAGTATCCCAATTCTGTCTGTGGTATGGTTCCGCTAAAATCGACACGGTACTTGACAAAAGGCAATTCCACACGACGCTTCATCCCATTGAAACTAAACTCAAAAACACGATTTGACCATTGTTCTGGGTAGATTGTCTTTTTGAAATTTTTCAGATTCAATTGTCGCTGAGCAGATTCATGTTGGTGCTGATAGGTATACAATTGCGCCTTTATTTTCCGATCCAAAACAAAATATCTTTTACCGTTCTGCTCGAAAAAAGTACTTTCATAGATCATCTCATCAAAGGGCAATGTCACTACTATTTCTTGCCCCCCATGCATAATTCGCGCATCGTAACCCAACTGAACCAATTGAAACCAAATAAACAAATTTTGGTCATTCACTTGATCAAAATTTTTCTTTGCAACTTCTTTAATCATTGAATATACCCCCCAATCAGACAATTGAAAAAGCTTCTGATAGGCTTTGAAATAATCAGAAACATCAGTGTAATTTATCTCTGAAGTCTTTGTCCAATACTCCGTTATCGAGGATGGAGATGGATCTCCAATCAGCCTCGGCCATTGAGATTTGATATTAATTCTCTTCCATTCATTTCCGAAGAAATACTCTCCGGTAAAACCAAATGACTTGGCAAATCCCATAGAAATCTCTTCATCCTTGGTGGAAGGAACTTTTGGTTCATTCTCATTTTCTTTTCCCTCCTTTACATGCCCATCCAAACGCACCTCAACTTTCTCATCTCTTTCATCACCCTTTGATACCTCTTTGAACACAGGCGGTGTTGAAGGCTTTGGCTCACTTGGCCTTGTATTTACAAAAAGATCTTCACGCTCCCAATTGCCCGACAACATTTTAGAGAACGCTCTATCCCGGCTGCTGCGCAATGAGTCCATTTCAGCTTTCACATTTTGCTCAAACTTCGTCATTTCCTTCTCGCGATTTTTTTTAAATGTTTCAAAGTCTGTAACCTGTGCCTTTGCCATCAATTGAAAAACAATGCAAACCAAAAGACAAAAATCCTGTTTCCTCATACTCACAATAATTATAATTTCGAATTTACACCAAAAACACATCTTAAAAAAAAGTTGTTAGTAATTGCACATCTCGCGCAATCTCCGCATTGAAAGTGTCGTTAATTTCGTCAACACCATGAGGGTTAGCAAATTGTCATTTATTGCCATTGTTTTTTTCTTGTCCCACAACTTGTTTGGGCAGGAGAAAGTACGCATCGGTTTATTTGCCAATAAAGAATTACAAGAATTAGAATTTCTCATTGATCAAGGAAGTGCTGTTCTCCAATCAGATACAAAGTCCGTCATTCTTTCACAAGGCACCAAGATTACTTTTAAAAACAATGGGGCAATGGTCTCTGCTCATGCAGACACAATACATTTCAACAGTAAAAAGATTTCATTGCAAGCTGCCAATATTGAAACCGTTTTCCAGATTCAATTTTCAGCCAAAACCAGAAAACTGAAGTACGGCGAACAACTCGAATTTCGCGTGGTCAACAACAAATTGGAAATTGTGAATATCATGCCATTGGACACTTACATTGCAGGTGTGGTAGAAGCTGAGGGTGGTCCCAATCATGAATTGGAATACTACAAATCACAAGCGGTGATTAGTCGAACCTATTTACTCAGTCAATTCTACAAACACATTGACGACGGTTACAACCTTTGTGACCAAACCCATTGCCAGGCATTTAATGGTTTACCCAAGCATGAGCACATCATGACCAATGCCGCTGAGCAAACCAAGAGCTTAGTCATTGTTGATGAAAATGCCAACCTCATAACTTCTGCCTTTCACTCCAACTGCGGAGGCAGAACCAACAGTTCAGAATATGTTTGGACCAGAGCATTGCCCTATTGCCGTGAAACAGTCGATACTTTCTGCATCAAAATGCCCAATAGCAATTGGGAAAAGAGAATTCCTGTCAACGACTGGAAAAATTACCTCGCTAAAAAACGTCTCTCGTCATCAGACAGTGCCAATTACGCCTACTTTCCTGGAGAAAAAGAAGTGTACTATAGAGAGGGAGAAACCAGGGTACCGGTGATCGACATGCGCAAGGATCTCAAACTGAAATCCACTTATTTCTCCGCTTATCAGGAAGGGGAAGAAATGGTTTTGGTAGGGCAAGGTTTTGGCCATGGCGTTGGTCTTTGCCAAGAAGGCGCCATCCGACAAGCACAATTGGGTGTCAACTTTGAGGACATCATTCACTTCTACTATTACAACGTTAAAATTATTCCCTATCAATACATTGCTTTTTTCAAGTTTGAATAGGCAATAATTCGGGGAAATATGCGTAATTCGCAACGTGAATAAAACAGCCTTGGGCCTCTTATTTTTTATCATACCAATGACACTATGGGTCATGACGTCATCGTGTAAAAAAAACATTG
>CANNHA010000005.1 GCA_947504275.1 Flavobacteriales bacterium
AGAGAATTTCAAATAAAAATTGTTGGGACAGAAACGACCCATAAATCAGTGTGTGGGCTTGACCTTAAAATTCATGGATTGATTGAAGAGTGCAATGATGCAGATCTTGTATTTTTTGGAAGTGGACCTGGGACAAGAAACGTTATCAAGGATGACCTTTATTTAAAACGCTTTAACCTAGACCCAACCCGACAAATCATTTGTTCAATGTGTTCAGGTGCTCTAATAATTGCAGCACTTGGACATCTAACTGGACTTTCCGCAACAACTTATCCGACTGCCTTTGAAGCTTTGAAAAATTATGGTGTTGACGTTCTTGAAGACAAACATTTGGTAACACATGGTAACGTTGGGACAGCAGCCGGTTGTTTGGCAGCAGTTGACTTGGTTGGTTGGGCAATTGAAAAACTTTACGACAAAAAAATTAGGGAGGACGTTATTGCATCTGTTTTACCCATTGGACAAGGACAAGTATGCATATACTAGCAGACAAAAGAAAGGCTACACATAACAGCACATTGGCAATAGGCGGGGTTTCGTCTCCGTTTGACAGTTTTGTGGTAGCCGAAAGTTCAGTTCTCCGAACAAACTTTTGTGCTGAAAAGCCCGCCCATCGCCAATCTGCAAACCGTTATAGGGCATTTTAAGACGACAATGAAACAGACAATTTACGTATTGACCTTGACGCTTCTGACTTTAACGAGTGCTTTCGGACAGACGGTAAATGACAGCATCTATAACAGTTGGTGGGCAAACAAGGACAAATCAATTTTTCAGACAGTTGACAAAGGAACATTTTCTGGGACAACCAACGGATACATTCAACTTAAAGATGGGAAAGACACCCTTGTTCTCGACTTTCAAGGCAGCAAGACGACTTTGACTGTTACACACGACCCAAACGAGATGTATGACAAAAGCACAAAGAAATATTCTACACAAACGACAAGTGGCAAGACAGCTTTGACTTATGAAATTTATGCTCTTGCAAATATTTTAACTATCAACTTAAACGGTTTGACATATCGCATTGGCATAATTGACGGTGCTTCTGATATGCCAATTCTCGGACTGAATTTTAATTACTGCTCCGAAAAAGGAACTGAGTTCTTGACTTTATTAGTAACAAAACCTTTAGAACTAACAACGACAAGAGAATTAATGAAGCAGAAAAATATCACCTATCCCGAAGCACAAAAATTGGCAAAGACAATTACAATTCTTCCGGGTTCGACACTTATTTTGACAATTAAGAAATGACAACACTAACAACAGACGCGAAAAGAAAAACGCCCTATAACAGCACCTACCCAAAAGGCGGGGTTTCGTGTTCCAAAGACAGTTTTGTGGTTAATCAATCATTAGTTTTTCAAAATAAGTTTTGTGGTAAAAGTCCCGCCCTTCGGGTAGCTGCGAAACGTTAAAGGCAATTAAAATATGACCAGAAAAGCAATCATGATTGGTTCCCCAGGGCCGAAGAATTCTGCTAATTATTTAAAGGGCGTTGACACAGATTTACATCACTTTGTCAGTTTTCTAAAATCACCCATTGGTGGTTCTTGGGAAGATCCCGAAATAGAGGATTTATCTGATTACACACTCGAAAATTTGATTGAAATAATCCAAGAAATAAATACAGACTATTTGCTTGTATATTTTTCCGGCCATGGTTATCAATATTTAAAAGAAACGATTATTGCATTAAACGACACCGAAACCATTTCCATTACCAATCTAATTTCGTTCATAAAAGCATCCAAAGCACTCATCATTTTAGACACCTGCAGAAAAGGCATCCATGATGAATACGAATCTTTCACAGGTCCCGAATCTTTATCCTTTAAATCAACTTTGAACCAACCCAATACTCAAGAAAAATTCATGAACATCCTCGCTGAAAGTCATGATGGCATTGCAATAGCTTATGCATGCTCTGTCGGAGAAATCAGTAACGATACAGAATTAGGAGGTGACTATACTTATTCATTGCTCAAAACATCTCTGGAATGGTATGCGAACCAAAATAATGAAAGCGTATTATCAATAAATGGTGCTAATGATTTGACTCATCAGTATTTGAAATTCAAATCAAATTTCAATCAGAATCCACAACTGGTCAGCGTAAAAGGCAAAGAAGAAAGGCTGAATTTCCCATTTGCCATAAAATAGACATCCATTACCCCATCCCTTCTTTCTTCGTACCTTCATCACTATGAAATCAAAACTAACTTTTTCCATTTCCATCCAAGCTCCTGTTGCAATGGTGTATGACAAAATGCTCGGTATCACTGATATCACAACCTACGAAAGTTGGGTAGCCTTGTTCAATCCAACCTCTACCTATGAAGGGAAATGGGAAAAAGGTGAGAAAATGTATTTCATAGGAACCGATGAAAATGGCAACAAAGGAGGAATTGTAGCGATCATCGCTGACATCCAACCCAACGCATTTGTTTCCATCCAACACAAAGGTTTGTTTCAAAATGGTCAAGAAATAATGGAAGGACCGGATGTTGAAAAATGGGCCAATGGTTTTGAGAATTATTCCTTTCAAGAAGATAATGGAACGACGAGCTTGATTGTCGATCTAGACGTCACAGAAGACTTTGCTGATTTTATGAATGAGATTTATCCGAAAGCATTGGATAAACTGAAAGAAATTTGTGAGGGGTAAAATATTAGATTCAAATCACAATCATTGTCAATTGCAAAAACTAACTCAGCCTATAGAATCCATTCAAGAAAGAGATGTTGATCTTATTCTTCTGGAAGAATTGAACGTCAATCCAGATTTTGCGCATTGGATCATCTTAAAATTGAATCTTCCAACAGCAACCACTGTCAATGGCGCTTGGCGAAGCATTTCTGAATTTGGGCTAGGGGAAACAGATATTTTGTTTTCATATCAATCTTCTGAAGATCGAATATTTATTCTTATCGAGAACAAATTGGATGCATCCTTTCAAGACGCTCAAGGTTCAAGATACGAGCAGAGAGCTCAACAATACAAAGAAAATGGACTATGTCATCAAGCTTATTCTTTATTGATTGCTCCTGAATCCTATTGCAACAATCAGAAAGATTTCGCAACATTTTTGACCTATGAAAGCATCATCGATTTCTTTAATGAACAACAAACAAAAAGAAGCTTTTTCAAAGCTGACCTGCTTAACATAGCTTGTGAAAAATTAAGAAGGGGATATCAACCCATTAATGATAGCACTGTCCAAAATTTTTGGTTGTCCTATTGGAAATATGTACAAAAAAATCATCCCTCTCTTGAAATGAAACGACCTACTATTGTTCCCTTCAACAGCGATTGGCCCATGATACTCAGCAAAGATTTAAGTAACGTTGTTTTTTATCACAAACTGAGCAACGGCTATACAGATGCTGGGTTTCAATATGAAATACCTGATGTAGAAAAACTATCAACGATACTGCCAAAAGAAATGGTCATCGAGAGACATAAAAAATCGTTTTCAATCCGAATGGTCACTCCACCCATTGACAGAACTCAACCATTTGGTTTGCAAATTGATCGGATTTCCATTGCTTTAGAAAACATTGAAAACATGCGAAATTGGATTGATTATCATTGGTCCATCATTTTTTCGAGAGATCATTAATGGATAAAACAACATTGAACAGAGTCATTTAATGAAAAACCGATCATTCTTCACCTGCATTTTACTCATCATCTTATTAATTTCTGCGTGCCGACCCCCTGCTCAATGGCGAAAAAACAAATCCAAATTTTTCAAAAGCACAGAAACAAAAAATCAAGTTTCCAAGCAGCATTTGAAATTGCATGAGGGAACATTCATTGCGCAAGTCAATCAAATATTGAATCATCCTTTGTTGGTGAAATTCAATACCAACCAAACTTTGCAAATTGGCTACTCGCCTGTTGCCCAGCCTTCCCTACTTTCATTGAGAAATGAGACCTATTTGCAATACCTTCAAAATGAAATTTCCTATTACTATTATTTTGACTTAAAAAACAATGTTCTGATATTAGAACGATTTGAATACCGGGATGCGCCCTGGTGGAATTTCTTTGTCAATCCCAGTGCTTATCTCACTGAGGTTTTTGAAATTCATGGCGATACGCTGATAAATATGACGCTCGGGAGATATACCCGATTCGCAGATCGCTATGTTCTCAATCCAACACTTCAGCTCAATTACCCTCAAGTTATTAATCCCTTTATCCCAAAAAGAGCTGAACCATCCCCAAAAATGGATAGTCTTGATGTTGTTCAAATGGCCAAAAGACACCGAGCGTACTGGACGGACAATTGGGTATCGCCGCCTCAAATTACATTTGATGAGGAGTCCCAAAACTGGACCGTGCATTCTACCAAAACCAAGCAAACCCAGCGAGGAGAGTGCAAATACACCAATGGATGTACTGTTGTCCAAACGGTCACGCTAGTGATTGACGATCAAAATAAAAAAGTTGTCTCTAAAACCAAAGAAAAAAGTTTGTTTCCCAATTATGAATAACCCCTTTTAGCGTACAATGAAATTCACCATTCCCTTTGATTTTGAAGCTACCCTTTGGAAAGCAGATGGGAATAGCGGTTGGCATTTTGTGTCTTTACCCATATCCCTTTCACAAGAGATTCGCCATCTATTTCAAAAAGAGGAAGAAGGTTGGGGAAGATTGCCTGTGATGGCATTGATAGGAGATACTTCCTGGGATACCGCGATTTGGTTTGACACAAAAAACAACGCTTACTTACTGCCCATCAAAAGTGAGATCCGTAAAAAAGAGAATATCTCCGTTGGGACAATCGAAAAAATCACTATCAACATATAGCACATGCATTGCTCAACTTAAATACAAAATATACCAAATATGTCAACCGCAAAACACAAAACAATTCAAGACTATTGGGATTCTTTTGACGGTGTGGTACTTGATAAAATGAAAGAACTGCATCAGTGTATACTACAAACCATTCCTAACGCCGAGCCTTGTATTTCATATAACATGCCTGCCTTCAGACTTGGAAAAATCATCGCTTACTATGCGGGGTATAAAAACCATATTGGTTTTTATCCAATGCCAGCCTGCATCCAACACTTTGCTCATGAATTGAAGCCCTATAAAACTTCCAAAGGCGCCGTTCAATTCGCGCTGGATGAGCCATTGCCTCTTGATTTGATTGTAAAAATGATTCATTACAATACGCTCAATATTCAATGATTCCTCCTTGTTCTAAATAACAAAAAAGGACTGATAGCACAGCCCTTTTTCAACTCAAAGCATCCCTTTAGTCCAAAATAAAAGAGCCCCCAATCATGGGGGCTCTTATCATCTAATTAACCTATATACTTAACTTAACCTAAAGTCTTATTCAATGTTATCCTTAAACTGATTCTCTAATTTCTGTCTCAACCAATCCAATGACACCATGATACTTCCCTTCTTCTTAGCCTTAACACTACTATTAGTTTCTTCAAGCTCAACCTTGGTTTCTGTTTGAACATCATTCATTTCCACTTTGATTTCCTCAACCACTTCTTCAATCAGAGGCGCTGAAACCGTTTCTTGAAACAAGTTGCGTTGCACTTCATTGTTCTCGTAGGTCATCAGCAATCCAACACCGGTAGACAATATTGGTGTCAATTTAGTAGCATCATCCTTAGAAGAAGATACGTGGAAATGCGGATATCCTACGCGGCAATGCATACCTGTATGGTATTCCACCAACTGCTTCATGTGTCGCAATTGCGCACCACCACCCGTCATCACTATTCCACCAATCAACTGCTTGGAAAATCCAGATGAAACGATTTCACCATGCACGTAATCCAAAATCTCTTCCATACGTGCTTGAATAATCTGCGTCAAACGCAATGTAGATATCTCTCTTCTTGGGTGTCCAGCCAACCCGGGAATAGCAATAACTGCATTCTGGTTCACCGCTTCCTCCAAAGCAAACCCATGATTCACCTTTAATACTTCCGCATACTTTGGTAATATATAACAACCATTTCTGATGTCTTCCGTGATGATGTTTCCACCAAAAGGAATTACTGCAGTATGTCTAATTATTCCGTCATGGAAAATCGCGATGTCCGTTGTACCACCACCAATATCAACCAATGCAACTCCAGCTTCCATCTCCTCATCGGTCAATACAGCAGCTGAACTCGCCAATGGCTCCAACGTCAATTTGGCAACTTCCAAACCAGCCTTTCTAACACAACGGTAAATGTTGTTGATCTGAGAAATCTGTCCTGTGATCACATGGAAATTGGCCTTCATTCTGATGCCAGCCATTCCAATTGGATCCTTGATTCCCGACTCTTGATCAACTGTAAAATCCTGAGGCAAAGCATGAATAATGTCTTCACCGGGTGCCACTGGGATGCGGCGAATGTCCTGTGACATGATATCAATATCTACCTGTGATATCTCCTCATCCATACTGCTTCTTGTGCGCGTAGCTTGATGCTGGGTACTGCGTATGTGCTGCCCAGCGATACCTACGTTCACAATTTTAATATCGACGTTGCTTTTCTCAGAAGCCTGACTCACGGCCTTTTTAATGGACTCTACTGTGCGGTCTATATTGACAACTACGCCACGTTGTACACCAACACTTTCTGATTTGCCGATGCCCAAAATTTCTACTTTTCCATGCTCATCGTAACGTCCTACGATACATGCAATCTTGGTGGTTCCAATGTCCAGTCCTACGATAATTTCGTTTTTCATGGTGCGATATAATTTCTTTTAATTCCTACAATTTGATTGATAAAACGTGCGTCCAAAACTTCATATTGATCTAAATCTATTTTGGGCAACGTTTTGCTATAAAACACAAAAAGGTTCTTCATCTTGATGTCAAAATTTTGACTATCCCCTATCCATATCTCTTGATTTCCCATCCGTGGAATAATGCGCCAACCTACTGGACCTTTCCAATAAACCTGGTCTATTTGCGCATTCCACAATGGGTGAGACTGAATCGATTTGGCCATCCAGTAGATACTTTGATGAAAAGCATTGGCTTGATCATCCTTAAAAATATTTTCAGATAAAAGCGGGGCTCTGAAGTCACCCAAAAAAATAGGGACGTCAGCCAAAGCGCCTTTCTTTAAAGGCAATAAAGCACCTTCCTCGTCCAAATAAAACTGTGACCCTGACTGATCCATGATCAATGCAACAGGCTTGCGTAATGAAACGTCAATTTTGCAACGACCATCCAACGTCTGATAAACTTGAGCTTTTCTAACGTATGGATTGGTTAACAATGATCTTCTCATGGCTGCCAAATCCATTTGACCTCCAACCTTACCCATTAATCCACCATTGGACTCCTCACAGATTTGCTGAATCTCCAAAGCATCTAAAAATGCAAATCCTGAATCAGCCTCCTGAATATTCACAGATACCTGCCAGCATTTCAATTGACCTTGGTGTGCATTGGAAAAAGCCATTAGGGTAATAACAGTCGAACACAATAGCAGATAAAGCAGGACTATCCCCACTTTCTTCCATGCTATTTTCTTCTGTACCATTTTTACTTTTCTCTTTGTTTTAATTGCACTGCTAAAGGTTTTACCAGCTGATCAATATCACCAGCTCCCAACACCAAAACCACCTCCCAATCCGCAGGTATTCCAATCTCCAATAATTCACTTTTTTCCAATAACTTTTTATCCAAAAGCGAAATCTTATCAAGTATCAATTGTGAATCAATTCCTGGTATGGGCAATTCTCTTGCCGGATAAATAGGCAGTAAAATCAAGCCATCCAGGGCCGACAAGGAAGAAACAAATCCTTCTAAAAAATCCCTGGTCCGAGAAAAAAGATGGGGTTGAAAAATGCCTCCTATTTTTTTTCCTGGAAACAACATTCTTGCGCTAGTGATTGCCGCATTTAATTCTGTGGGATGATGGGCGTAATCGTCAATCATCACCACACCTTCTTCATCTAAGATTCGTTCAAACCTTCGCCCAACTCCTTTGAAGGCTGACATCGCTTTTTTTATGTCGCTTGGTTCACCTCCGCAGGCCAATGCAATGGTGATGGCCGCCACCGCATTCTCTACGTTGTGTCGCCCAGATAATCCGCAAACTATTCCATCAATGTTGATTGCTCCTTTGTAATCAAATACAAACTTTCCATCTTGAACAACAATATTCTCCGCTCGACATGCCACTGATTCTTGGTCTGTAATTCCATAACGAACAATCTCAGTATGATCTGTCAATCCAGCAAAATCAGTGGCCACTTCATATTGTACAAGAAGATGTCCGCTCGGTTTGATCTTCTTGGAGAAATCCTGAAACCCCTTTTCAAATGTGGCTGCATCACCATATATATCCAAGTGATCGGGATCAACCGCTGTTACCACAGCCCACTCGGGCGTTAATGTTAAAAAACTTCTATCAAACTCATCCGCCTCTACCACTACCCAATCACTTTCCGCCAATACCAAGTTGGATTTAAAATTGGCCGAAATACCGCCCAAAAAAGCGTTGACTTTAAAACCAACTTCATTCAAAAGAAATGCAATCATCGATGAAGTAGTTGTCTTGCCATGGGTACCTGCAACGGCAATGGTGTGGTACTGCTCCGTGATTTTCCCCAAAAGAACACTGCGCTTCATCATGGGAAATCCGTTTTGCAGAAAATAGTTCTTCAACAAACTATCTTGAGGAATGGCAGGTGTATAACAGACCCATATCTTTTCTGCGGGAGTTAACCGAATCAATGAAGGCAAGTGCAGTAGATCATCTTCATAAGTAATGTCAATACCTTCTTGTTCCAATTGCTGCGTCAATGGGGTACTGGTGCGATCATATCCCATAACGATATGACCCTTGGCGTGAAAGAATCGGGCTAAGGCTGACATGCCAATTCCACCAATTCCTAAAAAATAAAAAATGGTTTCTTTGCTCCAGTGCTTATGCTCCATAACAATCCTTCTTCAACTGGTTTACGATATCTGCACTTGCATTTGGCCTAGCCCATTGCTGCATATTCTTGATCATGAATGCCGAGTCAACATTTCCCTCCAACAAGTCTTTTAATGTTGACAACCACATTTCTGAAAGTGATTTCTCTCGAATCATCAATGCAGCTTTATCATTCACCAAAGCCATGGCATTGTGTGTCTGATGATCCTCTGAAACATAAGGTGATGGCACAAAAACAGTAGGCTTAGACACCAAGCACAATTCTGAAACAGACATCGCACCAGCTCTGCTTACGATGATATCGGCTGCAGCATAGGCTTGGTGCATTTCATGAATAAATGGTCCAACCCATAATCCTGTTTTATCCTTCCATTTGTTTTGCGGCAAATAATTCTTTCCTGTTTGCCAAATCACCTGCACATTCAACTCCAACAACGCATCCAAATTGGCCTCCATGGTCTGATTCATCGCTCGTGCACCCAAACTACCACCCACCATCAAAATGGTTTTCTTTCCTTCTTGCAATCCAAAATGTGCCAATGCTTCTGACTTTGGATTTCGATCATTGTCCCAAATAAAACGGATTGGATTTCCGGTTTGCATGATTTTCTCCTTCGGAAAAAAACGCTCCATACCTGGATAAGCTGTAAAAATGCGAGTTGCCTTTTTTGACAATATTTTATTGGTTACGCCAGCAAAAGAATTTTGCTCTTGGATAAAAATCTTTCTCCCTAAGGCATTAGCAGCCCATAATGTTGGACCACTGGCATATCCACCTACACCAATAACCGCATCGGGCTTGAACTTCCAAATCAGTTTAATAGCCAAAATCAAGCTCCAAAGAATCTTGAAAGGCAGCAACAAATTCTTCCAACTCAACTTTCGCTGGATTCCTGTTATGGGTAAGCCAACTATATTGTATCCGAATTGAGGAACCTTCTCCATTTCCATTCGACCCTTAGCCCCTACAAATAAAATCTGAACATTGGGATGCTGTCTTTCCAATTCCTGCGCAATAGCAATAGCGGGGAAAATATGCCCGCCTGTTCCACCACCTGATATGACTACTTTATTGAGCATGCTGAACCTCCGTTATGGGTTGTTCCTCTATAAATTGATCTTCATCTACTTCACCCTTCCCTCTGGTTACACTGATGATCATGGCAATGGACAAACAAGTGAACAAAGTGGAAGTACCACCCAAACTAATCAAAGGCAGCGGCTGTCCTGTTGTGGGAAATAAGCTGACCGAGACCGACATATTGATCAATGCTTGAATAACAATAATGGAAGACAATCCAAAGACCATCAATTGTCCAAAACGAGAAGGACAAGTCAACGCAGTTCGGACCGCTCTGAAATAAAAAATGAGGTAAACAAAAATCAACAATAATCCACCGAAGATCAATCCATACTCTTCAATGATAAAAGCATAAATCATATCAGAATAAGGGTGGGGCATAAAATTCCGAGAGGATCCTGTTCCGGGTCCTTTGGGAATCAATCCCCCTGAATAGATGGCATATTTGGCCAAATCCGCTTGATAGTTACCTTCTGCGTCACCTTCTACTTTGTTCAATATCCTATTCTTCCATGTGTCATAGCGAGGCAATACCTTTTCAGGTCCATACTCTCCAATTGCCACAACCATGGTTAACAACAAACCCACACCTCCTATGATGGTCAATAAAAATTTCCAAGGATAGCCTGAAACAAGTAGCATTAAAAAACAAACCAAGCCCAGCATGGCACTGGTAGAAAAATTGGCTGGAAATATCAAACCACAAACGAAAGCGATGGGCAATACAATTGGCCAAAAAGTTCTTTTCCAATCACCAAATTCAGATTGACGCAGGGTGAGCATACGAGCCAAATAAACCAACAATACCACTTTGGCCAAATCACTTGTTTGAAAAGAAATCCCCAAACCCGGAATCTTTAACCAGCGATCTGCATTGTTAATGTTGGCACCATACAGAAGGGTTACGGCCAATAGTCCCACCGTAACCCAAATCAATAACTGAGAGAACTTAGAAAAATATCGGTAGTCAATGCGGTGCACCACAAGCATAATGGCCCATCCACCCAGTAGCATAACCATGTGTCTTCTCAGCACACCGAAACTACCCTCTGCATCTTTTCCCAAAGTTGAAATTCCGCTATAAACAGCAAGAATAGACACCACGGTCAGCAGCAATGCCACCATCCAGATAACCTTATCTCCTTTTAAATAGCGAAACATAATAAGAACAATTACAAACCTTTTACAGCCTTTTTAAATTGACGACCTCTATCTTCATAGTTGTCAAACAAGTCAAAACTTGCACATGCAGGAGACAATAAAACAGTATCACCTTCTTTGGCCAATTCATAAGCCACACGAACTGTATGCTCAGCATCGGTTGAATCAACAATGGTATCTACAACTTTTTCAAAAGCCTTTCTGATCTTGCTGCTGTCCTTGGTCAAACAAATGATGGCCTTAACACGCTTAGAAACCAATGGCAACAATTCATTGTAATCATTTCCTTTATCCTGACCACCTGCAACCCAAATGATTGGGGTATTGATGCTCTCCAAAGCATACCATGCTGAATTGACATTGGTAGCCTTACTGTCGTTGATAAAGCTAACGCCATGAACCTTGGCAACAAACTCCAAACGGTGTTCTACGTTTTCGAAGTTTTCTAAACTTTCGCGAACTACTTCCTTGCGCAAGTCAAGAATTCTGGCTGCTACTCCTGCTGCCATTGAGTTGTTCAAATTGTGCTTTCCTTTCAAAGCTAATGAAGTGATTTTCATAATTACTGGGTTTTTATGGATGTTGATGTTGATGTTTTCATTTTGAACAAAGGCACCTTCGAACTCACTTCCCTCTGGAATGTCATTTAGAGTAAAAGGAATCATCGTTGCACCTATTGTATTTTGAGACAAATACTTTTGAGTCTCTGGATCGTCTTGACTATAGATGAAATAATCAGCTGAAGTTTGATTTTGAGCGATTCTAAACTTGGAGGCCACATAATTCTCCATCTTGTATTCATAGCGATCCAAATGATCCGGTGTGATATTGGTTAGAATGGCTATGTCCGCTTTGAACTGCATCATACCGTCCAACTGGAAGCTGCTCAGTTCTATAACAAACCAATCGGGCTGCTCACCAATCAACTGTCTCGCAAAACTCTTTCCTACGTTTCCACCCAATCCTACTTTCACTCCTGCGTTCTGCAAAATGTGGTAAGTGAGCAAGGTGGTAGTTGTTTTTCCGTTTGATCCTGTGATACAAATGGTCTTTGCCTTGTTGTATGGAAATGCAAATTCCATTTCTGAAACTACAGGAATTCCTTTTGCCGTAAGCGATTGAACAATGGCTACTTTCTCGGGAATACCAGGACTCTTAACAACAATGTCAGCATTCAATATCAATGCTTCTGTATGCTGACCTTGCTCGTAAGCAATGCCATTGGCTTCCATCTCCGCCACGTACTCCTGCTTGATCATTCCCTTATCAGAAACAAAAACGTCAAAGCCATGATGCAAGCCCAACAGTGCAGTGCCTGTTCCGCTTTCACCTCCACCCAATATGACCAGACGCTTTTTCATTATCTGGTCTTTAAAGTGATGATGGTAACTACAGCCAAAATGATTCCTACAATCCAAAAGCGTGATACGATCTTCGCCTCATGCATTCCCTTCTTTTGAAAATGGTGATGCAACGGAGACATCAAGAAAATTCTTCTTCCTTCTCCGTACTTCTTCTTGGTGTACTTGAAGTAAGCAACCTGAATAATTACGGATAAGTTTTCAATTAAAAAGATTCCGCACAAAACTGGAATCAGAAGTTCCTTTCTGATGGCAATAGAAAATGTAGCAATGATTCCACCCAAGGCCAAACTACCCGTGTCGCCCATGAAAACCTGAGCAGGATAGGAGTTGTACCACAAGAATCCAACACATGAACCCACAAATGCAGCAATGAAAATGGTCAATTCACCACTGCGCGGGATGTACATGATATTTAAATAATCTGCAAAAATGTAGTTACCTGATACGTATGCCAAGATGGCCAACGTCACCCCGATAATCGCGCTTGAACCCGCCGCCAATCCATCGATTCCGTCCGTGATATTGGCACCATTGGACACCGCAGTAACAATCAATATCACCACCAAAGTGAACACAATCCAAAGCGACCAAGCATTGCGCCATGCAGCAGGCAACAACCAACTGTAGTCAAACTCATTGTCCTTGATAAAAGGAATGGTTGTTTTGATGTTTTTGTTCTCTTCCCAATTGGCAACAGCGCTAGACTGACCGGTCTGCTCTACCGTTTCGGATGTTGTGGCTTCATGACCTATCCTTTCTTTGATGGTCACGGTGGGATTCCAATACAACATAGAAGCGACGATGACACCCGCGCCAATTTGACCAATGATCTTAAACTTCCCTGCCAATCCTTCCTTGTCCTTCTTAAAGACTTTGATGTAATCATCCATGAAACCGATGATCCCCAACCATACTGTTGCAATCAATAAAGTCTGGATGTAAACATTGGTCAAATCAGCAAACAACAATGTTGGAATAATAATGGACATAAGAATGATTAAACCTCCCATTGTAGGTGTTCCAGTCTTCTGCATTTGTCCATCCAATCCTAAATCACGGATGGTTTCACCTACTTGCTTTCTGCGCAACCAACCAATCAAGTACTTTCCCATCACCATGGATATTACCAGAGATACGATGACTGCCGCAGCCGCTCTGAAACTCAAGTATTGAATCAATCTTGCTCCTGCAAAATCAAAATGCAAATCCAAATATTTGATAAGATGATAAATCATGATTCTTGCTGTTTTAATATTTCTTGTACCATTTGAAAATCATCAAATGGATACTTTACTCCTTTTATCTCTTGGTACTTTTCGTGACCCTTTCCCGCAATCAAAACGATATCGCCGTGTTGTACTATAGAACAAGCCGCTGCTATGGCTTCATCGCGATTCACCATGGTCAATACTTTTCTTTTTTCAATGGGATCCAAACCCTGAACAATCTCCTGGATAATCTCCTTAGGCTCTTCGCTTCGGGGATTGTCACTGGTGACAATTACTTTGTTTGCCTTTGCACAAGCAATCTGTCCCATTACTGGTCGCTTGGCTGCATCTCTATCTCCCCCACAACCCATGACACAAATCAATTGCTCATTTCCACTCCGAATGGTATTGATGGTATCCAAGACATTGGACAAAGCATCTGGTGTATGCGCATAGTCAACAATTGCTATAATACCTGAATGAGATCTGAAATATTGAAACCTACCTTCTGGTGCTTTTAATGTGCTTAAAACAGTCAAGACACTCATTTCATCCCATCCCAATTGCATGGCAATTCCGTATACAGCCAAAAGATTATAAGCATTGAACTCTCCAATCAATTGAGTGTATACTTCATGGTGCTGAATGGTCAAAGACAAACCAGAAAGTGCATTCTCTATGATGCGCGCTCTATAATTGGCCATCGACTGCAATGCATAAGTATAAACCTTACCCTTGCAGTTTTGCGTCATCACTTCAGCATGACGATCATCCGCATTAACAACAGCAAAAGCCTTGCTACCCAATCCGTCAAACAACAGCTTCTTAGCGTGGATGTATGCATTGAAAGTTCCATGATAATCCAAATGATCATGCGTAATGTTGGTATACGCAGCACCACGAAACTGAAGTCCTGAAGTACGTCTTTGATCCAAAGCATGTGAAGAAACTTCCATGAAAACATGCGTGCATCCAGCTTCCACCATTTGTCCCAATAACTTTTGCAACTCCACCGCATTGGGTGTTGTGTGCGTAGCCGGAATCAATTGTGTGTTGACTTTATTGACAACTGTAGACAACAAACCAGTCTTATGCCCCATGGCCATCGACAACTCATAACACAATGTGGCCACTGTGGTTTTTCCATTGGTTCCCGTTACACCAATCACAGACAATTTCTCTGATGGATTGCCGTAATAATTGGCAGCCAATATGCCCAATGACTCAGCCGAATCACTCACCTTAACATAGGTAACTTCTGCGCTCAATGCGGCAGGCAATTGTTCGCAAAGGATACAATTGGCTCCCTTCTCAATGGCCTTTTCAATAAATAAATGCCCATCAACAGCGCTACCCTTGATGGCAACAAAAAGGAAGAATGGTCTAACATCCCTAGAATCCATGGTGATGCCTTCTGTGGCAATGTGCGTGCTACCCACCACTTCGTCAATGCGCACTTTGTACAATATGTCTTTCAACAATTTCATTGCAATTGAAGATGTATGGTTGAACCTTTTTTAACTGCAGTACCTGGAAGAACTCCTTGACCAACCACTCTGCCTTTTCCAGTTACTTTATAATGATATCCCGCTTGATGCAAGGCTTGCAGAGCATCCCTCATTCCCATCCCCATGCAATTGGGAACAATTCCCTCTCTTACATTCATGGCTGTCAAGGAAGCAGACTGCTCGTCTCTGGATAAATAACTCCAATCTGACCCGTTGTCTTTTGGGATAACTGGTAAACCAAATGCAGTCATCAAAGCATGCGAATTCTTTACCATTCCGGGACGGAGACTGGGCATGATGGAAGGACCTGTCGCTACCCAATTGTTACCATGAATATCCAAAGTGGTGGCATAGATTTTATCTGCCAACTCTCTAAATACAGGAGCCGCAACTTTAGAGGCATAATAAACGCCTCTTGGATCTTCTATGACAACAATGCAAGAATACTTGGGCTTATCTGCTGGGAAATAACCTACAAAAGAGGCTCGGTAACGATTGAGCTGATAGGCACCGTTTTTCCACAACCAACTGGTCCCTGTTTTTCCTGCCACCTTATATGGAGACTGCTTAAAAGCTTCATAGGCGGTGCCGCCTGGCTCACCCACTCCTTCCATCATCTTGCGACATTGCTCGATTGTATGATCAGAAGCAATATTGTCTCTTAACACAACAGCATCAACACTTGAAATTTGACCGTTGGATTGCTTTATTCCTTGAACAAAAGATGGGCGCACCATCTTTCCACCATTGGCAACTGCGTTGTAAAAAGCTAAAATCTGTATTGGGGCAAATGCCACCTCATAACCAATAGACATCTGCGTTAAACTATTGGCACTCCAATTCTTATCTTTAACAGAAGCATAAACACTAGGTCTACCCTCTCCTTTTAGATCTATTCCGAGTGAACTTCCTAAACCAAACCCATTCAGATAATCCAAAAACTTTTGGGGCTTTGATGCAAATGACTTTCTTACTCCCAAAGCTGTTCCGACATTGGAAGATTTTGCAAAAACATCCTTGATGGAGATGCTTCCATATCCTCCTTGGTGACTATCATGAAGAACCACACCATTGAAATTGCGTTCACCGTTTCCTGTATTGACCGTATCATCAATGGAGATACTTCCCTCCTCCAATGCAGCCATCAAACTCATCAGCTTCATTGTAGATCCTGGCTCTACAGATTGACTAATGGCGTAGTTCATCAATTCAGAATAGGTACTGTCTTTGGTGCGACCCAAATTGGCAATTGCCCTCACATAGCCCGTTTCTACTTCCATTAATATTGCGCAACCCCATTCACCATTTAATGAATCCAATTGCTTGCGCAAAGCATGCTCCGCTACGTCTTGTAAATGCACATCTATGGTTGCGATGATATCCAAACCTGGAATGGGCTCTTGAATGAACTCATCTGTCATTGGCTTCCAAACACTTCCCGGAATCAATTCTTGCAATTGTTTCCCTGGTCGCCCAGACAATATTGAATCATAAGACAACTCCAAACCAACATTATCCGACTCTCTGAACAAACCAATGGTCCTTGATGCCAAACTTCCATATGGCTTCACCCGCTTCTTGGTTTCTTCAAAAACAAAACCCGTGCGATTCCTTCCCTTCTTTACATAACTCAAACGTTTAAAAGCATTCAACTCTTGAAAAGTTATATTCTTGACCAAAAGTTCATACCTGGATTTCTTGCGAACAGCATTGTCCAATAAGCGACCAAAATCACGTTTAGACCTCTTAGGATCTATCACATGCAACACAATAGCCAATGAATCTTTGGCATCATCAAATGCCTCCTTGTCTTGCATTGCCTGCGTATCCCATCGCAATGCATACTCAGAAACAGTGGTCGCCAACAAACTGCCATCAGAGGACCAAATCTGTCCGCGCGTTGGCTCTATCGACCTCACCTTACTGGTGAAAGAGGAAGCCAAAGCATTGGCATTTTCATCTGGGATAAACTGAAGCATGGCAGCCTTGCCTATAATGGAAGCGCCTACCAATACCAAAGCCACAAAAATGACATAGGTCCACGTGCTATTTATTTTAACCGTGCTGCTCATTTCTTCTTTGTAGAATCGATGTATTCCAAAACAATGGGAGGCTTTGACAATTCCTTCAATCCAATATTTTCAATATCCTTGGCCACTTCACTTTGTCTCCTTTTGGTCTCTAAAGCACTCATTTGTTCATTGTAAATGGTGCGCTGCTCATTGAGCTCCTTTTCCCGCTTGATGATCAATTTGTGGTAATCTTCAAATTTGTACTGTAATGCAATATCTAAAATGAGCAATACAGCAATAAATCCAATCAAACCAAGGTGTTTTTGAACCCATTCACCGGTTAAAATATCTCCGCCAAAAACTGCAGCTACAAAACCCTTCTTGGGCTTGCCCTCTGGTGGATTACTCACTGGATTTGTCGTCTCGATATGTTCTGAATGCTGACTCATGCTAATTTTTCCGCAATGCGCATTTTGGCGCTTCTCGCGCGCGAATTCTCACTAATTTCCTCTGCTGAAGGCAGAATAGGCTTCGCATTCAAAGGCTTGAATGGTCGAATAATATTTCCAAAAAAATCCTTCTCCAATTGATCCTCCACATTCCCACTTCTGAAGAATGATTTCACCATTCTATCTTCCAAGCTGTGGTAAGAAATAACAACAACACGGCCGCCTACTTCTACATAATCTTTCAATTGAGATAGAAAAGTCTCCAGCACTTCCATTTCCTGATTAACCTCTATGCGCAAGGCTTGAAAAACCTGCGCCAAATACTGATGATGGAACTTCCAATCCTCATCGCCAATCAATACATGTATCAATTCATGCGTAGTGTGAATGGGACGGGCATTGACCATTTTGTGCGCCGCTACATGCGGGCGATCGACCTCACCATAAACACGTAAAATTCGTATTAAATCCTCTACGGGATAAGCATTTACCACTTTACTGGCATTCAATTCCGCATGTTGATTCATGCGCATGTCCAAAGGCGCATCAAAACGAAAACTAAAACCGCGATCAGCAGTATCAAACTGATGACTGCTTACGCCTAGATCTGCTAAAATCCCGTTGACTTTTTTTACACCATTAAAACGCAACCAATTCTTGGCATCGCGAAAATTCTCTTTGATCAAAGTAAAATGAGGGCTTTGCGGAGCATTGGCCCAAGCATCGCTGTCTTGATCAAAAGAATACAACTTACCCGTTGTTAAATGTGACAAAATCTCTTTGGTATGACCAGCAGCCCCCATTGTAACATCCACATAAATCCCTGCGGGATCTATTTGTAAAGCTTCGATACTTTCTTGGAGCAAAACAGCCCGGTGGTAGGACGACTGATTGATCTCGCTCGTTTCCATTGTTATTGGTTTTGAGCGTTACGTTCAATATCCTTTCTTACATCTTCTGCCAATGAACCAAAATCAAAATCCTCATCCAAAATCACTTCATCATGATTTTTGGAACTCCACAATTCCATCTTCTCTCCTAGCCCTGTGATGACGCACTCATTGTTTTCATCGATATCGATTTCAGCATACTCCAACAAGGCAGAAGGCAACAAAAGCCTTCCATTGGAATCCAATTCGATCAGGGTAGCACCCTTCATGAATTTGCGCTGAAACAACTGGTGTTTTTGATTGTAACGGCTCAAACGAGACATTTCTTCATTCACCTTATCCCATTCCGGTTTTGGATAAATCACCAAGCACTTAGAAAAGATGTCGCGATTCACCACCAAACCATGATGCACATGATGCTCCAATTGCTTGCGCAACTTTCCTGGAAAGAGCAAACGCCCTTTGGGATCTAGTTTACAATGATGTTCGCCGAGCAGGTTAAGCATGTGAGGTAATGTGTTGGGTACGAAATTAAAACAAATTTCCCACTTTTTACCACACGCTTACCAAAAATCACCACTTTTTAATAAAGGTCAATAAGCTACAGAATCCCAAATAAACCAAAAAAGCCTTATTTTACAAGGCTTTAAAACACATTATTACCACCAAACTAAGCAGTGGTAAAAAGTGGGAATGTTAACAACTTTGAGTGAAAAACTTCTGAAATGAAGTCATCCCTAATGCAAAGGCCGTCTTTTGATCAACCCTCCTTTGGTATCCTTAATAGGATGCTGGATAATAAAAGCGTTTGGATCGATGCGTTCTACCACGTCAATCAAATTGGAAACCTCCAAGCGGGTGATGGCGCAGAAAATAATGCGTTTGTTCTCATGACTGGGCGACACATCCCTAAAGCCAAATTCACCTTTATAGATGGTCATTCCTCCGCGCAATTGTTTGCCAATGATCTTTTCAATCACAGCAGAGTGATGCGAGATAATGGTCAGACCTATGTACTCCTCCCATCCGTTAATAATAAAGTCCACGGTCTTGGATGCTGCGAAGTAAGTCAGTATTGAATACATGGCGCGTTCAATACCAAACACCCATGCCGCCACAAAGAACAATACAGTATTGAATACGGTAATAAAATCACCTACCGTTAATGTTGACTTTCGGCTTACGGTGACCGCCATAACCTCCATACCATCAATAACACCACCACTGCGCATGGCAAATCCAATACCTCCCCCCAGGAATACACCTCCAAAAACAGAAATCAGTAACTTGTCATTGGTAACAACCGGTATTTGAATGAAATGAACCAATATGGCCAATACAATAATGGCCAAAGCGGACTTGGTGGCAAAAATGAGATTGACCTGTTTATAGCCTAGAAAAACAAATGGAATGTTCAAAACCAAAATCAATACAGATAAATCCCATCCCCATTTGGCTTGTACCAATAGAGAAATCCCTGTCACACCGCCATCTAAAAACTGATTGGGAAGCAGGAACCCTTTGAGTCCTACACTCGCTAAAACCACTGCTAGACTGAGCAGCAATGCGTCTTTGAAATAATTCCCCAACGATTGATTCGACCAATTTTTGCGCATGTACAAATCTTTGAACATTTCAAATCCAACCAAGTCTGAAATCAAATTGTTGTCAGCTATGGAATGTTAAAAGCTAGCCATTCCCATCAACTGTTACACTTAAAAAATAGATACCTTCGCTGTTGATTCAAATCCGAATTATGGAAGAATATTTAAAGACTGAAGGAGAATTTCAATTCATAGACAAAGGTCAAGGAAAGCCGCTTATTCTATTGCATGGGCTTTTTGGCGCATTGAGCAATTTCAAAGAAGTGCTGGATGAGTTTTCTCAAACCCATCGGGTATTGATTCCAATGCTTCCTTTGTACACGATGCCATTGCTTTCAACCGGAGTAAAATCATTGGCTGAATTCCTGCATCGTTTTATGGATCACCATCAATTTCCAAAAGCTTTGTTGTTGGGAAATAGTCTTGGTGGACATGTCGCATTGGTCTATACCAAAATGCATTTGGATCGTGTGGAAGGTTTGATACTAACAGCCAGCAGTGGATTGTACGAAAACGCCTTCGGATCTAGCTTCCCAAGAAGGGAAGACAAAGAATTCATTAGACAAAAAGTGGCTTTGACTTTTTATGACCCCAAGCATGCTGATGATGCATTGGTAGATGAATGTTTTGAAGTGGTCAATGACCGCAACCGTGTGGTTCGAATATTGGCTTTGGCCAAAAGCGCCATTCGGCACAATATGGCGAACGATTTGGTGAACATGAATGTTCCTGCATGTTTGATTTGGGGAAAGAATGATACCATAACACCACCTGAGGTTGCGGATGAATTTCATCATCTTTTGCCGCATTCTGAACTGTATTGGATCGATCAATGCGGACATGCTCCGATGATGGAACATCCTGCGTTATTTAATGCGCATTTGCGCCAATGGCTTACACTAAAAAATCTCTGATATGCACATACTGGACGCTGTATTCTTGATGTCCAACACCAATGTTACGGGTTGCCCTCCTGCTAACCTACCAGAGGTAGCTTTTATTGGTCGCTCCAATGTTGGGAAAAGCAGTTTGATCAACATGTTGGTCAACAAAAAAGGATTGGCCAAAACTTCAGGCACTCCTGGCAAAACACAAACCATCAATCACTTTGAAGTGCAAGTTAAAAAAGGCACCAACTGGTACTTGGTTGACTTACCTGGTTATGGATATGCCAAAATTTCCAAGTCCTCCCGAGGAGACTGGAAAAACATGACCCGACACTACTTGAAGGAGCGAGAGAATTTGAAATGTCTTTTTGTACTAGTGGATATCAGACACGAGGCACAAAAATTAGATATTGAATTCATGGAGCAACTCATCAATGATGAATTCCCATTTTGCCTCGTTCTTACAAAAGCAGATAAACTTAAGGAAAAGGCCGTGGTGGATGCTTATGAAAAATATGAAAACACCCTGATTGAACGATGGGGAGATGCTCCAACCATGTTGGTCTCTTCTGCAGAAAGCCAATTGGGCAAAGATCAGATATTGAATTTAATTACAACACTTTTCGAAGAGGATAAATGAACCACCCCTCCATACATTGGGCTGAGGATTTGACTGAACTTTTCACGCCTTTTGCCCAATCCATGTCTGAATATTCTAAAATTTACTTGCTCATTGATGAACAAGTAAGCTCGATATGGCTTAATGATTTGTTGGAGCAATGTCCTGAAATTCATGAAGCCAATGTGATGGAAATTCCCAGCGGCGAGGAAGGAAAAGATTGGGACATTCTAAAACACATACTGGATCAATGGGTGGAAGATGCTGCTGATAGACAATGTCTCATCATCAACATAGGAGGAGGTGCCACCACTGATCTTGGAGGATTTGCCGCATCCATTTACAAAAGAGGTTTGGAATTTTTTCATGTTCCAACTACTTTGATGGCCATGGTGGACGCTTCGCTAGGTGGTAAAAACGGCATCAATTTTCATGGGGTTAAAAATGTGTTGGGAACCTTTGAAGCACCCAATGAGCTCATCATTTGCCCTTTATTTCTGACTTCCCTTTCTGATGAAGAATTGCTCTCTGGAATGGCTGAAATGTTGAAACATGGATTGATCAAAGATGCCTCATTGTGGGAAGCCTTGATATCCATGGATGAAATTACTGCTGAAACTTTAACTCCATTTATTCAACGGAACATTCAAATCAAACTACAAATCGCAGCGAAAGATCCCTTTGAAACAGGAGAACGTAAACTATTGAATTTTGGACACACCCTAGGGCACGCGTTAGAGTCCTTTCAATTTAAGAAAAACGAACCAGTGAGTCATGGAAGATGTATTGCCCAGGGAATGGCATTTGCAGCTTTTGTCGCCCATCATCAACAACTTCTCAATGAAAAAGAGCTGGAAGAAATTATAGAAAATATTGATGATCTTTTCTTAATCTCCAGCCATCCATTACCTATTTGGGAGGACATTCAAGTCTTTTTGATGCATGATAAAAAAAATCAAGGTGGATTAATCAAAATGACACTCCTAAATGGAATTGGGAAATCACTATTCAACCAGTCTTTTTCGTTTAATCAAATTAAAATATTTTACGAAAGTTACATCCCATTTATTGGCTCCAAAAGAATATCGAAAGAGGAGTAAGATCACCAATAATGGGGGCAATCTGTATAAAACAGTTGCCCATACATTGATCTCCTGAGCAGCCTGAATGGGCCTTAATACCTCTCCTTCTTTTTTTCGGATGATGGGGTTTAAAAATGCCTTTACGCCGTGTTTGTCTTTTAATTCCACCCGAACGTAATGTTGAACGGAGTCCAGTATCTCTGCAAACTCTTGATTCTTCAACGCATGCCACTTTTGAGCCAAACCATCCACAATGAAGCGCACTGAATCCATCCCATTTGTGCTCAAAATCAGTGTATCATCAACAACTTTCAATTTTTCTATTGGGGATGTATGCGATGCATGATATCGCATAATTTCACTGTTTGTTTCATAAGGTAAAATGACGCCAACAGCCTTTCCTGAAAGAAGTCCTTCCACCACTTGTTTTTTATCCTCTTGCCATACCCAAGTCCATGCCCTACCCACCTCTTCCTCGTCAAAGACGTTGTGACAATCATCAGAACCCAAAAGATGAATTGGATTACCTGATACCAAGATGGAATCCCAAACTTCCGTACTTATCCGAAAACGACTCACTACTTCTATCAAATCAAAACCACTCAACAATTTCATTTCATCGGGATTGTAGCCGTTACGCAATTTTGGATGGGCCAGCACGACAGTTGACCGATTGTTATCCTCTTTGATTCGATGCAGAATATCCCCTTTATGCCCAGTCCATTGGAACAGTGGAAACTCAAACCAATTCACACTTTCAGCATTGAGGACCAATTGATGCACTTTATTAAATCCAAATCCATGTTCGTAGGCGGGAACAATGTTGTATCCATTCAAAGCATTGTACTCAGAGGTTTGTGCTATGTCATAACCCAAACGCTTATACGCTTTTGATACATCCATGTGTTCTCCATTTCCATTGGTAATTCCCAGCCACTGGTGAGTATGTGCATGTAAATTAACCTTAAAAGGCTTTCCCCC
Organism: Flavobacteriales bacterium; assembly: GCA_947504275.1. Taxonomy (GTDB): domain Bacteria; phylum Bacteroidota; class Bacteroidia; order Flavobacteriales_D; family Sanyastnellaceae; genus CAMCTV01. The sequence goes on from CANNHA010000005.1 coordinate 23,790, forward strand.
TGCTAGTTCTTCATATGGATTGTCCCATGCATTTCCAGAAAAGACCTGGCGATTCATCGGTTGATAATACACCACCCTGAAATAGAGAAGCGCAATGAACAAGAGGATAAAAGAAAGAAAGTACTTCATTACCACCATCCATAATTTCATGAGACAAATAAAAAATCCAAGCATTACGAAGCGATGGATAAAACTTTATGAAAACATTGCGTTATCAACACTCACTTGTTGGCCTTAAACTTGTGATAAAATGAAAGAACAACTGAAGGTTTGATATTAAGAAAACATTATTGGATTATGCTATTTCAAAATAATTTTTTGAAACCTCATTAATAATAAAGACACATCATAGATATCACCTTTGAAAAAAAACTTGAAAAGGAAAATTGACCTCTTGGTGTTATCCGATATCCATCTTGGAACTTACGGATGTCACGCTGAAGAATTAATAAAATATCTTCAGAGTATAAAACCAAAAACCATTGTACTCAATGGTGATATAATTGACGGATGGAATTTCTCTAAAAACTACTTCCCCCCATCACACCTTCAGGTAATTTCAGAATTGATGAATTTCCTTGCGCAAGGGACAAAAATCATTTATCTGCCCGGCAATCACGATGAGTTTGCTCGAAAGTTTGCAGGTAGAAAAATGGGGAATTTAATCATAGATAACAAGGCTGTATTAAACCTCAACAATAAAAAGGTATGGATCTTTCATGGAGACGTATTTGATATCTCCATGAAACAATCCAAATGGTTAGCCAAGATTGGAGGTGTTGGATATGATTGGTTAATACTTACCAATCGGCTGATCAATAAAACACTGCAAAAATTAGGAAAGGAGCGAGTTTCACTTTCAAAAAGAATTAAGGACAGTGTAAAAACCGCAGTAAAATTCATCTCTGATTTTGAAGATACTGCTATCAATTTGGCTATTCAACAAAATTATGATGTAGTCATTTGTGGACATATACATCAACCTTGCGATAAGTACATCGAAAAGCAAGAAGGTAAAATACGATACTTGAATAGTGGTGATTGGATAGAAAATTTGACTTCACTCGAATACAATGATGGAGAATGGACACTCTATCAATATCAAAAGGATCAAGCTCTTCATCAACAACAACTGGTTCTAGAGAAATTGCCATTTCTAAAGAACAAAGAAATTTTCTTCAACCTTACCCAAGAGTTTCAATTGCAATAAATATGAAAATATTGTACGCCATACAAGGAGTTGGGAATGGCCACATCACCAGAGCCATTGAACTAATCCCAAACTTTCAAAAATATGCAGATGTTGACATTCTTATAAGTGGACGGAATCAAGATAAAGGTGTTTCATTACCTTTTAATGTACAATATTGGTTTCATGGAATCACCATGATACTGGACAATGAAGGTGGAATTGATTTCACGGAAACTTTCAAAAAAAACAAACTGAAACGTTTCTTTGACGAGATACGATCGTTGCCCATTGAGGAATACGACTTTGTCATCAGTGATTTTGAACCTGTCGCATCATGGGCAGCGCACATGCAAAACATCCCATGCTATTGTATAGGAAACCAACATGCACTGCTCGATGCGGCAACCCCTATCATTAACAGAGGAGATATGATTAGTAAATTTTTCATCAATAAATATGCACCGTGTAACAAATCTTTTCCAATCCACTTTAAGCGCTATAGTAGCAATATTGAATACCCTATTATCCGCCAATCCATAAGAAAACTTGAACCGTCCAACAACAAACATTACACGGTTTACCTCCCTTCATTTTCAGATGATGCGCTGATTTCCATTTTCTCTCAAATAAAAGAAATTCAATGGCAAATTTTCTCACCAAACGTAACAAATAGAAGAACCATATCAAATCTAAGCATCATACCGTTGGATCAAGAATTGTTCTCGTTTAGTCTAGCCAGTTGTGAGGGAGTAGTGACCAATGCGGGATTTGGAACAACCTCAGAGGCCATTTATTTTGGAAAAAAATTATGTGTGGTTCCAATCAAAAAACAATTTGAACAACTCTGTAATGCAAAAGCATTGATTGAACTAGGTGCTCATTGTATAAAACATCTCAACATTAACTCAGTTGATTCCATTTATGAATGGATTCATCAAGGCCAACGAGTGCATATCAGCTATCCCAATAACGCTGAAATAATAGTAAACAAAATACTCCATTTCCATTTTACATCAAAGGAACCAAATGACCGCGCCAAACTGTTGCTACAGCTGCAACAAAAAAGAGTCGCCATCTCTTAAGATAGGAAACTGCTCTCTGTATTGATCCAATTCTGACTTGTTCAGCTCAATGGTGCACACACCGGCGACATCTGATTGGGTCCAAAGCACAGCACCTTTTGCATCTATCAATGCGCTATCACCCGTGTAAATATTTTCCTTGTGATCCGTTCCTACCCGATTCACTCCCGCAACATAACATTGGTTCTCAATGGCTCTGGCTTTAAGCAAAGTTGACCATGCCTCTCGACGCGCACTGGGCCAATTGGCAACATAAATCAATACGTCATACTCAGGTGCACCATGCTGGTGGCGATTTCTACTCCATACCGGAAAACGCAAATCATAACATACCAATGGACAAATATTCCAGCCCTTCCAGTGCTCGATGATTCTGGCTGTTCCTTTCAGATAAGTCTTTTCTTCACCCGCAAAGGTGAACAAATGCCTTTTGTCATAATGTGAAAGCGTACCATCCGGCCTTACCCACAACAACCGATTGTACAACCCATCGTTGTCTTTAAAAGCAACACTACCACATACCACTGCGTTCAAATCCTTGGACCATTTTCGCATCCAATTCAATGTCTCCGATGATTCCGAAAAAAGCTCGGCAGCATCGGAATTCATGGTAAATCCAGTAGTAAACATTTCCGGCAACACTATCAAATCTGTTGCTTCCAGCTTCTGCAATACACCTTCCAAACGCAAGTAATTCTTGGCCGGAGACTCCCAACTCAATACCGTTTGTATCAAACTTATTCTCATGATACAAGATTAAAACAAATTATCGTTGGCACAATTCTCTGAATTCACAAAAGCGACATGCATTCAAATTGTCCGTACACACAAATTCATCCTTGGGTTTGGGTGTGTTCTTGAATACATCCTGGTTCAGCGCCTTTAACTCCAATGTTTCTGCTTTCATCGTTTCAATGAAATCAGTAATGTCCTCAGTTGTAATCTCCGGGCGGACTTCTTCAAATCCATCCTTCACATAACAAACCATGGGAATCACTTCATCAAAGTCATGATTAAAATGATAACGTGCAAACAATGCGTAACCAATCAACTGTTTGCGGTGCTTTACCAAATCCTGCTTACCCGTTTTCCAATCCAAAATATAAATGACCCTTTCGTGAGGCAACATAAAGTCCACTTTACAATAAGCCTTGATATCCTCTATGCGCGTTTCCCCATAGCCTGGTGGCTCTATGATCCATCTGTCTTTTGACGACTGAGGCAAATTTCTGATCCATTCAAAACGATCAGACATAACAATATTCTTAACCGATTGAAAAGCCCTCTGGCCCAGTTCCTGCGCGTCAATTTTCTCCAACTCCTTGTAATGAATTTCTGAAAATTCTTTGCTATTGACATACTCTTCTGTGCGGGCAAAAACAAACTGCTCCAACTTATCCAATTGCACAGGTGAACTGGATTTCTGCAAGCGGTGCAAAATGCTCTCCACGACATCGTGCACGATGTTCCCTATCTCCAGTGGAATGGTGGTCATGCTCTTTAAACGGGCAATGTGTTTGATGTCAAACTCTTTATCGTACTTGTCATAGTACTTATAAAAATATTTTCGTTTGCACGTTTGATAAATCTCAAAACGGCTCACAGACCAACCCAACTCAGAAGTAAAAGGAAATGTTTTCATGACGCAAATTTCTATCGAACTTAAATATTTTTTGCCTTACATGACAAACATAAATTATGCACATATCTGATTTCTCCCTATTTTAGGGCATGTTCCGAATGATAATTTTATTCACATTGTTGCCCATCATATCCATTGGGCAGAGTTTTGACTTGACCCGTCGAAAAGGAGGAACATACTTTTTTAGTCAATACTTTGACCAATACAATCGTCCGCTTCATGGCACGTTTGCAAACATTGAAGACAGTGTGGTGGTTACCCGATCATTTGATTATGGGGTATTAACGAAAGAAACCCGGGATAAAAATGGATTCTCTAGCCACTTGTACCTCAGAGAAAATCCACTAAGTCCGGTCGCATCTTACCGCATTTGGCATAATCCCAAACAGCTCAATGAATTCTGGGAATTTACATTGGACAAAAACAATCATATTAAAATTGAAATCTCTGTTTTCCAAGAAAACGGATTCCCTTTGATCCATCAAAATTTTTATCCGCTCAATGCAGCAGAGCACCAACTATACCATGGCATACCAGAAAAAGATGATAAGATAGACCCAATGGGATACACCAACACCTGGATGCCCATTGGTGTATATGAAGAATGGAATGAAAATGGGATTTTAACCACCAGAAAAGAATACAGAGATACCGTCCTTAACGTACCTGAAGAAGAAAGAAGAAAAGGCAAATACATTGAAAATTATTCTGATGGGGCAATAAAAATATCCGGACAATATGATGAATATGGCCACCCGATTGATGATTGGTATAGTTACCATGAAAACGGAACAGTGGCCAAAATTATTTCCTGTGAATATCCCCCTTCCTATTACCTCATAGAAAGGATGGTTGAATTTAATGACAACACAATAAAAACACATGAAATCATCCTAGACGGAAATGGCGGAGGGGTTGAAACGCGCTGGAATGACAATGGCAAATTGTCCTATGAAAGAAAAATAAGAAATTACAATTGGGACAATAAAACAAGCTGGGAAAAATGGTACTACGAAAATGGGCTACTACAACGTTATATCAATATTGATCACCCCAAAGACACTGTAGAATCCAAATACTATTCAAACGGAAGTGAATGGTATATTCATTTGGAAAAAGAGAACGTCAGTTATCAAACAGAGTACTATTTCAATCACAATAAGAAATGGGAAATGATCCAATTTAGAAACGCAGATAAAGGAGTATATACAGAATGGACAGATCAAGGGGACACCATCAAAAAGGAAACAAGATTAGCCAATAGCCGGTACATACAGGAATTTGAAAATGGAGAACTAAAAAGGAAGTATACCCGAAATCAAAATGGCATCAATGGAGAATTTTTAGAGCGGGTACAAGACACGTGGATTGTACATACATACAACAACGGAATAAGAACCATTGAAATACTTCCCATAGCCATCTCTTATCCGAACGCAGACGAGGAATTCAAGAAGATCAATCTTCCATACTTAGAGGAAAACACATTGAACCTTCCCTTAAAACATCACAATGATTTAAACAACAAAGACAAAAAATTCATCGTCGCCCACTGCAAAAAATTCAATGAATTTTTGCAATCACATCACCTCAAGAGAGAAGATCTTGCAATTGGTATTGGAAGATCCGAAAACTGGACGATTTTCGAAATAAAGACGTTCATGGGCAGTCCAATCAACATCGTATTTTACGACAACGACTATTATGAATTCTTGAATCGAACATCCAATTGGTCTGCTATTCCAACGTGGCAAGAAGGGGCCAGTTTCAAATGGAATTGATCTGATTTTCCAGTTCAAAATCCTTAATGATTTGATCACTCCAATAGATGGTGTTTTTTGCCCAAAGATTAAGGGCATCCAAACGTTCCTCCTCAGTGGGAGGATACAAGCCTTTCAAATGCATTGTCTTTCGGGACAACTGAGCTACGGCAATTCCCGTAGCCACGGAAACATTTAAACTTTGCGAAAAGCCTGACATGGGTATCACCACTTGTACATCGGCCAATTCTCTGGCCAAATTTGATATACCCGTCAACTCTGTACCCATCACCAATGCCACAGGGCGTTGAGGTTGATAATCTTCAATAGCAATGGCATTGGGCGAGAAATCAGTCACTACCAACTCGAAACCTTTTGACTTCAAAGACATCATCATATCTCTTGGACTCTTTCCTCTTTGAATATCCATCCAATCCATTGCTCCCTTTGAAATTTTCCTATTCATCTCCCAGGGATGCTCATCTTCCAACACATGCAAATAATGCACTCCCAAAGCATCTGCAGATCGCACAATAGCACTGGCATTTAAAGATTGGTAAATATTCTCCAAAACCAAGTGCAGACAAGTGTTGCGCTGATTCCAAACTTGCTCAAACTTCTCCTGCTTTTCAGCCGTCAGAACAGCACAGAACTTTTGATACAATAATTTTTTCTGATCCAATGTCATGATTGCAGTATAAAAAAAAAGCCGCTCCTGACGGAACGGCTTTTCGGCTTTGAAAAGAATTAAACTTTTGCAGCCAATTCAGAACCAGCTTTGAAACGAACAACGTTCTTAGCTTTGATTTTGATTTCTTTACCAGTCTGTGGGTTACGACCGATACGAGCAGCACGCTTAGTAACGCTGAAAGAACCGAAACCTACTAAACCGATACGGTCGCCTTTTTTCAAAGCTTTAGTAGTTACTTCGATGAAACCTTCCAATGCTTTCTTAGCATCAGCCTTTGACAACTTCGCTGAACCAGCGATAGCGTCGATTAATTCTGCTTTGTTCATTTTAATTTGTTTTTAATAGGTTAATAATGTTGAACAAGACAAATGTAAAAGCAGAAAATCCTGAATCGCAAGTATATCAAGCCTTTTGGGGTGATTTTGTTGAAAAATGTCTGTTTTTGTTCATAACCATGGCGGATATATGCTGAAAACCCTTGATTTTAGGGCTTTTCAGACCGCCCATTCTTAATGTTCAAATCCACAAAGGATAAGTCTTTACTTTGTACGATGCAAGAAAAAGGGCTATCCATACGCTATCAAGACCTTCTCAGAGTTTCACTTCCCATGAGCTTGGGAGCGTTTGTTCAATTCTTTGTTGTATTTACAGACAACTACTTTGCTGCGCAACTGGATGGAAAAGCGATGAGCGGCGTCTCTTATATTGGCCTTGCCTACATCACGCTAGCCATGATTACAACAGGTATTGCTAGTTCCATACAAATCATTGTTGCAAGAAGAATGGGAGAGCAACAGTGGTCAGTCATTCCTTCTATTGTAAACAACGGAATTTTTCTGGGTATCATCATTGCGCTCATTCAATTTATAGCCCTTTACTTTTTTGGACCACTATTCATAGATTCCTTTATCAATGATGCGGACATAAAAAAATACATGTTGGAATTCTCATCCATCCGGTCATGGGGATTTTGGATCTACACACCTACCATGCTTTTGCAAGCTTATTGGACCGGCGTAGCCAAAACAAAAGTGGTTTTTAGTACAATGCTCATCACCTCCATTGGCAATATGATATTGGCTTATGTGCTCATTTTTGGAAAAGGTCCTTTTGCACCGATGGGTGTATGCGGAGCGGCCTGGGCCACACTCAGTGCAGAATGTCTGGCCTTTGTTTTTCTTTTTGGATACACATTTTTAAAAAACCCTGTCATCATTAGACAGTTAACTAAACCGGTCTTGACCTACACACGATCCATCTTGCAATTGGGAACACCCATTGTTTTGCAATTGCTCATTGCATTGGGTGTTTGGTTGGCTTTCTATACAATGGTTGAGTCAAGAGGACCACAATCACTTCAATCGGCCTTCATCGTTAGAAACATGTACATGCTGGCTTGGGTGAGCGTCATGGGCTTCTCCTCAGCCATGAGAACCTATACCAGTGCACTCATAGCAGAAAACAGGATTTCTGATCTAAAAAACCTTTTCTTCAAAATAGCCTCATTCAATTTCATCGGAGTGCTTATTCTTAGTCATGGACTTTGGCTTTATCCCGATTGGATCAGCCATCAATTCACGCAAGATCCAACCACTATAAGATATACTGTAGACACCATGCAACTGATTGTTCCTGCGATGTTGATTTATAGTTTCACATCAATCCTATTGGCTTGGGTTGAAGGCAGCGGGGCTACAGTAGCAGGCTTCTGGATTGAAGTGTTAACCTCATTCATCTACATCATCAGCATTTACATCATGGTGCATTACACGCAATGGGAAGTCAGCCTGCTCTGGCTTTCAGATTATGTTTACTTCATCGTAATGGGCGTATGCTCAGGACTCTATTTGATCTATGGTCAATGGCGCTTGAATAAGTTATAAACATCAACATAAAGTTGAAAAAACTCCAATACGCAAGGCTTAAATTTGTTGGAGACATTATTACCAAGGCATGTATATTATTTTCGATACGGAAACCACTGGTCTTCCTCAAAACTACAACGCACCCATCACGGACACCCAAAATTGGCCCAGGGTAGTTCAACTCGCATGGCAACTGCACAAAGACGATGGCACATTGATCTCTGCGCAAAACGTTGTAGTAAAGCCAGAGGGTTTCAGCATTCCTTTCAATGCTGTCAAAGTCCATGGAATTACTACCGAAAAGGCACATGAAATTGGCATTCCCCTTCAAGATGCGTTAATCAGATTTATAGAAGATGTTCAGCATGCTAAATATTTAGTAGGACATAACATTGATTTTGATATCAAAGTTGTTGGTTGTGAAATTTTTCGTGAAAACATCAATTTTGACTTGTTATCCATTTTGTCTTTGGATACAAAAGAAAAAGGAACCGAATTTTGTGCATTACCAGGAGGAAAAGGCGGTAAATTCAAATGGCCAACTTTGGGAGAATTGTATTCCAAACTTTTTGGCTCTGAAATGGCAGAGGCACACGATGCAGCCTACGATGTAGAAGCGACAACCCGAGCCTTCTTCGAAATGCTTCAAAGGCGCATTATCCAAGTGCCAGAGTCCTCTGCGATCACGCAATACAATTACCAAGCGCCCAAATTAGAAGCAAGCAATTTCAATCAAGCAACAGAAGCCCAAACTGCAGATATTCCAAAGGCTTCAACAGATGAAATTGAAGCAGCTGAACAAACCACGTTTGTTCATCTCCATGTCCATTCTCAATTCAGTGTTCTTCAAAGCACATCGGAGATAGGTTCCATTGTGAAAAAAGCGATTGCGCAGGAATCTCCAGCCATTGCTATCACAGAGCATGGCAACATGATGTCGGCCTTTGTTTTTAATCAAGAAGTTGAAAAATACAATAAGAAAAATGGTACACAACTCAAAGCCATTGTTGGATGTGAACTGAGTATTTGCAAAAACAGATTGAACAGAGAAACCAAAGATGATGGTTTTCCTGTTGTACTATTAGCCAAAAACAAAAAAGGCTACCACAATCTCGCAAAACTATCCAGCATAGCTTACACAGAAGGGTTTTACTATCTCCCCAGAATAGATAAAGAAACTTTAGAGCAATACAAAGAGGATCTCATTGCTACGACAGGTGGGCTTTGGGGGGAGGTTCCCTACCTTATTTTAAATGTTGGAGAAGAACGTGCAGAGGAAGCCTTCATTTGGTGGAAAGAACAATTTGGTGAAGATTTCTATGCTGAGTTGCTCAGGCATGGATTAGAGGAAGAGCATGTAGTGAATGAAACCCTTTTGCGTTTTTGCAAAAAACACGATGTCAAGTATTTTGCTGCCAACAACACCTATTACACAGATAAGAAGGAGGCGCAAGCACAAGACGCCCTGCTGTGCGTAAAAGACGGAGAGTCTTTGGATAAACCTAAAAAGTACATTGGAAAAAGAGGAAGAGAATTTCGATTTGGATTTCCCAATGATGAGTTCTACATCAAGACGCCACAAGAAATGGCCAAACTCTTTGCTGACCTCCCAGAGGCCATTGCAGAGACCGTTCGCATCGCGGATAAATGCGAGTTATACTCACTAGGCCGCAGTATTTTACTTCCTAAGTTTGATATCCCATCTCAGTTCATCAATCCTCAAGACGAAGTGGATGGAGAAAAAAGAGGAGAAAATGCTTTTTTGCGTCACCTCACTTATGAAGGTGCTGTCAAACGCTATGGCGAGATAACACCCGCCATTACTGAGCGTTTGGATTTTGAATTAAAAACCATCGCTCATACGGGATATCCTGGATACTTTTTGATTGTTCAAGATTTTTGCAATAAGGCAAGAGAAATGGGCGTGAGCGTTGGCCCAGGCCGCGGATCTGCCGCAGGATCGGCTGTTGCCTATTGTATTGGAATAACCAATGTGGATCCCATCAAATATGATTTGCTTTTTGAGCGTTTTCTTAATCCAGAAAGGGTCAGCATGCCCGATATCGATATTGACTTTGACGATGAAGGAAGAGGCAAAGTCATTGAATATGTTCGGAACAAATATTCCAAAAACGCAGTAGCGCAAATCATCACCTATGGTTCCATGGCGGCAAAGTCAGCCGTTCGAGATTCTGGTCGTGTGATGGGTTTACCACTGGGTGACACAGACCGCATCGCAAAGCTCATTCCAGACAATTCCAAGTTAAGAGACATTGTCTCAAAGGACAACAAAGAATTGGAAAAGGCCTTTGCCCGCGATGTTGTAGAAAATGCCAAAGCCCTTAACGCGCTTTCACAAGCCAACTCTGAAGAAGGCAAAGTTGTTCAAATGGCTTCTCTTTTGGAGGGCTCCGTCAGGAACACTGGTATTCACGCATGCGGAGTTATCATAACACCAGGCCCTATCGATCAATTTGTACCTGTGGCCACTGCGAAAGACAGTGACATGTGGTGCACACAATTTGATAACGATGTTGTAGAAAAAGCTGGTTTATTAAAAATGGACTTTTTGGGTTTGAAAACCCTCACCATCATCAAGAATGCGTTAAAAATCATCAAGCAAAGACACGGCATTGATATTGACATTGATCAAATTCCTTTGGATGATCCAAAAACTTTTGAGTTGTTTCAGCGTGGAGATACAGTGAGTATTTTCCAGTATGAAAGTCCTGGTATGCAAAAGCATCTCAAAGATTTAAAACCCACCGTTTTTGAAGACTTGATTGCCATGAATGCCTTGTATCGACCGGGGCCTATGGAATACATTCCATCCTTCATCAAAAGAAAGCATGGACTTGAACCCATTCAGTATGACTTACCAGAAATGGAAGAATACCTGAAGGACACTTATGGAATTACCGTCTACCAAGAGCAGGTAATGTTGTTGTCTCAAAAGTTGGCCAACTTTACCAAGGGCCAAGCCGATAGCTTGAGGAAGGCCATGGGTAAGAAGTTGAAAGAGGAGTTGGATAAAATGAAGGGGCAATTCATGGAAGGAGCTCAAAGCAATGGACATCCCAAAGACAAATTGGAGAAAATTTGGACCGACTGGGAAGCCTTTGCCAGCTATGCCTTCAACAAATCTCACTCCACCTGCTACGCATGGATTGCCTTTCAAACTGGATTTTTGAAAGCCAATTATCCAGCAGAATACATGGCCGCGGCGATGACAGGGTCATTGAGTGATTTAAAACAAGTAACATTCTTTATTCAAGATTGCAAGAAAAACAAATTGCCTGTTCTTGGTCCAGATGTCAATGAATCTGATGCGTTCTTCAATGTGAATAATAACGGCGACATTCGTTTTGGATTGGCCGCAGTGAAAGGCGTTGGAGAAAGTGCCGTGGAGAGTATCGTGGAAGAGCGCATGAAGGGACCTTTCAAAAGTCCGTTTGACTTTATCAAACGGGTTGATGCCAGAACCAGCAACAAACGCGTCATTGAAGGACTTGTCTACAGCGGTGGCATGGACAGTTTTGGCATTGCACGTTCTGCCTATTTCACTCCCGATGGAAAGAACAGCACCTTTATTGAAACCCTCATCAAATATGGCAATGCGACAAAGGACACTTCTCAAAATGGGATGGCTACGCTATTTGGAGAGTCCGAGGATATTGACATTCCTGAACCTTCCATTCCTTCTCATCAACCATGGGATACATTTACCCAATTGGCGCATGAGAAAGATGTAGCGGGTATCTTTCTGAGCGGACATCCATTGGATGACTACCGGATGGAAATAGACAATTTCTGTAGCCGAGGCGGATTAGAGTTATTGGCAGATATGCCAACGGTAAAAGGTCGGGATCTGAAAATACCTGGACTCATCAAAAGCGTGCAGCACAAAATAAGTAAAGTAGGAAAACCATATGGTTCTTTTGTACTAGAAGACTACACAGGCACAAGAGAATTTAGCTTGTTTGGTGAAGAATACATCAAGTTCAAATCATTCTTGGACAACAATTATCCGGTGGTTTTGATTGGAAAGGTTTCGGCAAGGTGGCAAAGACAAGATCAAAAAGGTCCAGAGGAATTGGAGTTCAAATTGCAACGCATAGACCTACTGAGCGAAGTAAGACAGAAACAGGGAAAATTCCTCAACATAACTGTTGACAGAAGATATGTAACACCTGAACTCATCAACATATTAGAAACTCAGTTGATGCCAGGACAGGGGGCTACCCAATTGCGCATGAAAATTTTTGATGATGAATCCGTGCTCACCACACTATCTGGCAACAAATTCCAATTGGACATCAGCGATGAAGTGCTGGAACAATTAAAGAGAATACCCAATATTGATTTCAATATTTCTGAAAACTAATGCATCGTTACATCGCAGTTGCCCTATTGCTAATTCATTCACTTCTCTCTTCTGGACAAATTCAAGAATGGAAACAAGTTGAGAAGGATTTTTTATTGGGCAAGCTGAACTACGCCAGCGACAATCGATTTAAAAAACTATCTAAGACCATCTGCACAAAAGAGAATGCGTATCTCTTGACAACGGTCTGTGACTCATTGGAAAAAATGATTAGCGCTGCAAATGAATCTGGAATCAGTTTTAAAGTCATCAGTGCTTCACGAAATTTTGAACAGCAAAAAGGTATCTGGGAAAAGAAATGGCTAGCACGAAAGACTCAGTATCCAAAAGGACTTGATCGCGCAAAAAATATTTTGTTGTACAGTTCAATGCCAGGTACCTCCAGACACCATTGGGGAACTGATTTTGATCTGAATTCATTGGACCCAAGCTACTTTGCACAAGGGAAAGGGAAAAAGGAATATGATTGGTTGTGCATGAATGCAGCGCGCTTTGGTTTTTATCAACCTTATGATGCAAACCCCGACAGGACTGGTTATGAAGAAGAGAAATGGCATTGGTCATTTTTCCCCATAGGAGATCAGCTAACCAAAAGTTATCTTGAACAAATACAATACGAAGATCTCGGACCTTTCTCTGGTTCAACCTATGCCCAAGAAATCAAAGTTATTCAACTATATGTCAATGGTATTCAGATTCCACCCACTCCATAAGATTAGTTTATTTTGTGTGCTATTCTGCCTGTTGTATTCAAAGTCAACGGCCCAAAAAGACAGTTTACCTCAACAGTGGTTAAAACCATTGATTTACATTGGGCTTGAAAAGGGACACTTACAATCGGATGAATCTCTGTTTATGGTTGATATCAAACAGAAAGAAATCCTTCGTTTACAACCTCGGACTACAGCTGATTTGCTGAACAAGAACGGAAATGTTTTTATCCAAAAAAGCCAATTTGGTGGTGGCAGTCCCATTCTAAGAGGATTTGAAGCCAACAGAATTCTTTTGATAGTAGATGGTGTCAGAATGAATAATCTAATCTATCGCGGCGGGCATTTGCAAAACATCATCTCTTGCGATGTCAATCAGTTGGAAAAAATGGAAGTGATTTTTGGTCCCAGTTCCTGCTTGTTTGGAAGCGACGCTTTAGGCGGAGTTATCGAGATGGAGACCATATCACCAAAATATCAATCCAATAAGAAATGGCGCACCATCATCCAAAATCGATACGAGACCGTTACCAATGGGTGGATGCAACATTTCGAAACCCACTATGGAAAACGAAATTTTGCTTCGCTCACCTCTTTCACCATGCAACAGAATCAGCGTTATCTTACAGGAAAAAGAAAAAATCCTTTCTTCAAAGAAAATTTTGGAACCCAAACATTTCATGGTGTTTGGAATGGAACTGAAGACGTCATGGTCGTGAATAACAATGAGCATGAAATTAAAAACACAGCTTATACCCAAACAGACTTTTTACAAAAATTCAAATGGAGAAAAGGAAAACAAAAAAATGTAGAACACAATATTCAGTTTCAACATTCCAATACCACCAACATCAATAGAAATGATCGACTATCAGAATGGAATGGTGAGCAACTCAAATTTGGAGAATGGTACTATGGACCGCAAAAAAGATCGCTACTGAGTTACCATAGAATACAACAAAAACCATTTCAACTTTTTCAGAGAAATGATTTGATTATCTCCCTTCAACAAATAGAGGAAAGCAGACAAAACCGGAAGTGGAATAACCCTTGGTTGGAATCTAGAAAAGAAAATGTTGGGATTTCCTCAATAACACAAAACTTTTACAGCATTACAGAGCATCACGAATGGCAAATGGGATGGGACTACCAATACAATCAACTCATCTCAGCAGGTCAAGCAATAAACAAAATATCACAAGAGCAAAAGCAAATCGGTGCGCGGTACCCCACTGGAAAAAATAACATGCAGTCCTTCTCGGTATATAGCGTGCACACCTACATCCCCAGCCCAAAATGGACTTTCCATGATGGACTGCGCGGGGGTTATTCATCTCTATTTTCCGCCTTTGATGATCGTTATACATGGTTGTCTAGTACAAACGACATTCAACAAAACATGCCTTATTATTCTGGGTCAATAGGGGCTCAGTATCACCTCTCTCATAAACAATCACTGACAGCACAATTGTCTTCCGGATATCGGGTTCCCAACATAGATGACTTGAGCAGAATTTTTGAAACGACGCAGGGAAATGTCATTGTACCCAATGCCAATCTCAAACCGGAGCAATCCATGAATATTGACTTTGGATACAAATGGATTGGGGATAATTTTCAATGGCATTTGATGTACTATCAAGCTTGGATCGACGATATCATTGCGCTTGCTCCATTTAGTATCAATGGTTCCAGCACGCTAATTTGGGATGGGGTATCCAGTAACATTTTGGCCAATCAAAACTTTGAAAGTGCCATCATCAAAGGTTTACAAGGGCAATGCTCAGGAATTATAGGAAATACAACCCGCTGGCAATTGCAAGGACAATGGACCGATGGAGTCATCGACAATGATAAAAACCAACCTTTGGATCACATCCCTCCAGGCATGCTCGGAGGAAGCATTCATCAAGAATGGAAAGAGATTCAATTCATGGTACAATGTCAATATTACGGATGGAAAAAAATAGCCGACTACCGACTCAACGCAGAGGACAATGAAAATTATGCACCGGCATTGGGAACTCCGGCTTATTTTTTAGTTGACACAAGGGTTGAATACACACTGAGTTCAACACTTACCATGTTCACCGGAATAGATAATTTATTGGATACGCAATACCGACCATTTGCAAGTGGCATCAATGGCCCCGGAAGAAATTTCTATTTGTCTATTCGCTGGAATCCATAAAAAAAGGCCATGAAGTCATGGCCTGATTCTGAATTTTATTCAATCTTATAAATGCATAAATGCCTTTTTCTGCAACAAGGCATCTTTGCTTTCTCTGTAATCGGGATCATCTACACAACAATCCACTGGACAAACTGCAGCGCATTGAGGTTCATCATGAAAACCCACACACTCTGTGCATTTGTCGTGAACAATGTAGTAAACATCCATGCTTTTGGGCTCCATCAAGCCATCTGAATCCACTTCATCACCTCCGGTAATAGGCGAAATTATTCCCTTTAATCCGGTTCCATCAGAATATTTCCATTCCGCACCACCCTCGTAAATGGCGTGATTGGGACACTCGGGCTCACAAGCTCCGCAATTGATGCACGCATCGGTAATCATGATTGCCATATCTATATCGCTTTAATGTAATTTTGCGGCGCAAATGTACGCCATAACGTTTTAACTATGAATACTACCCTAGAACAACGAATAAAAGCTTTTGTTCAGCTCTCCAAACTCATGGAAAGTCTCTCACAGCAATCCAACTGGCCTGGATTCGACTGCGGACTTACGGAGGATGAATACCAAAGCGCCAACGAGGTTATCGAAACTCAGGTATCCTATAACGGCTGGTTTACTGAAGCCAACACCAGAAAAGCCATTGGTGAGTGGTCTAGAAATTTAACAGATGAGACTTTGCAGCAATGGATTTCACAATATGATATTCCTAACATGCAAGAGGAGCCACAGACGGTAGCCATCATTTGTGCAGGTAACATTCCTATGGTGGGTTTCCACGATATCTTATGCGTGTTATTGAGCGGTCACAAGGCTTTGATCAAATTATCCAGCGATGACGCTAGGCTTATCCCATTGTTCATCTATCTAATCATGAAATGGGAACCTGCATTCCAAGATTCAATTTTATGGGCGGATGGTAAATTGGAAAACTTCCACAGAATCATTGCAACAGGAAGTGACAATACATCAAGATATTTTAACGCCTACTTTGACAAATATCCAAACATCATTCGCCATTCCAGAACCAGTGTCGCCATTTTAGATGGCAATGAGTCCGAAGAAGAACTCAATGGATTGGCACTAGATATCTTTGACTATTTTGGAATGGGATGCCGGAATGTGTGTAAAGTCTTTATACCGGAAGGTTATGATTTAAACACCATAATTAAAGCTCTTCTTCCCTTTCAAGAAGTGATCAAGCACAACAAATACGCCAACAATTATGATTATAACAAGGCTGTATGGCTTTTAAATCAAGTAGATTTATTGGAGAACGGCTTTATGCTTTTTAAGCAGGATAGTGGATGGGTTGCACCAACCGGAAGCCTTTTCTATGAGTATTACTCCGACATACAAGAGGTCCAATCGCGCATTTCAGAACACCAAAACCATCTTCAATGTGTGGTTGGCAAAGGCTACATTCCATTTGGACAAGCACAATGCCCAAAACTCAGTGATTACCCGGATAATGTAGATGTAATGAAGTTTCTCCTTTCGTAACTATATTTGGCCATGCGTAAATTAGGAATCGGTTTTTTTGGCGTATTGTTGGCAGTGTTGATTTTTCATGCTTGCACAACGGAAGTTGAGCTCAATGCACCCTACAAAAGTACAACTGTGGTTTTTGGATTGTTGGATCCCAAATTGGATACGCAATATATCAAAATCAATAAAACTTTTCTTGGAAATGGCAACAACTATGATTTTGCCCTAATCAGAGATAGCAGTGAATACAAGTGGGAAGAGTTCAAACGACTAGCCATCGAAAAATACGTAAACAATACCAAAGTTGACGAGTGGGATTTAGAAGCTGTAGAAGTATCAAAAGACCCCTATGGATTGTTTTACGCGCCGCTTCAAACCGTATACATGCTTCCAACACTTGGCGGTATGGATCCTGAGGCTACTTACAAATTGGTTGTCGACTTTCACAATCGCCCGGATGTTTATGCCACAACTGACTTAGTAAAAACCAATGAGGTGACCATTCAAAATCCTCTTCCCAATGTGGCCATGATTTTGGCTCAATTCAATGCCTCTACGCAGGACATTAATTATAAGGATGACGTAACTGTCAAGTGGACGCCAGCTCCCAATGTATCCTCCTATGACATCACTTTGCATTTCAATTATCTCGAGCAAACCTATGCAGACAATGCCCATACGCAATTGATTAAAACAGACACCTTGCGTTTGGACTACTACATTGGAAATTTTGACAGTGACAATTTAGAAACCAACGGTGGCGCTGTTTCAGCAAGCTTTGCTGGTGAAGGATTTTTCAGTTATTTACAAAGTAAATTGTCCGTTAATCCTAAAGTAAGAAGAATACCAGGTCATCAATTCCCTGCGGCTACAGCCAAATGCTTTGAATTGACAATCGGAATGGCCAATGAAGAGTTGGGTACATACCTATCCGTTAATGCTCCTGTTACGGGTGTAATTCAAGAACGTCCAACCTACAGCAATGTTTCCAATGGCTTGGGGCTCTTTGCTTCCAGAAGTGCCATTATGCAAAAGGACATTCGATTAGTGGGCCAAAATGGTTTAACTGGCAATCTGTACGCTTTGGTTCAGGGTTCGTATTGCGCAGCGCTTAATTTCTGCGATCCCGATCCTACTTCTGATTTCCCTTGCTCCAATTGATCCAGTCCCTATATTCTTCAGGGAGCTGTTCAGGAAGATAAAGGGTATCTCCATTGTAATCATTGAGCATGTAATACAAGGTTTGTGTTTTTATTGAGGACTTATCCTCTTGCCACTTTCCTTCCTGCCAATAAAGTTCACGTCTTCTTCCTATCCGCTCTGTAATTGTTCTCGGATACTCCGCATTGGGTTCAAAGTAATCTATATAATCCTCTCCAGACAATATCAGGATGTCTCTCTGACCTTTAATATCTGATGGAAAAATGGGAGTATCCCAAACGGAAAACTCACCATCAGCTACTCCCCCAATAACCAATTGATCCAAAAATTGCGCTCCATCCCAAAACAACCAAACAGCTCCTGAAAAATGTCCACATGACTCGCCGCTCTCCTCCACAGCAATAACATCTTTAAACATGGGGAATCCCCGGCTTCCTGTATTGACGACATTCCAGACAGGTTCCCAAACCTCAAAGCGGTACTTGGCAATTTCCTTGTGGTTTCGCACAGCACGTATCTGCATCCAAGTGACTTGTCTGCTATTGGAGTCATTGGGATTGTATGCACTAAACTGCTCATACCCCACAAAAAATTTGACATCCACATCGGATTGACTTCCAGCAAACCAGCGTGTCATTAATCCTCCCCAAATCCAGCCTTGCCCTGAATCCGTTTGTACTTTATACCAAACACTTTCAATTCCATTGATGTCCAAAGTATCGTGGGATTCTTTCAGAATTTCACAACCCGAACCTATGGGCAAACGAGCTATGGCCTTTGCATCTTTTCCGGGTTTGGCTCTGAGTGTAGCATTGTCCACCCATGTATACGCATCAACACATTCAAAACAAGGAATGGTATCAAAATAATGAGCCAACCAAACATTTTGTGCAGACAATACCTTTGTACTTAAAGATAACAATATGAAAAATAAAATTCTATTCATCAATCTTTTCAAATGGTGATGTTGAGGTTCCCTCTTCCGTTTCAATGGTCAAAAAATAAGTGCCTTGAGGCAAGTGAGCTATAGATAACTGCAGGTAATTTTTAATCCAACTTTGTGACCACGAAATATGCGTCATCCGTTGCCCTAGCGCATTAGAAACACTTAAAGAAAGCACAGGGGATCCTTTGGTTTTTACATTGATGATATCCTTGGTTGGGTTAGGAAATATGCAATCCAACTGAGTACTAGGCAAAGATTCACTTTCTAACAACAAATTGTAAGCCCACCAAAAATCAGGTATACCATAACCCATATCAAAGTTATAGCT
The DNA here is from genome assembly GCA_947504275.1 of Flavobacteriales bacterium. Lineage (GTDB taxonomy): Bacteria > Bacteroidota > Bacteroidia > Flavobacteriales_D > Sanyastnellaceae > CAMCTV01. The sequence continues at coordinate 43,236 of CANNHA010000005.1, forward strand.
CGGAAACAAGCTCCCTGTTCTTTCAATTGTATTTCTAACATCCTGAGGTGAACGATTACTCAATGCTGATAGCAAAGAAGCAGTAGATCCGGCTATGATAGGTCCACTATAAGAAGTTCCATTTCCTTTGCCCACTTTATCATCTGAGAAAGGATAGTAAGTCTTAACTCCCATGGCGGAAACATTGGGTTTTACTCTGCCATCGTAAGTTGGACCATGAGAAGAAAAACCGGCCACATTTATCAAACTATCCACAGCACCAACAGTTAATATTCCATCTGCATCCGTAGGAGCTGTAATAAAATACCAAGGACTATTGCCTGAATTGCCGGCACTATTCACAACTATAACTCCTTTATTGGACAACTTCTCAGCAGCAATGCTCGCCCTTGAAACCTTGCCTGTCATCGCTGAATATTCATAATTCATTGTTGTATCATCAAACAACGAATAACCCAATGAAGAATTGATGACATCCAAACCCAAAGAATCAGCTAGTTCAGCTGCTGCTACCCAATTGTCTTCCTCGATCCTGTATTCTGAATCCACATCCTCTGTCTGAAACAAATAATAGTTGGACAAAGGTGCAGCACCGATAAACTGATCTTGCATAACTCCAGCCATGATTCCCCAGACATAAGTACCGTGTGTACTTTTATCAAATACATTGGGCAATTGCGGATTGACAAAATCACGCGTCATCATCAATCTCCCCTCATCTCTAATGGCACCAAAGGCCCTCATTTGATCTGCGCCAAACCAACCACTGTCAAAAATTCCAACATCAATTCCTTGACCATGAAAACCGGCCTCATGAAGCCTTATGGTATTGACCATATTGAGTTGGTGAAACCCCCAACCATAACCTTTCTGATTGGGAAGTGTCAACTCCACGGGACCCATCTCATCCTCTTGCTTCAATCGTCTCTTTCCCGTCTCTGCAGTGTTCAAAGGAAATCGCTTCACTTCATAAACAAACGGTAAGAGTGCTATTTGCTCTATGGCTGCTACTTGTGCAACACTGTCTAAAGCAGAGAGGTTTACCGTCATACTATTGAACCATTTGGAAGTATGATGCAAAACACCTCCACTGGTTTGCAATACACCCTGCACATATTGCGGATTCACTGGTAAATCCTCTTCCAGTATGGGAATACCCAATCTCAATCTTCGTTCTAGTGATTTAGAAGATAAAAATGCTTGGGGATATTCCAACTCAAAGGGAGTTCCTGTTTTGTCCTTAAAAACAACATAATAGTAACTGGGTGCATTTTGACTCCAACTCAATAGTCCTGATAGCAATAGTCCAATGACCAACAGTATCCTTGATCCTAACTTAATTCTTTGGCTCATCGACTAATTTACCATTTTCCCAATGCTCAATCTTCTCAATATCACCGTTGGGTTTTCTAAATACTATCTTTCCTTCATAATGGTCATTGAGATACTCTCCTTCTACCCTAGCAACGGTGCCCATCAATTTCTCTCTTTGGTAAATCCCAATTTTTTTATCCTCTTCTGAACCGGGGAGCATTTCGAATTTCCCTACATCATAAAACTCTTTGTAAGGTCCTTCTTTCTTTCCGTCCACATAGGTGCATATCAGCTTTGGAATACCACTATCATAATATTCTTCAACGTCAGCATTGATATAAATCTTTTTAATCACTTTGCCTTTGTCATAATGTACAAAAGCTTCCTGCTTTCCTTGTGCATTGTTAAATTTCCAAACCTTGTCATACGCTCCATAAAAATATTCTCCTTGCATTTTCAGCTTCCCATCATCAAAATAATGTTTTGCCATTCCATGCATGGATCCTTTTTCGTAATTGCATTCCCTAATTTTTTTTCCAGACTCATTCCATTCTTCATACAACCCGTGCAGCTCACCATTGAGGTAAAAACAAGAAGAAACTTTGGTTCCATTGGCCAAAAACAATTCATACAAACCATCTCTATGGCCATTCTTTATGTTCTCTAACGTGGACAATGCGCCGTTTTGATGGTACAACTTCCAGAGTCCTTCTTTGGTACGTTTCCATTTACCGTCTTCCATGGCTCCTAGATAAATACCTTCAGCCATTATTTGACCATTGGCATAAAACATTTTGACGGCATTTATAGTGGAATCCTGAACGTGGTCCACTTGTGAAATCAATCTAGACTCTTGGTCGTAAAAATCCCAGATGCCAACGGGTTTCCCATGATCGTACTGACCGCGATAATAGAGAACGTCAGGTTTATTTTTATAAATACGGTACCAAACACCATTGCGTTTTCCGTTGCTATCCAAGACATTATAATCTTTTCCATAAACCCCTGCTGGTAGCAATGAAACATTGGGCTGCGCTTGAGCTACTATGCCCCAAACAACAAGGAACATGGGTGCAAATCCTTTCAAAAGCTTATTTAAATCATTCATAATAAAAATTTTAATGATGATTGTTTCGTGCAAATATGGTTCCTTAACGTAATATTGCCATCGAAAATTTCTCAAGAAAAAATAAAAACCATGAAAGTTACCGTTGTAGGCGCTGGAAATGTTGGAGCAACATGCGCTGATGTGCTCGCTCACCG
>CANNHA010000006.1 GCA_947504275.1 Flavobacteriales bacterium
AAAATCACCATTGCTGAAGTAGAGGAATTGGTTCCTGCTGGCGAATTGGACCCTGACCACATACATACCCCTGGCATCTATGTGCATCGAATCTTCCAAGGAAAGCGATACGAAAAAAGAATTGAACAAAGAACCACCCAAAAGCGCGCGTAAACATGTTGGATAAAAATGGAATTGCAAAAAGAATTGCATTAGAGGTCAAGGACGGCATGTACGTCAACTTGGGCATTGGAATCCCCACATTGGTGGCCAATTATGTTCCCAATAACATTGAGGTAGTTCTGCAATCGGAAAATGGACTACTCGGAACCGGACCATTTCCCTTTGAAGGAGAAGAAGATGCCGATCTTATCAATGCTGGAAAACAAACAGTAACGACACTGCCTGGATCATCCTTCTTTGACAGTGCGATGAGCTTTGGAATGATCAGGGCACAAAAAGTGGATTTGACCATTTTAGGCGCCATGGAAGTGAGTGAATTGGGAGACATTGCCAATTGGAAAGTCCCCGGAAAAATGGTAAAAGGAATGGGCGGTGCCATGGATTTGGTAGCCTCTGCCAAAAACATCATTGTAGCCATGCAACATTGTGACAAAGCAGGCCATTCCAAGCTTTTGCCGCAATGCACCCTTCCGCTCACTGGAATTCATTGCATCAAAAAAGTAGTCACCGATTTGGGTGTATTTGACATCAAAGATGGCGCCTTTCATTTGCTAGAGAGAGCCCACGATGTCAGCATCGAAGAAATACAAGCCAAAACGGCTGGAAAGCTGGTCATTCCTGATGTTGTTGGTGTAATACATTAAGGGCTCTAGCCCTTTCTTTGCTGCTGCTTTTTGCTTATCATTGCAGTATGCGAAAAATGATATTGTTTGTTGTCCTAATCCAATCCGCTTGGATTTATGCACAACCCACTTTCCCTGTCAATGGAGCTCGAGAAAAGGAGGTGGTTCACACCGCCATCACTCATGCCACACTGCACATCAATGACGTGGAGGTAATAAATAATGCTACACTTTTGTTTTACAAAGGTCGTATCATCAGCGCAGGCAGCAACCTAACATTGCCTGCAGGTACGGTAATATTGGATTACAGCAACAAACATATTTATCCGTCATTTGTTGACTTGTATAGCAACTACGGACAACCCGCCGTTGAGCAAGCGCAATGGTCACCATTTCCCAATCCTGATCGCAACAGGAAAGGCGCCTTTGGTTGGAATGATGCCATTCACGCAGATTATGCAGCCAGCTACCATTTCAACTACGATGAAGCCGCTGCCAATGATTTAATCAAAGCTGGCGTTGGTGCAGTGGTTACGCACAGAAAAGATGGAATAGTGAGAGGAAGCGGAGCCTTGGTTGCTTTAGATGACAACGAAAATATTGCACTATTAAAATCCAATGTATCGGCTCATTATTCACTTGAAAAAGGCAGTAGCAAACAAGAATACCCATCCAGCTTGATGGGTTCAATCGCCCTTTTGCGTCAAACCTATTTCGACGCTGAATGGTACAAAAATCAAGGAATTCAACAAGAACGCAACCTCAGCTTAGAGTCGTTTTTACAATTACAACAATTCCCTTCCTTTTTTGAAACCGATGACAAATGGAACGCCATGCGCGCTGACAAGATTGGAGATGAAATGAAGGTGCAATACATCTTTAAAGGTTCCGGAAATGAATACCAAAGAATCCAAGAGATTGCAGCAACCAAAGGCTCATTCATCCTTCCTGTCAATTTTCCAGGACCGTATGATTTGATTGATCCCCTGCTAGCCAGACAAGTGCCTTTGGAAGAATTGAAACATTGGGACTGGGCACCGGCTAACGCATCAACGCTCAAACAAGCTACCGTCCCTTTTGCCTTTACCACGGACGGATTGGACGACAAAAGCGCGTTCTTAAGTAACATCAGAAAGGCTGCCAAATATGGACTAGACGAATCCGATGTAATACGTGCTTTGTGTAAAAATCCAGCGCAATGGATCAACGCTTATGACCAATTGGGCAGTTTGGAAAAAGGAAAATGGGCCAATTTCATCATTACCAATGAACCACTTCTTTCCAAAAAATGCAAGATTGAAGAAAACTGGGTGATGGGAAAAAAACATGAGGTCAATGTCACCAAAGCCAATCCATGGTTGGGAACTTATTCGTTACAAACCGAAAACAACCAAGAAATAAAAGTTGTTGTAGAAGACAAACCACAAGGCGTGTTGGCCACTTGGATACAAGGCGCAGATACTTTGTCACAAAACAGCACTGTGAAAACCGATGACTCGCGCATTACCATTTCTTTAACCCCCAAGAGTGATAGTGCTGCTGTATCACAGCAATACTTGAGTTTACAAAAGCTCAATAGTAGTGTCACAGGATGGATGCTATTGGCACAAAATGGAGACAGCAAAAACATCAGCATCAATGGAAAATTTGATCCCAAAATCATTGAGTCCGACACCACCGTTGAAGCGATTGAAGAGTGGATCAACCCCATCACTGAAATGACCTACCCCTTTGGTGCTTATGGCAGAACAGCATTACCTGCGCAAGAAACGGTGTGGATCAAAAACGGAACTTTGTGGACCAATGAGAAAGATGGCATTATCAAAGGTGATCTTTTAATACAAAATGGAAAAATCCTGCAAGTAGGCAAAGTAACACCTCCTGCAGGAGTGAATGTCACCAGCATAGACGCCACAGGTAAACACATTACATGTGGAATCATTGACGAGCACAGTCACATTGCTTTGATGTCCGTCAATGAGCACGCGCAGACCTCCAGTGCAGAGGTTGAAGAAGCTCGCGTTGTTTGGCCAGAGGACATCGATATCTATCGTCAATTGGCTGGCGGTGTTACATCTTCACAGTTGTTGCATGGAAGTGCCAATGCTATCGGCGGACAAAGCGCATTGATTAAGACCAGATGGGGTGTCAACCATGAGGAAATGTTGATAGAAAATGCTCCAGGATTTATCAAATTTGCCTTAGGCGAAAATGTCAAACACAGCAACGCCGGCGATTTCAATAGCATTCGTTTTCCGCAAACCAGAATGGGCGTTGAACAAGTGTATTATGATCATTTTCACCAAGCGCGTGAATATGGCAACGAATGGAAAAATTACAATTTGTCTTTAAAGTCAAAAACAAAATTGCCCAAACCCAGGGTTGATTTGGAGAAACAGGCTTTATTGGAAATCCTGGAAGGCAAGCGATTCATCACCTGCCACAGTTATGTTCAAAGTGAAATCAACATGCTGATGCACATGGCGGACAGCATGGGAATCAAAATCAATACCTTCACCCATATTTTAGAAGGGTACAAAGTAGCCGATAAAATGAAAGCGCATGGTGCAGCAGCCTCATCTTTTAGCGACTGGTGGGCATACAAAATGGAAGTAAGAGACGCGATACCCTTCAACGGCGCGTTGATGCACAGAGAAGGCATTGTAGTGGCCTTCAATTCAGATGATGCAGAAATGGCCAGAAGATTAAACCAAGAAGCGGCTAAAGCGGTAAAGTATGGTAATCTTACCGAGGAAGAAGCTTGGAAGTTTGTGACACTCAACCCCGCCAAAATGCTTCATCTGGATGACAGAATGGGATCTTTAAAAGCAGGCAAAGATGCGGATGTTGTCATCTGGAATACCAGTCCATTGAGTGTTTATGCCATGGCAGAAAAAACATTTGTGGATGGAAGATGCTATTTTGATCGTGAAGAAGATGGCTTCCTGCACCAAGAAGAATGGAATGATCGCAAAGCCTTGATGGATGCGATGCAAAAGGCCATCATCAATGGGGAAACACCGCAAAAACCCAAAGGGAGAAAGCGTCGTCATTTCCATTGCGACAGTACCGGAGATTTGTATCACTTTGAAGAACATGACCATGAAAACCACCACTAAGATTTTAAGCATTTGCTTTGCATTGATGAGCTGCATCGCGCAAGCGCAATATTCGCCAGCACCTAAGCAATCCAAGTCTATTCTCATCCTGAACGTGGTGGCACATCTGGGCAATGGTCAGGTGATAGACAATGCCGCCATTGGGTTCAAAGAGGGCAAAATAGTTTTGGTTGCGGATTCCCGCACCATCAGATTGGCTCCGGACGCATATGATGAAATTATCAATGCCAGTGAACAACACTTGTATCCAGGATTTATCGCTCCCGCTATCAATCTTGGATTGATTGAAATGGAGGCCGTTCGTGCTACCAGCGACTTTTATGAGGTGGGAGATTACAACCCGCACATCCGCTCACTCATTGCATTCAATACCGACTCTGAAATATTGCCCACCGTACGCAGCAATGGTGTCTTGATTACACAAGTAACACCCAAAGGCGGGACCATTTCAGGCACCTCATCCATTGTGCACTTGGACGCTTGGAACTGGGAAGATGCCGTGGTTAGGACCAACGATGGCATACACGTGAATTGGCCATACCCCTACCGTCGTTCTTCAGGTGGGTTGGAAATCAACAAAGGTTATTCGGAAGAAGTGGACGGGCTAGGTCTTTACTTTGAAGCATGCAGAGCATATTGCAGTATGCCACAGCAAAGCGAGGTAGATCCAAGAATGGAAGCCATGTGTCCAGTCATAGAAGGTGACGCTACTTGGTATGTTCATGCAGAAGATGAACGTCAAATTACGGAAGCGGTAAATTTCAAACAAAAACACAAAATACCAGAAATGGTTATCGTTGGTGGCTATGATGCAGCCTGGGTTGCTCCGTTGCTCAAAGAAAATAATATCCCCGTGATGATACCACGCGTTCACAGCTTACCCCGTTTTTCCGGTGATGAAATAGATGCTCCATTTACCTTAGCCAAACGCTTGCACGATGCTGGAGTTATTTTCTGTTTCCAAAATGCTGGAGACATGGAGGCCATGAATTCGCGCAACCTACCCTTCTTGGCAGGAACCGCAGTTGGATACGGTCTGCCCTATGAAGCAGCTGTTCAAGCATTAACTTTGGATGCTGCCAAAATCCTCAAGATTGATGCAAATTATGGAAGTATTGAATTGGGCAAAAGTGCCACTTTCTTTATTTCTGAAGGGGATGCATTGGACATGAAAACCAACAACTTGGTTCGTGCGTTCATTGACGGACGCGACATCACTATCCGCAACAAACAAGTGGACTTGTACGAGAAATACCAGCGCAAATACGGCCAAATCAAATAAGCGCCATCTTTTGCGTTAACGTTACAATGTTGATTATTCTCTCAAACGACTGAATAAGCAAGGGACTTGTGGATTTTCTTTGGTACTGCTAATCAATACGCATGAATGTCATTGTACCCATGGCGGGCATGGGCAAGCGCCTTCGCCCGCATACTCTAACCACTCCAAAACCGCTGATTCACGTGGCTGGAAAGCCCATTGTGCAGCGTTTGGTTGAAGAAATTTGCAAAGTGAGCCACCAAAAGGTTGAGCACATTGCCTTTGTTACCGGACGATTTGGTGAAACGGCTGAGCAACACCTGCTTGAAGTAGCCAACACCTTAGGCGCCAAGGGAAGCATCCATTACCAAGACCAAGCTTTGGGGACTGCGCATGCTGTGCTTTGCGCTGCAGAGCATCTTGAGGGTCCTGTAACCGTTGCCTTTGCCGATACATTATTCAAAGCCAATTTCGAATTGGATCAAAATGCCGATGGGGTTTTGTGGGTGCAGAAAATAGACGACCCCAGACAGTTTGGTGTTGTTGTCACAGATGACAACGGAAAAATATTGGAATTTGTCGAAAAACCACAGCAGTTTGTCAGTGACTTGGCGATGATCGGTATCTACTATTTCAAAGATGGTCTATGGCTGAGAAGAGAGTTGCAATATCTAGTAGACAACAACATCACCAATGGCGGAGAGTACCAGCTACCCGATGCCCTGAGGAACATGATGAAACAAGGCGCTAGCTTCACACCCGGCACCGTCAATGATTGGATGGACTGCGGAAACAAAGCTGCTGTCGTTGAAACCAATCAAAAAATATTGGGTTATGAACCACAATATGCCCAAGCACAAACTTTGGGAGAGAATAGTCAAATTATCCCTCCTTGTTTTATTGCGGATGATGTGGTGTTGAAAAATGCAATTGTTGGACCATATGTCTCTTTGGAAAAAGGCGTAAAAATCATCAACACCAAAATTGAAAACGCCATAGTCAATGCGCAAACCGTAATTGCAGAATCCAACATTGAAAATGCAATGATTGGTTCAAACTGTCACATCAGACATTACTCGGGCGACTTGAATTTGGGTGACTTTTCTACCGTAGGCAACATTGAATAAAATCACCCTACATATCATTCTTGGGTCTATCCTGCTTTTCAGCAGTTGTGCTAAAAAACAATCCAGTATTTTTCTTTCCAAGGAAAAAGCCAAAGAAGCGAACGATCAGTTTTTCAAAGGCATCGAATTGAAAAACAATGCCAAGTGGGAACAGTCTGTCAAAGCCTTTGAGAACTATCTGGTTATTTTACCCAATGAGGCCGCCGCGCACTATGAAGTTGCACGGATTCAAAGGGAACAGTTGCTAATACCGGAAATGGCGCTAATGCATGCCAAGCGGGCTGTTGAAATAGACAAGAACAACAAGTGGTACGGATTGGAATACGCCAGATGCTTGGGCGCCAACAATCAATGGTCACAAAGCACCAAGCAATACCAAGCGCTCATCAAACAAGACCCTGCATGGACATTGCCTTTGCTTGAATTGTCTGAAACTTGCTCCAGAAATGGAGAGTTGAGACAAGCCATAGAAGCGCTGGATCAATTGGAAAAAGTCAATGGCATCGACCCTTATATATCACGCTTAAAACAAGAACTATATATTCAACTGAAAGATATAGATGCAGCCGGTCTTGAACTTGAAAAACTAGCATTGGCATTTCCAGAAGAAACAGACTTCACCATGCAGGCTGTAGAGTTTTATTTGGGCACCAATGCCAATCAAAAGGCATTAAACTTGATCAATAAAAATCCGCACACGCCTGAAAGTCAAAAGGCCTTTCTGCAATACAAAATCCTATCAAAAGATCCCAAGGCACATCCTCAGGATATTCTATTGGCTTTGGATAAAGCGTTGGACATGCCGGGTATAGCAATAGATCAACGCATCAATGCGCTGGCCCCTTTTGTATACAGTGAGAACATACAAGAAGAATGGAAAACCATCATAGAACGTTGCATTGAAAAAACATTGATTGCTTTTCCGCGAGAAGCCAAGGCACACTCATTGGCTGGTGATTTCTATGCGTTGAATAATAATACAACCAAAGCAATAGAATCGTACCTAAATACAGTTCAACTTGACCCCTCCAAAAAAGTAGTTTGGATAGCACTATTGGGCATGTTTGAGGAAAATCCTAGCTCATCGGCAACACAATATTACGATCTTTCACAAGAAGCCTATAATCTCTTTCCGTTTGCCGCGGAATTCAGAAATCAAGCTGCACAAGCCCTTTTCCGAATGGGTGAGTATCAAAGGTGTGTAGAAGAGTGTAATGCGGGTCTGGCCATAGTCCTAGACGATCCAGCAATAGAATCAGGTTTATACCTGATGAAACTATTTAGTTATGCGGCAATGAGTGATCAAAAAAACGCGCTCTTTCAAGGACAAGCAATGATGAAAAAAATAAACATCATGACCACAGTTTCAGTCTTACAAATGGGATGGATCAACGAGTTCTTCTCCCTAAACATTCCTGGGCTTGAAGACCAAGTGATTGTTTTAATCAATAACCAAATTACTGGATACGAAATCACACTGCATGCGCTAAGAATGAGAAAAGGTGAAAACATCGCTGAATCTGAATTTGACAAAAATAGTTTTTTTGATGCCTTGAATGCCGCCAAGTATTTCACTGAGAAAAAAGACAACAATACAGCTTGCAAATTCTTATCGGAGGCCAAGAAAAAAATGCCATTCAATAATTGGCTGAACCAAATCAATCCCGAATGTCCCTAAAGCACCTCTCCCTTATAATAATTTCATTGCTCGTCTTGATGGGATGTCGACCATCCAAAAGCATAGGCATTCTGGAGGAGAATATTCGTCCCAAGCCAGCCATGATGATTTTAAAACAAAACGAAAAAAGCTGGCAGGAATACAAGCAGTTGGGGATGAAAATCGAAGGGTACACATTGAACAAAGAAGACAATGTTGACTTTAAAGCCAACATCAGAATCAACAGAGATAGTGCCATTTGGATGAGTATTTCACCTGCATTGGGTATAGAAATAGCCAGAGTTTTGGTGCTCAATGACAGTGTTAAAGTATTATCCAAAATACCCGACAATAAGTTTGCATATATCAGTGATATTGCTGCTTTGGAAGAGTTTTTACATTTCGATTTGGATCTGGAAGATTTGGAAAATCTGTTGGCGGGTCGACCACTGGGAATTGATCGCGTTGGTGGAAAATTCAAATCAGAAGTAGAGGATAATCAATACCTGATTGCTACCCGATACAAGCGCCGCATCAAAAAATCGATGGCCATCATTCAGCACAACAATGACACGCTAGAAACAGATCTCGACAAAAACAAAAACCGCGACAAAAGAAGACAACAAAGATTAGAAGAAGATGGACTTATTCTGTCCAAATATTGGTTTGACCCAATTTACTTTACTTTAAATCGCTGTCTGTTTCAAGACTTAATGAACAATAGAGAAATTGAAATAAAATACAAAACCTGGCACATTGAGGAAAGCGAAAGCAATATTGCGCCTTACCCAGAAGTTGTTGAGGTATCAGTAAAAGACAATGACAAACAATTTGTTTTTGGCTGGAGCGTTAACAAATGGGTCACGGATAGAACATTTGAATATCCGTTTGAAGTGCCCGAGGGGTATGAAGTGAAAAAGAAATTATGAGAAAACTGATACATCTTTTCATCATTGTTTCGAGCATCATTACTGGTGTTCTGGTCAGTCAATGGATGTTGGCACAAAACAAAAAAGAATTGCTCAAAACCCAAAGGGACGAGATCACAGCCAAAATCAAGGAAACCAAAGCCATGATTGCTGATTCTGAGAAAAAACAAAGGCTAACATCCAATCAAATTGCCATGCTCAATGAGCAAATTCGCTATAGGGAAAAAATGATTGAAAACATCGATGGTGAATTGGGGCAATTGGATGTAACCATTCAACAAGAGCAAAACCAAATCGTGCAATTGGAATTCCAAGTGGAATCACTGAAGTCTGAATATGCCAAAATGGTTTACCAAGCCTACAAAAACCGAAACACCTACAACAGCATCGTTTTTATTTTAAGCGCCGATGATTTCTATCAAGCTTACAAGCGATACAAAATCATGCAGGCATTGTCTGAGGGTAGGCAAAAGCAAGTGGAGATTATTCAAGAAACGGAACAAACACTGAAGGATAAAATCAACGAACTGAAATACAGTCGCCATGAAGCGCTCGCTTTGAAAAAGGAGCAGGAAGTGGTAAAAACAGAAATCGATCAAGACCGCCAATCCCAACAGGATAAGTTGGGAAAACTCAAAAAGGAAGAAGGCAAACTCCGCGTGCAACAGAAGAAATTGGATGGAGACCGCAAGAAATTAAACAGTAAAATCCAAGACATCATCAACAGGGAGTTGGCAGCAGAAAGAAAAAAGGAAGAAGAAAAGATAAAGAAACTCACAGCAATCAATACCCCAAAAACCGAAACACCAAAAGGTGAATCGCCAAAGGCACCGTTGGCCACTAAAACAGAAACCAAAACCACCGCCATTACTTTAGCACCAGAAGTTATTGCATTAAACAGCAACTTTGAAACCAACAAAGGAAATCTTCCTTGGCCTGTGGCGCAAGGTACCATTACATCAAGATTCGGAAAACACAATCATCCCAGTCTAGATGACATTGTATTAAACAACAACGGAGTTGACTTCACAACTAAACAAGGTGAAAACGTATTGTGTGTGTTTGGAGGAAAGGTAACTTCAGTTTTTAGTATCCCTGGTGCGGGTTACAACATCATTGTCACCCATGGAACCTATAAAACAGTCTATTCTGGACTTGCGCAGGTCAGCGTCAAGGTTGGTGACAAGGTCAATTCCAAACAATCTTTGGGTAATGTAGGTATGACAGATGACGAGGCCGTGCTTCACTTTGAGTTGTGGTCCGTCAATAGCACAAAAGGCACTGCACAGAATCCAGAATCTTGGATCAAACGGAGATAGTCTCCAAGCTTCTGTTTCCGCTCAATCCTCCTGTGTGCAAAACCAAAGTTTCTGTTCCCATTGCGTTGCGCAAAGCATTATGCGCCAATGCAAAGCCCATTTTTGCTGAATAAACCCTATCCCAAAGCACTCCCTTCTCCTCCTCCATCTTCATCCATTCCACAAGCTCTGGTTTTATCTTTCCAAATCCACCCCAACGTTCATCTGCATACACCTCCAATCGCTGCATCATTTCTTCTACCACATCCGTATCTTGCATCACCCAACGAAGCCTTTGCCTCACCATTTCTTTCATCTCTCCCTCAGACACCTTCAAACCAAAAAAAGCGTGAATGCGTTGGTGAGGGGAGGACAACAGCAGACCTGCAGCTGTGGTTCCCGTTCCTGCGCAAACACAAACATCCGTGAAAGACTGGCGATCTGATGCGGTCAACATTTCCATGCATCCCATCAATCCCAAATAATTAGCGCCTCCCTCAGGAATAAAATAAGCATGAGGAAAGTGATCATGAAGCCAAACTTTAAAATCTTCCGTTCCTCGTTCATCATACAATGCAGTATCAATCGGAACCACTTGCATACCAATGTTTTCACAATCCTGCATCAAAACCGTAGGTTGTTCTTTGTGCCAATATCCCCGAACTAAACCCACTGACTTCAAACCTTGATGTTGCGCATATTGAGCGCTGGCCAAAAGATGATTGCTCCAAGCTCCTCCCATGGTAATAATGGTGTCAAAGCCTTTCTGAATAGCATCTTGTGCGTTGTACAATAACTTAAAACGCTTATTCCCTGCCTCCCATTCTGGCAAGTGCCAAGCTTGACGCAGGGTGTAATTCACGATGGATTGTTGTGCCTCAACAATCCATTTCTCATATTTCCATTGAACTGATTCCATTTTGGGTTGTTGTTTAACGCGCTATATCATTACTTTACAAACATGCAATCCAACTGCAATATACCCAGAGAAGAAGGTGATTATTACTACACCGAGGAGGGATTTATTGTTTTTACGGAACAATACCATCTGAAACGCGGCCGCTGTTGCCAAAGCGGTTGTAAGCATTGCCCTTATGGTTTTGATAAAAAAACAGGTAAAATCAAGAAGTCCTAATTACCTGATTTCATCCAAAATCTCCAACACCGTTCTAAACGCCGCGCAGTGCTGTCCGAACTTCTCGTTGTGGTCCGCTTGCAAGGCTGCGGCAAACTCCTCTCGGTAGCGCGTCAAATCCCCCGCACTCGCACAGACATATTGCACCGCGTAAGTAATGCCCCCTTCCTCAAAATCCAATACCCGACAGATCCGATTTTCCAAGAACATTCCAGTGGCCATCACATCCGGTATGTGAACACTCTTCATCCACTCCAACCAGGTCTCATGCACCGCCTCATCCACCGAAACAGTGACGTTGTACAATACTTTATTCATTTGTCAAAAATGAGGCATCTTATTGGTCCTTCAAAGATTATATTTGTACAAATTAAATATGATGACTGGTATTTTACACTTACATTCTTTTCTGCGTTATGTCGCAGTGTTTTTGATCATCTGGACCATCGTTCATGCTTACATGAACATGAAAAAGAAAGAAGCTGCACCTAGCAAGTGGTCCATGCTCAGCATGCTCGTTGTTCACACTCAATTTATTCTGGGCTTGGTACTTTGGTTTCAAAAGTATTCTGCCGTTTCTGGCACCCCCGAAATGAAACTTCCTGAAAACCGCTATTTTATCATGGAGCATTCCATGATGATGTTGATTGCGATTTTACTCATTTCATTGGGACATATCAAAGGAAAAAGAGCTGCAGATAGCGCCACGCGATACAAAACGATTTTCCGCTTCTTTTTGATTGGCTTCATCATCATGATGGCAATGATTCCTTGGCCTTTCTTGTCCTTTGCTCCTGTCCGTGGTTGGTTCTAATATGAGGTCACTGATTTTTACAGGGTTTTCATTCGTTGTCTTTTCTTGCAACAATGGTAACGTGCCTCAACAGGAAACTGCCGTAAACGCCAAAGACATTTATACTACTCGCTGTGCTGGATGTCACGGATTGGATGGTCAGCTGCAATTGTCAGGCGCCAAAGCATTACCCGCTTCAACCTTGAAAAAAGAAGAGGTGGTGAAACAAATACAAATGGGAAAAGGCAACATGCCCCCATTCGATAGTCGACTATCTCCGCAAGAAATTAAGGCGGTGGCGGATTACGTTATTCAAATGCGCCCCCATTAATCCATGGCCAAACTAGTCGAAACGGCCAAGCCACAGGAGACCTGTGTATTGGTGGGCATCATCACCCAAACGCAAACCAAACGCCTACTTACTGAGTACTTGGATGAATTGGCCTTCTTGGCTGAGACAGCCAATGCCCAAACATTGGAACGCTTTACACAATCCCTCCCCCACCCTGATTCGAGAACTTTTGTGGGAACAGGTAAAATTGAAGAAATCAAAAACTACGTGCATGAGCACGATGTGGACATGGTCATTTTTGATGACGAATTGGCCCCGTCGCAATTGCGCAATTTGGAGCAGGTTTTCAATATTGAGGACAAAAAGGTCAAAGTGTTGGATCGGAACAACCTCATCTTGGACATCTTTGCCCGCAGAGCGCGCACCGCACATGCCAAGGTGCAAGTAGAACTGGCGCAATACCAATATTTGCTGCCCCGCCTAACCCGAATGTGGTCGCATTTGGAACGTCAAAAAGGAGGTATCGGAATGCGTGGTCCCGGAGAACAAGAAATTGAAACCGACCGACGCATCGTTCGTGACCGCATCTCTTTCTTGAAAAAAGAATTGGCCGTCATTGATCGCCAAAAGAAAACACAACGCAGCAACAGAGGTGATATGCCCCGTTTGGCCCTAGTAGGCTACACCAATGTAGGCAAATCTACTTTGATGAACGCACTCAGCAAAAGCGATGTTTTTGCTGAGAACAAACTCTTTGCTACGCTAGATACCACAGTTCGAAAAATTGTACTAGAAAACAAACCGTTCTTACTGACAGATACCGTTGGCTTCATCCGAAAACTTCCCCATGATTTGATTGAATCTTTCAAATCCACTTTGGATGAAGTAAGAGAAGCGGACATCCTCATTCATGTAGTGGATGTCTCTCATCCTCAATTTGAAGACCATATACGAGTGGTGAACGACACGCTCAAAGACATCGATTGCGGTGATAAGAAATCACTATTGCTCTTCAATAAAATGGATGCTTTTCAACCCGAACATGACGAAGCAAGCCTAGAAGAGCCGATGAGCAAAGAAGAAACATTGTTGTATTTAAAGAAAACTTGGATGGCCAAAATGCAATCCGATGTCTTGTTTATTTCTGCACAAAATAAAGTCAACTTGGACGAGCTCAGGGCTTGGATCGTTGATCATATCTGATCAAACGGCATCATCACCTTTCTTCATTTTAATATCGTTCACAAAAGTTTTGATCTTTTGTTCGTCTTCCAACTTACACACCAGTAGCGTATTGCCTGAATCCACGACAATGTAGCCATTCAATCCGTGCAATACCACCTGCTTGTTGTCTGGCATGTGCACCACATTATTGCTGCAATTGTACAGGCTGACGTTATTGCCCACCACACCATTTCGGTAATCATCATGCTTCAAGTGTCCGTGCAATGAACCCCATGTACCCAAATCACTCCAACCAAAATCACTCAATACCACATTGACATTCTTGGCCTTTTCCATGATGCCATAATCGATGCTAATGTTCTCGCAAGCCGCGTACATGCCATTGATGAAAGCTTGCTCTTTGTCTGAACCATAAACGGCCTGACCTTCAGAAAACGCCTTATTCATATCGGGTAAAAAATGTTCAAATGCGGCCACAATCGAACCCACTTTCCAAATGAAAATCCCACTGTTCCATGAAAAATCACCACTGGCCAAGAAATCTTTGGCCAATTCCAAATCGGGTTTTTCAGTAAAGGTTTTCACACGCTTAACACGATCATTAATGGCCGCTGCATCGTCCGCCCATTGGATATAACCGTAACCAGTGTCGGGTCGCGTTGGTTTAATCCCTAAGGTAACCAACTGACCTTTCTCTGATTGATCAAAAGCAATTTGAATCGTCTCTTCAAACTGTGTTGTATTTAAAATCAAATGATCAGAAGGAGCCACTACCATGCGGGCGTTGGGATTGGATGCTTGAATGCAGTGCGCTGCGTAGGCCACGCAAGGCGCAGTATTGCGCATGAAAGGCTCACACAAAATTTGATTAGCCGCCAGTTCTGGCAATTGAGATTGAACCAAATCACGGTAACGCTCATTGGTAACAATCAGAATATTCTCCGTTGGACAAAGGGTTCTGAAACGATCAAATGTCTGCTGGATGAGGGTTCGGCCAACTCCTAAAATATCGTGAAATTGCTTTGGAAAAGCAGTGCGGCTCATGGGCCAGAATCGAGAGCCGATTCCACCCGCCATGATCACACAATAGTTGTTCTTGTTCATTATTTAATAAAGGTACAAAAGTAATACATCCGTGTGTTGTGGATGATCACAGAATCGTCAGGATTCTGAGGTCTCCGTCCCGTCTGATTTGCCAGGTAATGGGTGATTCATAGAAAGGCTGGCCCAAGGCTGGCCACTCTATAAAATGATAGTCGGCCGTTTCCAGCAGGTCCTGGAAACCAATCTCCAACAACTCCTCTACATTCTTAATGCGGTACAAATCATAATGATGAACCGTCTGCCCACTAGAAGTTCGGTAAACATTGCAAATGCTGTAAGTGGGACTGCTCACCTCATGAATCCCCCATTGTTTTAGAATTTGAGATATCAAAGTGGTTTTTCCTGTTCCCATCTCCGCATCCAACAGCACAATAGCCTTAGACGGCAGTTGCGCAACCAGCGATTGGGCCACTGACATTATTTGATCAAGGGAATATTCAAACTGGATCATTTGGCTTGTAATACAACAAATGGAATCAACACCTCTTCCAAACTAATGCCGCCATGTTGGAAAGTGTTGCGGAAGTGGGTAACAAAATGATTGTAGTTGTTGGGATAAACAAAATACCCTTTGGACTTGGCAAAGACGTATGAACTGCTCAACTGTGGTCTTGGCAAATGTGCTGCAGCAGGATCCTTTACTTCAAAAACATCCTTTGCATTA
This sequence comes from Flavobacteriales bacterium, assembly GCA_947504275.1. Classification (GTDB taxonomy): domain Bacteria; phylum Bacteroidota; class Bacteroidia; order Flavobacteriales_D; family Sanyastnellaceae; genus CAMCTV01. The sequence continues at coordinate 15,350 of CANNHA010000006.1, forward strand.
TAGTTCAAATTTTTTCCAACCTTGTAGCGTAAATTGTTGTTGGTTGCCTTATCGCCCACAATCTTGATGGGGTCTTCCACCCTCACCGTCCCGTGATCTGTGGTGATGATGACACGCGCCTTTTGTTCCGCCATTTTTTCCAACATCTCACGCAAAGGACTGTGCTCAAACCAAGATTTGGTCAAGGACAAATAAGCGGGTGTATCTTCTGCCAACTCTTTGATCACCTCCATCTCACTGCGCGCGTGGCTCAACATGTCTACAAAATTGTACACGATGACATTCAAATCATTTTGCTTCAAGTTGGAGATTTGATCCACCAATTTTTTACCAAACTGATTCTGCACTACTTTGTGGTAACTCGTCTTAACGTTCATTCCCAAACGCTTCAATTGCGCCTGAAGGAAGTCATGCTCATGTTCATTTTTTGAACCCTCTTCATCCTCATCTTTCCACCATTGGGGATGCAACTTTTGCATCTCGGAAGGCAGCAAGCCGGAGAACATGGCATTGCGCGCATACATTGTAGCGGTAGGTAAAATAGCATAATAGATATCTTCTTCTTCTGTTCGGTAAAGGTCTTTCAAGAAAGGAGCGATGATCTTCCATTGGTCATAACGCAAATTGTCAATGACCACCCAGTACAAAGGCTGTCCCGGTTGTACCAATGATTTGATTTTCTTATTGAACAACGTGTGCGACATCACCGGTGCTTCCACTTTAGCATTGATCCAATCCAGATAACGCTGCTCGTAAAACTTGACAAACTGTTGATTGGCCCCGATCTTTTGCGTCTGCAAAATTTCTTTCATGGATTCTTCATTGGTCTGCGCCAACTCTGTTGTCCAATATACCAATTTTTTCATGAAGTCTTTCCAACCATCAGCTGGCATGCTTTGGCTGAGCTGCATGGATATTTCTCTGAATTCTTGGCGGTAATCCTGGGTGGTTTTTTCTTGAATCAAACGCTTATCGTCTAGATTCTTTTTAATACTCAACAAGATTTGATTGGGATTAACTGGCTTGATCAAATAGTCGGCAATCTTAGAACCGATGGCATCTTCCATGATGTGTTCTTCCTCACTCTTGGTGATCATTACCACAGGCAAATCAGCATCATGTGCTTTGATTTCTTGCAAAGCTTGCAATCCAGAAATACCGGGCATGTTCTCATCCAAAAAAACCAAGTCGAACGAACGTTCTTTGACCAAAGATACGGCCTCTCTTCCGTTGTTCACTGTAGTCACATCATATCCCTTTTGCTCTAAAAACAGCACATGCGGTTTGAGCAATTCAATCTCATCATCCGCCCACAATATCTTTGGTTTCATTGGATTCATCAACGCAAAGGTAGGGGGTTTATTGCTCATCAACAAAGCATTCAGGAAACTGGTTGGCCAGCAAATCTTCAGAAAAATCAAATTAATTAATTCTATTTACTCTATGAAAATAAATTTATCCGTATGGCCAAAAAACCATGCTACAGTGCTGCCTGTCTAAACAGGAATTCACGGTATACTCGCTTCCTCTAAATCCACCCACTTGCAATTACGGTATTCTTATCGACACTGCTTTTCTTAGTCAAACTAAACGGATTTTGGCCCTGATTAAAAACATTGCAACCAAAAGAAAACATAAACAAGATTTATAGCATTTTCCATCTATCTGAGTGAACAGTAGATATTTCTTCTACATTGAATGCGATGAAGATTTTTCTAATAGCTGAAAATTATAATTTATCGTTCTGAAAAAAAGGGGGCCCTTTTTTTTGTTTGATAATTCTAATCCTTCTGAGCACAATCCAAACTACAGTATTTGACTGTGTATCCGGGTTGGTAAGATATTACTTCACCTTCTTCATTAAAAGCAAATCCCTTTCTCGGATCAAACATTTTCTGGCAATGAACACATTGCCTGGTAATTTTTAGTTTTTGCTCATTTGAAGCCTTTTCCGTTTCTTGAAGTTGCTCAAAATTTGTTTCATCAAGATCTACTGAATGCTCTAACGAAGAATCAATTGTATTCCCTGAAACAGGGCGCTCCACCCCATCAAAACCATCACTATCTTCAAGGCCAGTGTCTGTTTCTAGTGTTGGAGAAACTCTTAAATCAAATTCTAAATTCGCGTTTTCTTGCCCCATAAAATTACTCAGGAACTCCAATTTTGGCAAATTAAAATTTTCTTTCAAATGGGAACCAAATTCTGTATAACCAATAATGAACAACGTAAGAATACCCAATACAACACCTGTTCCTAGTAGAGGCTGATTTACATTTTTCTCATTTGCATCCTTGATTCTTTCGATAATATGCCAATCGCTAGAGTCAGTATCTCTGAAAATTTTGGAATTCAAATGAGAAAGAATACTAAGTCCATATCCATAGGTTATTGCAGCTAGCAAACACATCCAAATTCCACTGAATAAAAAAGCTCCAGCCCTTGAAAATTTATCCCAATCATTCGCCGATTTTATTTCTGCCGAAATTTCATTAATGTGCTGAATGATTTGCCCTTTGCGTGCTTGATTTTTACTTTCCCGAGCAACGAACTCCCTCGCTTTTGCAATTTCATTTGAAATGCGATCTCGTATTATGTCACAACGGTCTTTTTCTTCTGGTGTCGACGCTTCTACTTTCCCGGTCTCAACCTGACCACTGACTGTTTCAGCCCTATCCTCTTCAAGTGGTTCAATGCATACCAAAGCCAACTCTTTCTCTTGAGCTGAGATGTATTTTACAGCATCATTTATGTCCTTGGATTTGCTTATTGAATCAGAGCTAATTTCATTTTTTGCTCTTGCATACTCGCCGGTTATATCATCAGATTTCGATACTTCAGCAGTGTGTACTTGTTGGTTTTGAAAAGCTGAATATTTATCATACAAATAATACATAACACCTATTGGAGCTGCTCCATATAAATTAGAATAATTTGCATAAGCCTGATCTAGATAGTTCCTTCCGCGATTGAGGGCATTGCTTGAGATTTTTAAGTCTAAATAATCAAAGTCCAATTCAATCAATTTTTGAATACTGTCATCAGAAATTGCCTCGATGTCGCACCAATTATGATATGAAAATTGAGATTTCGAGAGATCATCTTCCATATCGGAAATCCGCTTCTCATAGACATAATTTGTTGTTATTTGCGACAAAAATGTTATGCCTTGAGTTGCAAAAAAAGGAATAATAGAAAGAAGTATGGTTGGAAGAATAATGGATGGTATTCCTATCAAATAGGCCGCCCATCCATTAAAAATATGTTTGGAAAATTCACTATAAAATGTTCGAAAATTACCATTGAATTGAACTGAAAAAGCAGGAAGTGCACTAACTAAAAAAATGATTAAGCAGGAATTTATCAGAAGGATAAACGAGGATAGTAAACTACCTCCCATTAAAATACTAGATAGTGTGAATTGCGCAGATGTGCAACTCCCCAAGTAGATTATAATGTACTCTAATCCTAACACCAATAATATAGGAAGAAGTAAGAATAAACTAAGCCTAATAAACTTTCGACTATTTGCCTTCCAGGACCCGCTGTCATTACTTTTTTGATTGGCTATGCATACTGCGGCAATACCCAGAGGGATCAATGAGACCAACTGAAATATATGTTGTAAGACAAGCTTTGCTGTTTCATTTTCCTGGATTATAAATGTTGTTATAAATCTGCTTAATAGAATAATGATTAAGCTAAAGAAGATACCTAAAATTCCCATTTTAAAGCTTCGCCATTTTGAAGCAACTGGAATTAAAAGAAATGCAGACCTAAAAATTCTCCAAGGGCATAGAATAAGATAGTGCCAACATAATTCAAGGATAAAAATGAGACCTGCTAATATTATCTCATTATAAATCCACTTTAATACTACGAGTATGAAATTAAAAATCTCACCAACAAACCACAAAATTCGAAGAATCGAATCGTAAATGATAAACAGTAAACTAGTGATGGGGTACATAAACCACCAAACCCCTGAATTCCTGGAAAAAGCTTCTTTTAGCTGGGCAGCTTCTAATTTACTCTCAGGATTCTTCTGCGTGATTTGACTGTACAATCGGCTCAAGCCATATAAGGCTATAACCAAGATCGAGATTGAAATTTTCATAAGTTAAAATGATTAAGGTTGATGAAAGTTACTCAAAATTTTTACAAATCAAATAAAATTTATTTACTTAAGCTATAACACAACCTAATTGGTATTAACCAGTTTACACTTTTCATCAATAATTGTTGATACTTTTCCCTATACGCTAATCAATTTTTAAAATATTCCAAACTTCGATAAACCTTGACATTACAAGAGCTTTCATTAATAATCTTATTGCATTGAAATCATTCTGAAGAGGGTAATCCTAACCCCGTAACAATCATGAATCGATAAGTCCCGTCTTCTTTCTTTCTCAATACTCCCGTCTACCCAATATGAATGTTCATCATCAGAAACTATTTTGGACTTGTATTAAATAATCAAATCCTTATTGCGCCACGAACCACTTGCGTACCTCGCGTGTCATGGGGGCCAAGCTCAGGTGATCACTGACTTCAGCCGCATTGCGCACACTTCCGTCTTTCATTTTGATCAATATGATGTCTCCACTTTGGCTGTAAGCCCTATTGGCCGCCTCTCCAGTAATCACAAAATAGGATGCCTCATGTTGCGAAATGTTCTTGGCCTCCGCAACCGTTGCGATGCGCTGCTGCAAATCTTCAGGCGTGATGGGCTGGGTGTGAATTTGTATTTTAAACAACTTTCGTTGCACCAATTTTTGTGAGAGTTCGCGCAAAACAACATCCTCATGGTGTTGCCAAACTTTTAGTGCACTGAGGACATCTTGGTCGTCCAATTCCAAAAAAGTGGACAAGGCCAATGGGTGTTCGAAGAAAGTTTGTTTGGTAAAATTTTGTTGCAAAAAGAAGGACAATGCAGGAGTGCTCCAAACGGTCTTCCCTTGTTCTACCAACTCCTTGGCGCGTTTGAGCACATTGACCAACATATACTCCGCGCTCAACACCGTCTTGTGCAAATACACTTGCCAGTACATGAATCTTCTGGCAACAATGAACTTCTCAATGCTATAAATCCCCTTCTCTTCCACCACCAATTGATTGTCCACCACATCCATCATTTTTATGATGCGCTCGCTGCCTACTTGACCTTCTACCACACCAGAGAAAAAGCTATCACGCGCCAAATAATCCAAACGATCCATGTCCAACTGAGAACTAACCAAGCTGTGCAAAAATGGTTTGGGATATTGGTTGTTAAATATGTCAATGGCCAATTGCAAGCCGCCGTTTAAATCGCGGTTCATTTGATCCATCAAACCGGCGCTGATGTCTTCATGGTGAACCCCGCCAACGATGCTGTGTTCCAACGCATGGCTGTAGGGACCGTGGCCAATATCATGCAAAAGAATAGCAGCCAATAGACCTTCTTCCTCAGCTTTGCTAATCTCGACCCCACGCACACGCAACTCATCGATGGCATTTTGCATCAGGTGCATGGCGCCCAAGGCATGTTGAAAACGGTTGTGAATGGCACCTGGATATACCAAGTGGCTCAATCCCAACTGGCTGATGCGGCGCAAACGTTGGAATGCAGGATGGTTGATGAGTTGAAAAATAAACGGATGACGAATGGTGATAAAACCATAAACGGGATCGTTGATTATTTTTCGGAAGAGTTGGGTCATACAAAATCTAGTTGGCCACGAATCTTGAGCGACTTACAAGAATAAGTGCCAAAAATGTGATTTATTTTACAAAAATAGCACTTATCCCTGTCACATAGTAAAAGGATGTCATTCAGTATCCCCTTTGCGCGCTTTGCGCAACCTTGGCGTGCTTGGCGTTTATTTTTTTAACGCAATGCACGCAGAGATCTCGCAATGGACGCATGTCTCGTTTTCCGCTTTGACAAGGGCGAATATCCATTGGCCCCTACACATGCCCCGCTTTACCAAGCATATGTCACCGCAACATCCACCGTCATGCTTCCTGAAGAAAAGGTAAGCACACTGGGGAAAAGAGAGCCTGATTGATAAGGTTTGAATGGAACCACGCCCATTTGATCGTCTGGATTGATAAAAGTTCCACCGTCATTGTCGTACAATACAACGTTATAGGTCATGGTGGGATAGAGAATATCGATGGGAGTGGTTGGATTAAAACTGTATGAGCCGGTGGCCGAAGCATCTTCATAATAGGTGGTGGCGCGCCAGATTTCATTGGTGGTGCTTTCACCGGTGATGGCAATGTAGATATCTCCGCTATTGCCGATGTCCCATTGGCTGCCGTTGGGGTCGTTGGCGGGAAACCCGTTGACTGTAATTTTTGTGATGGTCATTTTCACTGGTGGCTTTTCCACATCACAGTTGCTACCGGTATAACCTTCTTCACAGGTTTTTTGGCAGCTGTTAAAAGTCACACTCAGAAGGAGCATCAAAACGAACGAAAAAATACGGTTCATAGAAATTGGTTTGGAGTAAAAATAGAAAAGTATTCTGAAAGGGCATAAAAAAATCCCCGGAGGGGGATTTCGCCTTTCCAATAGAAATTCAACCCGCTCATTTTGCATTCATTTGCCGATTCAATTTTTAATCCCAAAAATCACAATATCATGAAGTTTTAGAGCTCCATTATGGACTGTTCCATTATTCTTGAACCAACCATAGCTTTAGCAGTTGTTCAGAATAAAATAACTACCCAAAAAAGTTCTTCCATCAAATCAACACAACTGATTTGCCAATAAAAAGGAATAATCCAATTCAGAAACAATGAGTAAATACAAAAATGAACAGAATTATACATTTTACACATCTATGAGTATTAACAAAGTGTAAAATATATCCACAACTGTATAGCGATGGAAACAAAATATTTCGCTATTTTGATCTGTGAAAGTTCATGTAGGAAAACAGTTGGAAGATGCCGTGCGTGCGTCAGAGTGGAGCATTACCGCATTGGCTCAGAAACTCAAACTTTCCCGCAAAACCATTTACAACTACTTTGAAAATCCAGATCTGGACGAGTATATTGTAAAACGATTTGAGAACGTTTTACACGTGTATATAATGCCCTTACAAAACGAAGGGAAATGGGCACAAGAAGCATCCGCACTTTATTCAGAAAATCCGTCAGAAAATTCCGCCCAATTCTGGAAAAACAAATACCTGGAATTGCTGGAGAAATACTCCTCTCTGCTCGAAAAGTCAAATTAATATTTGTAGGGCTATTTAACTTTTATCGACTTAGGAATCTCTATCCGCTTCCCATCTTGCAGCGCAACTATGAAGGCATCCTTATAACCCAAATTCCTTATTTGTTTCAAAGCGATAAGCGCTGAGTTGTATTTTGGGAAAAAACCAGCCGTATAGCGATAAACACCTTCCGACTTGTATTCCTTTACAACCGGGGCAAACGATTTATAAAAGCTCACGGGAATAGGCTTCCTAAACGCCCCCACTTGAATCACATATATCAATCCCTTAGGATATCTAACATTCTCAGCAAAAACAGCATCTTCATCTATTGACGGATTTTTGAATGTTTTAAAAACAGCCTGCTTCAATGTATCCGGTAGGTTGGCACCGTACTGCATCAGATAATTGTATGAGTTTACCGGAAACTCCTTCTGAAAAAAACGTTGTGAGTTATATCCTTTGAGTGCATATCCTTTCTCATCTCCCTGTTCAAACCTCACAGTGTTCTGATCTGCAAATCCGCTCAAATTCAGAGAGTCTGTTTGGAAAAGATCTGAAATGGGGTATTCCCCAAAGGTTTTTCTCATTCCAGAACAAATCTCCCATCCCCTAATGTACAATTCTGAAGCAAAGAACTCAGCATTGAGTTTCCTGCGCAAGGGCAAACCATTTACCATCAATGGATCTGTGGAATTTACCTGCATGGGAACACGGTCCTTTGCCAACATATAATCCGCCAACTCTATGTACTTCTGAATAATAGGTTTTAATGTGTCATGACATGTCACATAACAATCCATAATCAACTTCTTGGATCGTTGAAAATTGAAATTGGAATAAAACAGCAGTTTCTTGCGATTCAAATACTCATATTCCAACAGTTCCAAATCCAAGGCGCCTAGCTCCTTATCATCTTCTGGAGTTCTAACTTTTTTGTATTTAATGTCCATGAATGACTCTTCTGCTGTGAGAATCTTTTTAAACATGATTAGCTGTTGCTTCAATGTTGCATTCTCTCGCATCCAACGTGATATGTAATCATCATTGTGCATAATAAAATCAATCTGATCCTTCCCCTTCTCCACAATATTCGCTGCTGAATCCAATACAATATCCTGATAATACTGGACCTTAAAATGCTCATCCAATAATAATCGTCCTGTTTCCTTATCTACTTTAACTGAATCTTTACCTGAACCATACAACTTCTCTTCTTCTATGCCTTTGAAATCTCCTTTTTGTGTTTCAACACTATTAAGCCCAAGCGAATCATTAATCTGAAATTTTCCATCGCCTTGTGCAGTCATCAATGAATCCTGAACCGCTGATTCAACCGATTGGCTGAGCATCAGCGTGGAATCTTTAACCGAACCAAGCGCTAATTCCTTCACACCAGCTTGTGCTGTATCAGCTGCAGTAAAAGCTGAATTTTGCGCTGCCAACTTATTCCTATCCAACTGAGTCAGCTCCTTGGTACTATCATCTACAATCAAAGCATCTACTGTGCTTGTATCTATGCGGTCTTGTGATTGGATGATGTAAACATCAGAAATCAAAACATCTTTAATTCCAAAACTTTCCGCTGCAAAATCCTTCATCAAGCTTTCCTTGACGAATAGATTTCTAGACATCGGTTTAACTTTTTCCAACGCTTCCAACATATTGTATTGCTGACAATAAGTTCCGGAAAAGGCCATTACTTCAGCGGTATACGTAAAAGTAGATTTTTCCTTTTTGATGGTCTCCTCTCGTGTTACAAAATAAATGGGAGAAACCAATACCGCCAGGTTTACATCTTTACTGGATACCAAAGCGTCATATTGCGCACCATCGATGGCTTCCTGTTCTGTTAGGCACACCTTAGACTTGCCCGTTGCGATATTATCAAAGTCAATGCACAAATCCACCACTACAGGTGTGACTTTAATGCGCGTCTCTTCTATATCTGAAAAACGGTAATAAGTGTTAATCTTTTTTACCTTAGACTGAGAAGCGCAAGAAGCCAAAAAAATGACAAAGGAAATCAACATTGATTTCCTTAGCCATCTATTAATAAAACAGGAATAAACGCTCACTTTATCTTTAAGCTATGCACCGACACGGGCAGCAACTTCTGCTATCAAAACAATAGTAAAAACAACGATTCCAAAGATTATCCAACCACGCCCCTTCTTCTTTCCTTTTTCCTCAGGGGAGGGCTTAAACTCTTTGATTTCCTTTTCTTTTCTTTGTTGACCGTAATTCTTGTCGTACACCAATTCAGGACCATAAGGATTGAAAAGCACCTTTTCTTCAGAATAAACTACTGTTGGTGCGATTACACCTGCAACCGCCCCGGCTACTGGCCCGTCTTCCTTACCCTTCTTTCCAACTTTCCCTCCTGTTGGACAGGTCGGGCAATAAGCCTCCCCCTTGGTTGATAAAATATAGTCATCATGGTTGGCTATTTTAGCGCCTCCCCAAACCAACTCATACTTGTAAAACGCTGTTGAATCTATACTTTCAACCTCCTTTAACGCTGTAGCTCTTGGCCTTGCGTTGACGTACATTCCTGCAAAACCATATGCTATGGCAGAAGCCGTTTTATCCGTTTGTTCTACTTGATAAATCGGAGAAACCAAAACGTCAATATTATTATTCACCAATGCGTTAAAATAAGCCTCTTCCTTGGCACGCATGGCTCTATCGTCACCAGTGTGCTCTCTTGATGCTCCCATAACGCGCTTTGTGAAATCAATATTTAGATCACAAACCACCTCAGATCGAGTTATTGAAGTCTCATCAATCTCAGCATTTCTGACATGATAATCGTAATGGTAAACCTTAGGGGGAGAAAAAAGCTTACAGCTTGAAAGAAAAATAACTGCCGCAAAAAAGAATAAAAGTTTTTTCATTATTATTTATTTATTGCACGAAAGTAATAAAATAAATACAATAGCAAAAATATAATTGATTATTCCTCCTTCTTCATCAACCTTCCCTGAAACAACAACAACACCACTATCCCAATGCTAATAGCGCTGTCCGCAATATTGAATATGGGTGGAAATAGAGCCTTTACTTCACCTCCCAAAAACGGAAACCAATCCGGAAAGTGAATGTACTTGGTGATGTGTATCATGTCCACTACATTGCCCATCAGCCAGGGCGCATAGCCATCTGAACTCCATTGCGCAATGTCATGGTAGGGGACAAAATCACCGTAGGCCTCATCATATACTGATCCCTTGTCAAATACCACCCCGTAGAATACACTGTCTAAAATATTGCCTAGTGCCCCAGCCAGTATCAATGCCATGCAGCAAATCAAACCCAACTTGGCCTTCTGCTTAATCAATTGTACCAAATACCACGTGATGCCTCCAAAAACCAAAATACGAAATACCGTCAAAATCAACTTACCACTTTGCCCTGGTAACATCCAACCAAAGGCCATTCCTGGATTCTCTACAAATTGAATGTGCAACCAATTGGGTATTACCTCAACGGCTTCACCGTAATGAAAAGTTGTTTTAATATACAACTTGACCCACTGATCCAATAAGATCACCGCACCAAATATACCTATCGCCCACCATGCTCTTTTGTCCCAACTCCTCATGGCTGGTGACTTATTGCATGTTCTTGGCTTCGATACTCAAAGTTGCATGAGGTACCAATCGCAATCTCTCCTTGGGTATCAACTTACCCGTAACTCGACAAATGCCGTAGGTCTTATTCTTGATGCGCAACAATGCGTTCTCCAAAGAATGGATAAACTTCTCTTGTCTGGACGCCAACTGGGCTACTTCCTCACGACTGGTGGTGTCTGTTCCATCCTCCATCATTTTAAATGTTGGAGAGGTATCGTCTGTGCTGTTGTCACCTTCATGTGATAAGCTCTGCTTCAACTCATCCAAATCCGACTTGGCCTGAACCAATTTCTCTCTGATCAATCCTTCAAATTCTCTCAAATCTGAATCAGAATAACGCTGTGATATTATGTTGGCATTGGCTGCAACTGCAGGCGCCTCAATTTTCACATTGGGAGATACGATAGGCTTACTCTTAATGGGTGCCTTCACATTCTTGATCACTTCAACCTTCTTGGTCTCCGCCTTTTTAACTTCCACCTTTTTAACTTCTGGTTTCTTAGGTGCTGGAGCTTTTACAACCTTAACTGGCGCTGCTTTCACTGGTGCTGCTTTCACTGTTGCTTTTTTCACCACTGGCTTGGCCACTGGTTTTACCGGAGCCTTCTTGGCTAGTGGCTTGGCTACTTTCTTAGGAGCTGCTTTCGCAACTGCCTTTTTAGCAACTGGCTTGGCTACCTTTTTAGGTGCTGCCTTTACCACCGCCTTCTTGGCTACTGGCTTCGCTGCTTTCTTAGATGCTGCCTTTGCTACAACCTTCTTAGCTACTGGCTTCACTACCTTCTTAGGAGCAGGCTTGGCTGCCTTTTTGGCTATTGGCTTGGCTACCTTCTTGGGCGCTGCTTTGACCACAGCCTTCTTGGCCACTGGCTTCACTACCTTCTTAGGAGCAGGCTTGGCTGCCTTTTTGGCTACTGGCTTAGGCGCAACTTTTTTAGGAGCAGGCTTGGCCACCTTTTTGGCTAATGGTTTAGGCGCAACTTTCTTAGGAGCAGGCTTGGCGGCCTTCTTTGCTACTGGTTTTGCTGCCTTCTTGGCCACTGGCTTAGCAGCCTTTTTTACAACTTTCTTCGCCATCACTTAAGATTTTTGAATGTGTATTTTCAATGTTAGGTTTTCATCCCACTCCACTTCCACTCCCTCTTTCAAGTTATTCACAAATGTGATTGCATCCGCTAGAACTTGATTGCGAATATATTGGGAATTTTTTTCAATTGCATCATTCCAAATTGAATTTGCCGTTAAGCTAACTTGAATTCGGTCTGTTACGGACAACTGCGACTCCTTTCTGATGTTCTGAATGCGGTTCACCACTTCACGCGCAATCCCTTCGTCCCTGAGGGTTTCCGTGATGGTAACATCCAAAGCAACGGTCAAATTTCCTTGGTTCACAACCTTCCAACCTGGAATGTCTACTGGGATAATCTCCACATCCTCCTCCATCAATTCCATGTCTCCAATTGAGGTAGGCACCTTGGTAACACCCATTTTCTCGATATCGTCAATCATTTGCTGGCCATTTTGCTCGGCAAACAATTGCACTTCCTTCATGGCCTTGCCGCACTTTTTGCCCAAGGTTTTGAAATTCAATTTCAAATTCTTGACAAACTTGGACTCACTCTCATCCACAAAGACCAGTTCCTTGACGTTGACCTCTGATAAAATCAAATCTTGTACTTTCCTTATTTTTTCGGACATCTCGGCGTGTACCACGGGAATCTTTACAGATTGCAATGGCTGTCTTACCCTGATGTTTTCCTTTTTCCGAATGGACAAGACCATGGAGGAAATGCGCTGCGCCATTTCCATGTTCTCTTCCAACTCCTTATGGATATTGGCTTCGTCTGCTAAAGGCCATTCTGTCAAATGAACAGAGTCCTTCTCTTTGCCCAAGGTCAATTGCAAATACAACCAGTCCGCAAAGAATGGTGCAAAGGGCGATATCATCTTACTCACGGCAGTCATGCACTCGTGCAGCGTCAAATAAGCCGATAACTTATCTCCCGACATCTCCCCATGCCAGAACCGTTTGCGGCTCAAGCGGACATACCAATTGGACAAATGCACATCTACAAATTCATCTATGGCGCGAGCTGCAGGGGTTGGATCAAAATCAGACAAATGCTTGTCTACATATTGAATCAATGAGTTCAAACGAGAGATGATCCATCGATCCAACTCTGGACGATCGGAAACGGGTATGGTGTCATACTTGTACTCAAACGAATCGATGTTGGCATATATGGCAAAAAACTGATAGGTATTGAGAAGGGTGCCAAACAGCTTGCGCTGGGTCTCCACTATGCCTTCCTCGTCAAACTTCAAATTGTCCCAAGGTTGTGCATTGGTCAACATGTACCAGCGCGTCGCATCTGGACCATATTTTGAGAGGGTAATAAACGGATCCACCGCATTGCCCAATCGCTTAGACATTTTATTTCCATTCTTATCCAAAACCAATCCATTGGACACCACATTCTTGTATGCTACTGAATCAAACACAGCGGTAGCAATGGCGTGCAGCGTGTAGAACCATCCACGGGTTTGGTCCACCCCTTCCGCTATGAAATCGGCGGGAAAAGCTTTGCGCTCATCCACCAAAGCCTTGTTTTCAAAAGGATAGTGCAATTGCGCGTAAGGCATTGATCCACTATCAAACCATACGTCAATCAAATCACTTTCACGCTTCATGGGCTGTCCGGTGGAACTGACCAATACCCATTGATCAACATAAGGCTTATGCAAATCAAAGGTGTCGTAATTTTCTTTGGTGTTGTCTCCATTGACAAAGCTGGCCAATGGATTTTCCTTCATGACACCAGCTGCTACAGCCTTTTCCAATTCTTCCTTCATTTGTGATACAGAAGAAATGCAAATCATTTCGCTTCCATCCTCTGTGCGCCAAATGGGCAAGGGAATTCCCCAAAATCTAGAGCGAGATAAGTTCCAATCGTTGGCACTTTCTAGCCAGTTTCCAAAACGGCCGGTTCCTGTAGCCTCTGGTCTCCAATGTATGGTCTTGTTCAATTCCACCATGCGGTCACGGATCTCAGGCACCTTGATGAACCAAGAATCCATAGGATAATACAAGATGGGTTTGTCCGTTCTCCAACAATGGGGATAATTGTGGGCGTATTTTTCTTTTTTGAATAATTTTCCTTCCGTCTGAAGTTTGAGCACGATGCGCTCATCTACACTCAAGTATTTCAACTTGCTGGTATCCGCAATCACACTGGTCAATCGCTCTTGCTGAATGCTCAATTCATCTGCTTTTTCTGTTACGGCGTAGTAGTCTTCTTTGACAAATTCCTCTCCGTACAAAAACACACCATCTTGCACTTCAGGGACAAATCTTCCCCTGCGATCAACCAGCGTCATGGACACAATGCCATTCTGTTTGGCCACGCGGAAGTCATCGGCACCAAATGAAGGGGCGATGTGAACAATACCCGTTCCATCTTCAGTGGTTACAAAATCACCGATAATCACTTCAAAGGCTTTCCCTTCTGGTGTAACAAAAGGCAACAATTGGTGGTAAGACTGACCCGCCAATTCTTTTCCTTTTACTGTTTTTAATACAACATAAGGCAATGTTTTATCTCCAGCTTTGAAATCTTCAAAAGCCATGACTGCGCCAGCCTCAGAGAAGTATTTTCCCATTAAGTTCTTAGCCAAAATGACAACTTGCTTTTGAGCGTTGAATGGGTTGCAGGTTTTAACTACGCAATAATCAATCTCTGCACCAACGGCCAAAGCGGTATTGGAAGGCAATGTCCATGGCGTTGTTGTCCATGCCAAAAAATAAAGGGGTAAACTTTCACGTACATCGGACAAAAACGCATCGTCCTTGGCTTGAAACTGCGCTACCGCAGAGGTGTCTTTGACTTCCTTGTAACAACCCGGTTGATTCAATTCATGCGAACTCAAACCCGTTCCTGCTGCAGGACTGTAGGGCTGAATGGTGAAACCTTTGTACAATAAATTCTTCTGAAAAAATTGTCCTAAAAGCCACCAAACGGTTTCGATGTACTTATTGTCATAAGTAATATAAGGGTCTTGCATGTCCACCCAATAGCCCATTTCGCGGGTGAGTGATTCCCATAAATCCGTGTATTTCATGACCTCCTTTCGGCAGGCCTTGTTGTAATCTTCAACGCTTATTTTGGTACCGATGTCTTCCTTCTTAATGCCCAAGGTTTTTTCTACGGCCAATTCAATGGGTAAACCATGCGTATCCCATCCAGCCTTGCGTTGAACACGCTTGCCTTTCAGCGTTTGGTAGCGGCAAAAAACATCCTTGATGGCACGCGCCATGACGTGGTGAATACCAGGAATACCGTTGGCGGACGGGGGGCCTTCAAAAAACACAAACGAATTGGACGGATCTTTCTCCTCCACACTTCTGCGGAAAACATCCTTCTCCTCCCAATGCGCCACTATTTCTTTGGCGATAGCAGGTAAGTTGATTCCTTTGACTTCACGGTATAGGTTTCCCATTTTTGGCTAGATTCAGTAAGCCTGCGAAGATAACAAAGGAAAGGCAACCTATCTTACACCTTGCTGATTTTGACCATATTGGTCATTCCTTGCTCATTGATGGGCATGGAAGCAATGTTGATGAGGTATTCGCCATCCTTGATAAAACCGCGTTTTTTCAGCTCGTATCGGATATCAGCAATGGTTTGGTCGGTGCTTACCATTTTGTCATAATAGAAAGCTTTTACACCCCAAACCAAATTCATTTGCGTTAAAATTCTTTTGTTTCCAGTGAAAACAAAAACATTGGCTTTGGGTCTCCAGCTGGAAACTTTATAACCTGTATATCCTGAGAAAGACATGGCTACAATGGCTGCGGCATGGGTACGTTGTGCCAAACGACATGCTGAGAAACATACGCTATCCGTAAGGAAGCGCGACTCATCAGTTCCATCTGGGGCTTCTTCTTTGTGGTAAACATCCTCACACAACTCTGCTTGCTGCACAATGTTGTTCATCATTTTAATGGCCTCTACTGGGTATTTTCCAACGGAGGACTCTCCGCTTAACATCACAGCATCCGCACCGTCAATAACGGCATTGGCCACATCCGTCACCTCAGCGCGGGTGGGGGTCATGCTCGTGATCATGCTCTCCATCATCTGGGTAGCAACAATTACAGGCTTTGCATTCTCCACACATTTGCGCACAATCATTTTCTGAACCAATGGCACATTTTGAATGGGAATCTCTACGCCCAGATCACCACGTGCAACCATAACAGCGTCAGTCTCAGCAATGATTTCATCAATCTGTTCCACAGCTTCCGGCTTCTCAATCTTGGCTACTACTTTGGCATGTTTTCCACTCTCATGAATAATGGCTTTTAATGCAACAACATCAGCCGCATTTCTGACAAAAGACAATCCAATCCAATCCACATCACAAGACAAAGCAAAGTGCAAATCTTCAATGTCTTTCTGAGACAATGATGGCAAAGAAACCTTGGTGTTGGGCAGATTCAGACCTTTCTTAGAAGACAAAATACCACCTTGAATCACGCGGGCCATCACTTCTTTTTGGCCATCTGTAGACTCAATCATCATCACCAATTTTCCATCATCCAACAAAATGGTTTCACCGGCTTTCACATCGGCCGGAAATTCTTTGTAGTTGGTGTAAATCACCTCGCTGGTTCCAATCTGCTTCTCTGTTGTAATCTTTACCAATGCGCCAACGGACAAATCCACCCCATTGTTTTCCATTTCACCCACGCGCAATTTAGGCCCTTGCAAATCGGCCAAGATTGCTGTGTGTGTTCCCAACTCTGCATCAATGGATCTGATATTCTGAACTACTTCCTCATGGATCTCATGAGCCCCGTGCGAAAAATTCAAACGGGCAACATCCAAACCGGCTTGGACCATGGCTTTCAAAACCTCACGACTGGACGAAGCTGGTCCGATGGTGGCTACAATTTTTGTCTTTTTCATTTTCTTTCCTTCTATGGGAAACAGGCTTGTATAAGCCGTTCCAATGTTTTTATTTTCGTTAATTCAATTTCCAAAGCCGCCGCAACGCCTGGAATGGCCTTGATTCTGGGAACCCAAAGCGGTGCAATGGGCTCTCGTTCATGGTCCAACTTCAAAATGTAATCCCAACGCGCCCAATCTGGAATCAACGGCCCGTAGGGTGATTTGTTTTCAAACAAATTTACCTCCATTTTTTCCTCATCACTGTTAAACATGAACCGCGTGTGATGTGAAAAATCCTTGTCACGCTGCGAGACTTTGATATCCTGCACCCTGCACAAATCCAATTTCAAATGGGTATTGAGCAACCAAGCCAAACGAACCTCCATCTCTGATGAACTGATAACAATGAACTCCATCGCGGATTCATTATACCCCATTTCATCTAACGTAGACATTGTGTTTTTTACTTAGTGTACTTATTACACTTACAAAGGTAAGCGATAATTTTATAATCTAAACCAATTCCATGGTGAAACATTGGTTATCCTTTTCTGTTCGGCTAATTCGCAGGGAACGACCCAAGTAAACGCCCTCATTCTGTTCCCAATGGCCGGCGGGAAAACCAAAGACAATGGGAACCTTCACTCGCTCGGCATATTGTATCAAGATCTCCTCCGCACATAATCCCCATGGATTGTTCGTCGAAAATCCAAACTCCGGGGTATTGTCTTTCATCTGTGTCAAACCACCCACTACAATGCCTTTGATATTGTCCAACAATCCTGCACGCAGTAATCCTTGCATCATGCGGTCTAGGTGGTACAACATTTCATCTACATCCTCCAATAACAAGAAACATCCGTCTGTTTTCAATTGGGTAGAAGAGCCCAATTGTGAGTATATGACACTGAGATTTCCTCCTACCAAGGGGGCGGTAGCATCTTTCCAAGTTTGGCTTTCTCCCGTCCAAGTTCTATTCTGCCAATGGCCCATCAGCGCACCCCGAAGTTGCTCCAATGCCAAAGGAGTGCATGCCTCAAAAGAGATGGGCATAGAGCAATGAATGGTAGCCATTCCCAGATTGTTCCAACGGTTGTGCAGAATAGTAACATCACTGTATCCACATAACCACTTGTTGCTTTCTAAGATAACCTCATCTGGAATAGCATCCACAACCCTAACCGTTCCATATCCGCCCCTTGCAATCAGCACGGCCTTGATCTCAGGGTTTTGCAGGCATTGCATCAATCCATCGATTCGGTCTTGGTCTGTTCCCGCCAATTGACCTTGCTGTGCAAAAACCTGAGGCATCACTACGGGAACCAAACCCCAAGATTCCAATATGCGCTTGGCCGGCTCCCATTGCTCTAGGGTAAGCCATCTCGCAGTGGCGCATATACCAATCTTATCGCCTTCTTTTAGAAAAGGAGGTTGTATCATTAGGCAACAGCATTTCCAGGTTCAGCATTTCTATCTGGCACCAGCGCTGTCAATTGACCTTGTGCATTTTCTGCCATCAAAATCATTCCTTGACTCTCTACTCCCTTAATTTCTCTTGGCGCTAGGTTGACCAACATTAATATGGTCTTGCCCAATATATCTTCTGGATTGTAATGTTCCGCAATGCCGCTGATGACGGTGCGTTGATCAAATCCTGTGTCCACTTTCAGTTTCAATAACTTCTTTGTTTTGGGAACGCGCTCAGCCTCCAACACCTTTACCATGCGTAAATCCATTCCTTGAAATTGCTCAAAGGTGATGTTCTCCTTGGCGCCATCAACAACTGCCTGACTTTGCGCTTTGGCCGCTTGCAATTTAGCTACTTGCACTGCCACTTGCTCGTCTGTGATTTTCTCAAACAAAATTCCAATATTGCCCAAGGCGTGTCCCGGTGGTAATAAAACTTTTGCCGATCCATCTGACCAATTCCAATCGGGAGCATTCAAAGCGGCTTTCAACTTGCTGGCTGTAAATGGCAAGAATGGCTCTATGGCAATGGACAATTTGGCAATAATCTGAGCGCATTGGAACATAATGAATGCTGTGCATTCAGGATGGGTCTTTTGCAGCTTCCAAGGCTCTGTCTCGGTTAAATATTTATTTCCCCAACGCGCCAATTGCATGGCTTCAGCCAAGGCCTCTCTGAAACGAAAAGATTCAATTTTCTCGCCCACTGATCGGAAACTCTGCTCCAATCCCAACACCACCTCTTTGTCCAACTCATCCGGCTCGTAGGAGGTAACATCAGGCAATATACCATTGTAATATTTGTGATTTAAGACAAATACACGATTCACTAAATTGCCCAAAATGTCGGCCAGTTCATTGTTTACTCTGTCTTTGTAGTCTGTCCAAGTGAACTCACTGTCCTTTTGTTCGGGCATGATGGAACAAAGAACATAGCGCATCTCATCTTGCTTGCCAGGAAACTCTTCCATGTATTCATGCAACCAAACAGCCCAATTACGTGAAGTGGAGATTTTATCTCCTTCCAAATTCATGAATTCATTGGCAGGCACGTTGTACGGAAGAACAAATTCGCCATGCGCTTTTAGGATGATGGGAAATATGATGCAATGAAAAACAATGTTGTCCTTTCCGATAAAATGAATCAACCTAGAGTCCGGACTTTTCCAATAATCCTCCCAGTTTTTGCCATTGGCATCTGCCCAAACTTTGGTGTTGGTGATGTATCCAATGGGCGCATCCATCCAAACGTACAACACTTTTCCATCTGCTCCTTCGACGGGTACAGGGACACCCCAATCCAAGTCTCTGGTCATGGCCCTGCTTTGCAAACCTCCATCAATCCAACTCATGCATTGTCCCAATACATGAGCCTTCCACTCCTTGGTGACGTGGTGTTGCACACCATCCAATACCCCGTCTTGAATAAATGACTTGATCCATCCTTCATGATTGGCCATGGGCAAATACCAGTGTGAAGTTTCTTTGAGCACTGGCGCACTGCCGGTCAATGTCGACTTGGGATCGATGAGTTCTAGCGGGCTTAAGGCGCTTCCACATTTCTCACATTGGTCACCATAAGCTCTATCGTTGCTGCATTTGGGACATGTCCCTGTGATGTATCGGTCTGCCAAAAACTGTTTGGCTTCTGGATCATAATATTGTTGTGAAGTCTCTACTTCAAACATTCCTTTTTCTAACAACTGTTTAAACACACCTTGGCTCATCGCATGGTGTTCAGGAGCAGAAGTTCTGTGGTAAACATCGAACTGAATACCGAAATCCGCAAAGGCTTGCTTCATCAGTTCATGGTAGTAATCAACGATTTCCTGCGGTTGCTTTCCATCCTTGCGTGCGCGCAAAGTGATGGCAGCGCCATGCTCATCCGAACCACAGACAAACACAGCGTCTTTTTGATTGGCTTTTAAATAACGAACATAAATATCCGCAGGGAGATACGCTCCAGCGATGTGACCAATGTGCAATGGACCATTGGCATAAGGCAGGGCGGCAGTAATTAAAAATCGTTTGGGTTGATTCATGTGGCGAATTTACCGCACAGAAACGCTTGCCCAAACAGGAATATGATCACTTATTAGCCGTGCACTTTTCAAATCGTCGTAGCGGCTGGTAAAATCGACAGTGCCCTTTGAGGAAATCTGCAATTCTTTTTGCTCAAAATACATGTGATCAAAAGGATTGGCCAGGTGATTGCCTTTTTTGTCTGGCTTCATTTTGATGGTGGTCTTGGTGTTGTTCATGGCATCTTTAAAACCTTTTTCAACCAAAGCCTGACCCCCATATTCTTGATTCCCTGCATTAAAATCACCCACCAAAATCAGATGATCTTCACTGTACCACTTTGGGAAATCTTTGAGCAATTCAATTTCTGCATTGGGGTACTTGCTTTGGGGAACTGCGTGGAAACTCGCTACCGTGATTGTTTTTCCCGCCTTCTCAAATCGAGCCATAAATGGTTCTCTATCTACAGCATCGGCGACGTTTGCATCCAACCAAGCTTTTCCTTTTAACTTCACCCTTGAAGGTTTCCACAAAAACGCATAGCGCTCCACTCCTTTTCCTCCTGAAGTTGGATTGCTCACCACATAATCCCATTTGCTTCCTTTTCTATTCAATGCGTCCACCAATCTGGCCACTGCCTGCGATCCGCCAGGACCCGCCACTACTTCTTGAATGGCTATTACTTCGAAATCCTTGATTACCCGAACCATGGCGTCAATCTCACCATCATCTTTGGATTTCCCCAGGTTGGCAATGTTCCAAGACAACAATTTGATCTCCGCATTCGTGTTGTTTTCTACAACAACTTCTGAATCATCAGAAACTGAATCGTCATCGATTTGTGTGGTATCAACATTTTCAACAGGAGAAAATCCTCCCGATTGATGCTTGCTGTTTGCAGAGCCATTGTTGCCACAAGAGACAACAAACAAAAATAAAACAAAACCAAAAATTGATCTTAAGAAACCCATTGCGCAACAATTTCTGCTATTTGAACTGCATTGGTAGCTGCGCCCTTGCGCAAATTGTCCGACACCACCCAAGCATTAAGCGTAAAAGGATGGGTGTCATCTCTTCGCAGCCTTCCTACAAAAACAGCATCTTGGTCGTGGGCGTGAATCAAAGGCATGGGATACAACGCCTGTTCCGTATTGTCCAACAATACAATTCCTGGAAACTGAGAAAGTGCATTCCGAACTTCCTCCATATCAAACTCACGATCAAAAGTCACGTTGATGCTCTCTGAATGACCACCCATCACAGGCACACGAACTGCGGTGGCTGTCACTGCAATATTCTCATCACCCATGATTTTCTTGGTCTCCAAGATCATCTTCATCTCCTCCTTGGTGTATCCATTCTCCATGAAAACATCAATTTGAGGAATCAAATTCATGTCAATGGGATAGCGATAGGCCATTTCTCCCTCAATACCCTGACGCTCATTCATCAATTGATCTACAGCCTTTTTCCCTGTGCCCGTTACACTTTGATATGTGCTTACTATAACCCTCCTAATCCCATATAGGGCATATAAGGGTTGCAGAAACATGACCATTTGAATGGTTGAACAATTGGGGTTGGCAATGATCTTATCTTCTTTGGTTAGCACATGACCGTTGACTTCTGGTACAACCAATTTCTTGGTAGGATCCATGCGCCATGCGCTGCTGTTGTCGATAACGGTACATCCAATGGCAGCAAACTGTGGTGCCCACTCCAAACTGGTTGATCCTCCTGCAGAAAAGAGTGCAATATCAGGATGCATGGTCAACGCCTGCTGAGGTGTAACCACTGTATACTCTTTGTCTTGAAAAACAATTTTCGTTCCTGCTGATTTCTCTGTTGCCACCGGAATAAGTTCCGTTACTGGGAATTTTCTTTCCGCTAAAACCTGCAACATTTTGGTGCCAACCAAGCCTGTTGCGCCAACTACTGCCACTTTCATATATGCGCCTTATGTGTTTCTTTTTAGAGCCACGAAGGTAAAATAGTTTCGCAGCATGAAACCTTTTTTGACGCTTTTTATTTCGCTGTTCACAGTCTTGTCTTGGGGGCAATGGTCTGACCCCATTTATCCCCATTGGCCCAACTCAGGTTGGTCAGGTGATACGTCTTCCTTCCTTATCAATGGCAACGGGCAATTGCAATCTCAATTTCCATCAGCGGGTTTCTATCAAATTCAACACGACCTACCCATAGGCGATGAGCATACTGAACTCCATTTCTTTTACCGTCAAAACTTTGCAGGCAGCAGCAACAACTTTGGTCGTCTTTTGCTGTATGATTTGGGACAGCCCGACAGCGTTGGACATAACAACAATGCAGGGGTTAGGGGTTGGGTGATTCAATTTGGAAATACGGGAAGCGCTGACCAGATCCAAATTTTTTGGAACGATGGCGCTCTATGGCAACCTAGTGCTGAAACATTTTCCATTGCCAATGGTGTTTATGGCCATCTAAAAATAAAACAAGATACCATGGTGCATTTTTACTTTCAAGACAACGACTCCACAGGGTTTTTTCCATTGTTCACTGCGCCCATTCCGCAAGGGTTTCAGCCGCTCCGCCTCTGCATTCAATCCCAATGCACCAGTTCCAATGCGCTCAATTTTTATTGGGACGATTTTTATTTTGGGCCTCCCATCGTTCCGCAGCAACCCATGAATACCGGTAAAAGAAGCATTGTTATCAATGAAGTACTTCCCGACCCTGAACCCGCAACGCTGTCTGGCAAAAGTGAATTCATTGAACTTTACAACAACACCACAGATAGCATTTGGTTAAAGGATTGGACATTATACAATACAACAACAGCGCATCCATTGCCGGAGAGATTCATTAAGCCCCATGCATATATCGTTCTTTGTCAAGCGGATGACACTATATTCTATGAAGACAACAGATGGGGATTGGAAAGCTTTTCAGCATTGACCAATACCGGAGACAGCCTCACCTTATGCGCTCCTGATGGTAGCGTTGTTGATGTCTTTCAATACAACATGGAGACATATCAAAATGCAAACAAGACAGATGGTGGGTGGTCATTGGAACAGCGCAATCCTGATTTGCCGTGCTCTGGAAATTTCAATTGGTCTGCTTGCATCAGCAACAGTGGCGCAACACCGGGAAGACCCAATTCGATTTTAGATTCATCTTTTCAGGCCCCTCCTCCGCAGCTCACCGATTGGGGTTTGAGCGATGATCAGCGACTCTTTCTTTGGTCCAATCTACCCTGGGAGCAGGATAGTATGGTTCTTCAACTAGATAATGAACTGCTCTCCATTCCTTGCCAATCATCCAGCGACAGCTTGATTCTTCAACTCCCTGAGTATGCAGAAAACGCTATTCTGAGCATTGATTCCATTTCCTTCTGCGTCAAATCCATTCCTGTTGAAATAGAAATTAATCTTCCCATCGTTGAAACGTTTTCAGGTCAAAAGATTTTACTCAATGAAGTGCTTTTCGACCCCAAGGAAGGTCAAAGCCCTTTTGTTGAACTATACAACAACAGTGATCAAAACATTGTATTGGATCAACTTTGGATTAAAAACCAAAGTGGGACACTCTACGGTATTCAACGCCACCATCATTTTATTCGTGCGCATGACAGAATTGCTTTGACCGAAAATCCAATCCCTATTCAATGTTCGTCAGAAAATGTGCATCTGGTAAATCAACTTCCCTACATGACGATTGAAGAAGGTACCATTTACTTGGGCTATTCTTTCTACAAAATAGATACCTTGATTTACCAAGACAGCATGCACCATCCTTACCTCATCGATACAGAAGGAGTATCGTTGGAAAGGGTAGAAGGAGATTTGACCAAAGAAACTTGGCTATCTGCAAGTTCCGGCGAAGGAGATCAAACGCCAGGTTGTCCCAATTCACAACAATGGAATTATATATTGGACGAAATCCAATTTCAATGCACACCAGAATACTTCAGTCCCAATCAAGATGGATACCAAGACATCATTGCCTTTTCATACCAGGGCGAACAAGCCGGTGTTGAAACCCAATTGAGGATCCTATCCAAAGATGGCTATGAAATGAAAACCATCTCTGCGGGGGAATGGCAAGGCCATCACGCCCAGTGGACATGGGATGGGACAGACAATACTCAAGTGCTTTGTCCTCCAGGATTGTACTTTGCTCTATTGGAGGTTTGGACAGGGCAAAGTCCCCGAGCGCACAAGACCATTAAATCCTTTGTACTTTCGCCATGAAACATGTATTTACACCAAACACCTCGATTGATTCGTGCATTGGGCACCGACTTTTTTTGGCGCATCCCGACCGAAAATAAAGAGGTTTTCTTGACTTTTGATGATGGCCCTACACCCATCATTACTGAAAAAGTATTGGATATCTTGTCTCACTATCACGCCAAGGCAACCTTCTTTTGCATTGGCAAAAATGTGGACAATCATCCACAATTGTTTCAAAGAATTTTGGACGAAGGGCATCAAATAGGCAACCATACCCAAAACCATAAAAATGGCTGGAAGACAGGATATGCGCAGTACTTGCGTGATGTTCTCACTGCCAAAAAGAACAATCCTTCCACCTTGTTCAGACCGCCATATGGACAAATCAGTCGCACACAAACCAAAGCATTGTTGCAGCATTATTCCATCATCATGTGGGATGTGCTCACTGGAGACTTTGATGCTTCCATGTCGGTTGAAACCTGCATTGATAAAGTGTTGCAACTCACCAAACCCGGATCCATCATCGTATTTCACGACAGCCTCAAAGCCAGTCCCATCCTATTACAAACCCTTCCAGCGGTATTAGAAGCGCTTAGTCAAAAAGGGTATCAATTTTCATCCATTCAACCACACCATGTACGTCGCTCCTAAAAAACATCTGGGTCAACACTTTTTGATCAACCCACAAATCGCCGCTGACATTGCCCATGCATTAACCGGTTTTGGCGATTACAAAAAAATCTTAGAAATTGGACCAGGGACCGGAGCATTGACCCAACATCTATTGGCATTGCCTTATGAAACGCATGTTGTAGAAGTAGATCAGCAATCCATAGTGTATTTGCACTTGCATTATCCCCAACTGAAAAACCGCATCCATTCGGCTGACTTTCTCAGGATGAATTTGGAAGAGTTCTCTAAAGAGCCCATTGCTGTCATTGGAAATTTTCCTTACAACATCTCGTCACAAATATTATTTCATGTTTTGGATTTCAAAAACCACGTTCCAGAATTGGTAGGCATGTTTCAAAAAGAAGTTGCCCTTCGCGTGGCCAATGGGCCTGGCACAAAAGATTATGGCATTCTTAGCGTATTGATACAGGCATGGTACGATGTAGAGTATTTGTTCACTGTTCATGAAAATGAATTCAATCCGCCGCCCAAAGTAAAAAGCGGAGTCATCCGCATGAAGCGAAAAGACAATACTTCACTGGGTTGTAACGAAGCACAATTTATTCAGTTGGTTAAATTGGCCTTTAATCAACGCAGAAAGACATTGCGCAACTCTATCAAAAGTCTCATTGCCCACAAAAATTGGGAACATGAAATTCTCCAGAAACGACCAGAACAATTGGGGGTTGCGGAGTTTATATGGCTCACCAACGAAGTTTTTTCCTAAGGAAATTCATTGTCCACTATGGGGGTATCGTTACCTTTGAAGCATGAGTATGGTTACCTTGAATGAATTCATCATGGAGCGTCAAGCGGACTTTCCGTTTGCCTCTGGAGATTTGAGTAGATTGTTAGCGGACATTAGCATTGCTGCTAAAATCATCAATCACAAGGTAAACAAGGCCGGCCTTCAAGATATCTTGGGAGCAGAGAGTACTACCAATATTCAAGGAGAGACCCAAATGAAATTGGATGTTTTCTCCGATCAAGCCTTGCTCAATGCCGTGAAATGGGGCGGACAAGTTTGCGGTGCAGGAAGTGAGGAAAATGAAAAGTATTTTGCTTTTGATTTAGAACATTGCCGGAAAGCCAAATACGTCATCCTCTTTGACCCTTTGGATGGCTCGTCCAATATTGATGTCAATGTCAGCATTGGAACCATATTTTCTATTCACAGAAGAAAAAGCTCTCTCGGTGATTTGGCCAATGTCAATGATTTTCTGCAGAAAGGCTCTGATCAAGTCGCTGCAGGTTATGTCATTTATGGATCCTCCACCATGTTGGTGTACACCACAGGGCATGGTGTCAATGGATTTACTTTGGAGCCAAGCATCGGAGAATTCTGCTTGTCACATGCTGATATGAAATTTCCAGAGACCAGCACCATGTACAGCATCAATGAAGGCAACATGGCCAGTTGTTCCAAAGGCGTGCAAGCTTACGTGAACTACTGCAAGAGCGTTGACAAAAAGAACAACTTGCCCTACACTGCCAGATACATTGGGTCATTGGTGGCTGACTTCCACCGGAACTTGATCAAAGGTGGGATTTACATCTATCCAGGAACCAAAAAAAATACAGAAGGAAAATTGCGCCTGCAATATGAGTGCAATCCTTTGGCCTTCATCGCTGAGCAAGCAGGTGGAAAGGCCTCTGATGGCAAGAATAGAATTCTGGATATCCAACCCAAAGATTTACACCAACGAACTCCCTTTTTCATCGGACCTGTTAAAATGGTTGAAAAGGTGGAAGAATTTATCCGTGAATTAGATATCTAATCATTGGACGAATCTATATTTGCATCAATTCCAATTTTGTGAAAAATCCATTGGTCATTATACCTACTTACAACGAAAAAGAAAACGTTGTAAACATGATTCAAACCGTCATGAATTTGTCGATGGCGTTTGATATTTTGTTTGTGGATGATGGTTCGCCTGATGGAACCGCACAATTGATACAAGAACAACAATCTCATTTTCCCAATAGAATTCACTTGCTCCAACGGATGGGTAAGTTGGGCTTGGGAACGGCCTATATCGCAGGATTCCGATGGGCCATTGCTGAAAAATATGATTTCATCTGTGAGATGGATTGCGATTTCTCTCATACTCCACAAGATTTGGTTAGACTGGTTGAAGCCTGTCATCAAGGAGCTGACATGAGTGTAGGTTCTCGGTATACCAGAGGCGGAGGCGTAGTGGATTGGCCTTTGAAAAGAAGGGTGATGAGCAGAGGAGCTGGAGTCTACGTCAATTTGGTCTTGGGACTAGGTGTGAAAGATGCTACTGCAGGTTTTGTTTGTTACAAAAGACAAGTTCTTGAATCACTTGATCTGAGTGGTATCCGATTTATTGGATATGCTTTTCAAATTGAAATGAAATACAAAACCAAGCGCAAAGGATTCACCATCAAGGAAGTTCCGATAGTCTTCAAAGACCGCATCTT
Organism: Flavobacteriales bacterium; assembly: GCA_947504275.1. GTDB lineage: Bacteria > Bacteroidota > Bacteroidia > Flavobacteriales_D > Sanyastnellaceae > CAMCTV01. The sequence goes on from CANNHA010000006.1 coordinate 42,971, forward strand.
GGGAAAAAGTAAAATGAGTCTAAATATTTTCAATGAAGCCTTTATTGGTGTTCTGAAAATGCGTTTTAACGGTTAAAATGAAAACATTACTCAAAAATATCACTGTTGTCAATGAAGGCAACATGGTGTTGGCTGATGTGATTTTGGAAAATGAAATCATCGCTGACATTTGTCCTGCCAATAGCATTTCCAACGAGCAATTTTCAAATGTGATTGATGGCAACGGAAAACACCTATTGCCCGGTTTGATAGACGATCAAGTTCATTTCAGAGAACCCGGCTTGACGCACAAAGGAGAAATTTATACCGAAGCCAAAGCCGCAGTAGCCGGGGGAATCACCAGCTATATGGAAATGCCCAATACAATCCCCAATACCGTCACTTTTGAGGAATTGGAAAAGAAGTACCAAAGGGCAGCTGAGGTATCATTGGCCAACTACTCATTTTATATGGGCGCCACGCAGACCAACGCGCATCTGATGGGTGACATTGACATTAAAAATGTTTGCGGCGTAAAAATATTCATGGGTTCGTCTACAGGAAATATGTTGGTGGACAATGAGGAAAGCCTGAACGCCATTTTCAAAAATGCAAAGACATTGATTGCAACGCATTGTGAAGATGACAAAATGATTGCTGACAACTTAGAACGCATACAGAGACTTTATCCCGCAGGCATTCCCGTGGAGCAGCACCCCATTATTCGCGATGCTGAGGCATGCTATGCATCCTCGTCCAAAGCCATCGCTTTGGCCAAAAACCATGATGCGCAATTGCATATACTGCATATCAGCACCGCCAAGGAAATTGACTTATTTACCAATGAAGATTTAAAAAACAAACGAATTACCGCTGAGGCCTGTGTTCACCATCTTTGGTTCAGTGATGCAGACTATGCAACATTGGGAAGCAGAATAAAATGGAATCCAGCTGTAAAGAGTGCAAACGATCGTGCAGCCATTCGTCAAGCATTAAAAGATGGCTTCATTGATGTGTTAGCGACAGATCATGCGCCGCATACCATGGAAGAAAAAGCCAATGCTTACGGTTCTTGTCCCAGTGGTGGGCCTTTGGTGCAACATGCCCTTCCCGCATTATTGGAGATGTGCCATCAAGGAATTTTCAGTCTAACTGAAGTGGTTCAGAAGGCAAGTCACAATGTTGCTCTTTTGTACAATATCGCACACCGCGGATTTATTAGAAAAGGATATCAGGCTGATTTGGTCATGGTTGATCTCAACGCCACCTGGTTGGCTACAGATGAAAACAGTTTATACAAATGTCAGTGGACGCCATTTCACAATACCCTATTCCACAACAAAGTGGAACGCACATGGGTCAATGGTAGATGCGTATACAACAATGGTCAATTTGATGAACAAGTAAAAGGTCAACAACTCACTTTCCAGCGATGAAAGCCATTTGTATTTTTTTGATTTCCTTCTTTTGCGTGGCTTGCAGCAATGAGCCCAGTCAGGAAAAAGCCAAAATGAATATCAAACAAACAGCAGAAGTGATGCTAGAACTAAGATTGGCCAATGCTGCATACAACCTTTACCACAATCAATTGGAAGAGAAAGACAGGGATTGGACTCCTTACCAAGCAGAAATATTCCAACGGCTTAAAGTACAACCTGAAGATTTTTCATCTTCCTTAAAAATTCACTCGCAA